>JAFGIS010000236.1 GCA_016929495.1 Polyangiaceae bacterium | reverse complement strand
GGCGTGCCCGTGCCCGTGAGAAGGGTGGCGGAGACCTTCGCCACGAAGGCGTCGTACGCGCCGCCGTTGTAGGTCAGCTTCGGGCCGGCGGTGACTGGGAACGTTTGCTCCGTAGATCCAGTGTAACCCATCACGTAGGCGTTTCCCGCTGCATCCACGGCAACGCCGTTGCCAAACTCGGATCCGCTGCCGCCGATGTAGCCGCAGTAGTCGAGCGCGGTGCCCTGGGGATTCACCTTTGTTACGAAGACGTCCGTGTTTCCACCGTTGTGCGTGAGGTCTGGGCCGGCGGTGACTGGGAACGACGGCTCCGTAGATCCAGTGTAACCCATCACGTAGGCGCTCCCGCCAGTGTCCACAGCGATGCTGCAGCTGGAGTCGAGGGCGCTTCCACCAATGTACCCGCAGTAAACGACGGTACTGCCATCGCTGTTGATCTTGGCCACGAAGACGTCCATTCCGCCGTTGTACGTCCGGTCAGGACCGACGGCGACCGGGAGATCTATGCTGCTCGTTCGCCCAGCGATATAGGCGTTGCCAGCGACGTCGACGGCGATGTCGCCAGAGCCGTAGTCTTCGCCGCTGCCACCGACGTAGCCGCAATACGCGAGGCCCGTTCCAGCGGCGTTTACTTTGGCCACGAACCCATCGTTTGTTCCGTTGTACGTGAGGTCCGGGCCGACCGCGACAGGAAACGTCTGTTCTGTGCTTCCCGTCGACCCAACAATATAGGCGCTGCCGAAGGTGTCTACCGCGATGCCGTGGCCGGAATCCGTTGCAATGCCGCCGATGTACCCGCAATAAACGATGGTACTGCCGGTGCTGTCGATTTTCGCCACGAACGTGTCGTACGTGCCGCCGTTGAATGTGAGATCCGGGCCGACGGTGACGGGGAATGTCTGCTCGGTGCTGGCTGTTCGTCCGGTGATGTAGGCGTTCCCAGGGAGGTCCACGGCGATGGCGAAGGCCGGGTCGTCGTTGCTGCCGCCGACATAGCCGCAGTAGACGAGGCCCGTTCCTGCGGCGTTTACTTTGGCCACGAACGCATCGGTTGTGCCACCGTTGTACGTGAGGTCTGGTCCGACGGTGACCGGAAGGGTCTGCTCGGTGCTGGTCGTTCTCCCGGTGATATACGTGCTGCCGGCGGCGTCCACGGCGATGGAGGAGCCGATGTCGTCGCCACTGCCGCCGATGTAACCGCAGTAGACGAGCGCGGTTCCGGCTGCGTCTAGCTTTGCCACGAAGATATCGTACAAGCCACTGTGGGTGAGGTCGGGACCGACCGTGGCGGGGAATGTTTGTGCGGTGCTACTCGTGTACCCGGTGACGTAGGCATTTCCGGCGGTGTCGACGGCGATGTCGGTGCCCGAGTCGCTGTCGCTACCGCCGATGTAGCCGCAGTACACGAGTACCGCCGGATCGAGCACGAGGGAGTACGCGGCGTCGTAGGGGCCGAGATCGAAGCCGTACGTTGCTTCCGTTTCGACGCGGTAGGCCATCGCAACTGGCATGCGCGTGCCCTCGATCTCCTGCCAGGCCACGGGGGGCGCATCCTCGAAGCTCCCGGCCCGGGTGGAGACGCGAAGTGCGCCGCTATCGGTCGGCGTCACCCTCTCCGCGCCCCGATAGCGCAGCCGGATCTGCCCGGGGTCGGCTCCCGGTTTCAGCACGAACTCGTACTTGAGTTCGTTCGCGGTGCCCCGGTAGACGAGATCGATGCCCGGCCAGAGCTCGCGGTAAACGACCTTCGAGAAGGTCGGCAGGCCGGCCCTCCACTCCTCCTTCGGTCCCCTGAAGTAGCTGAACACGGCCTCCTGGCGATCCTCGCCGTGGAGGACCCCATTCGGATTCCTGCCCACGAACTCGAGCTTGACGACCCAGGACTGATCCTGGCCCTTCAGCCGGAACGTGATGCCGTTCGGGGTGAAGAACAGGGTCTTGTGCGCGCCCTGGACGAAGTAGGCGGTGCCCTCCGGGCAGAGCCGCCGGTCCTCCACGAAGTAGAGCGGCAGCTTCCCGAAGGCCGCCTGCACGACCGCCTGCGCGCCGTCAGTCCCGGCTTCAGGGACGATCCGCGTGGCGGGATCGCCTGCGGGCAGGGCTTCGCCCGTCCCGGATAGGAATGGAGCGATCGGAACCTCCTGGGCAACAGCGCACGCGGCGCCCAGCAGCACCACGGAGACGAGAACCAGCTGACGCATCATCCTGCACCTCCCGATCCGAAGTTGCCGTGCGCGTTCCCAGGTGCCTTGTGCGGGGTGGCCCAGCGGACCGCGCCTCAACGTTGTGAAATGCGGTTCGAGCCTTGGCATTGCAGAGAAAGCGGGGAATCGTCAGGCTCCTCATCAGCCAGACTCATCGCTCGGAAGGCACAACCCGTTTTATGCCAGTCGGTTATAGCGGCGAAAACAGAGGGAGCGCCGGCCTTTGCTGCTTCTCGTCGAGCATCTCGACGGCGGCCTCGATGCGGTGCCAGAAGGCGATCCATGCGTCGCGCTCCGCCGCAGGCAGGCGGCCGAGCCCATCGACGTCACGCACGTCCGCGAAGTCCACGTGCACTTGCCACCGGCGGAGTTCCGCCAGCACTGCCCAGCGGTTCGGCTGGCTCGCGCGCACCGCATCCCGCGGTGGGATGAAGTCCTCGACGAGGTAGGTGAGCTCCTCCTCGAGCCAGCGCAGCGCCTCGTGGCGGAACTGCGCGCGCTCGGTCAGCGTGAGCGCGGTCCCGGAGTTCCCACGGCCGGCGCCAGCCAGTACAGCAGCCCGTGCGGCGTCGAAACGGTACTCTTGCCCAAGGCGCTTGCTCCGGATCTTGAGCGACGGGTCCCGGGCGAATGCCTTCGCGAAAAACCGCGCCGCCGCCGCGTGTTCTCCCCTCGCCCGGAGGATCACGGCCAGGAGCGCCAAGTCCTCAGCACTCTCCAGCTGCTCGCCCCCACGCAGAACGGCGTTCACGCGGTCCTCGAGTGCGACAAGCCGCTCGGCGATGCGGAGGTGCTCTGCAGACCCCGTCGTCGCTGGGATCGGCAGTCTTTCCTTGGCCAGGAGCGGCTCCGACTCGCAACTGCTGCGGATCACGTCGAGGGCCTCGCGGAAGCACGCCAGATCTTGCAGGAGCTGCGCAAACGCGAGGTACACCCGGCCGGGATCTGGCAGCTGTCTGAGTGCGAGCGTGTGCTCGAACGCACGGCGTGCGTCGTCGAGGCGGCCGAGATTGTGATATAGACTGGCCAAGTTGAGCCACGGAATCCACTCCTGCGGATCGCGCTCAGGCAGCATACTGAAGAGCGTGGTTGCTCGCTTGAACTCCCGCTCGGCCACCGCGAAGACTCCTCGCGTTGAGTATTCGGCAACGCGGTTGGAGGTGCAGAACGCGCGGTAACGCCTTGTTGCTACCCTCCCCCGGTACGCCTCCGTATCCAGCCTGGCCGCCATCTGTGCTGCGGCGCGAGCGATGTCGAGCGCGCCGGCACGGTGCAAGCGGTCACTCACATCGCTCAGCAGAGACACGATATCGAGCGCCTCTGGTAACTCCGCCACAGCGTGTCCCGAGGCCCTTTCGTTTCCTTCCGAGTCCCTCACGTCTCCTGTCGCGCGCGGATTGTCCGCGAGCAGTTTCAGCGCTGAATCGCATGCGCCAACCGCCTCGTCGATTTCCCTCAGTTCCAGATGGACCTCGGCGAGCTTCAGATGCGCGACCAACGGATTCTGGTTTTTCTCGATTGCTCCCAGGTACTGTGTGATCGCCTCACGGAGTAGACCGGTTCGAAACGCCGCCTCGCCATAGTTGATGAATTCCCGGAAGGCATTGCCGGAAAGGAGGCTGCCTTGCTGGTACGCGACCGCCGCTTCTTTGCACCGTCCGTACGCGAGGAGGACGTTTCCGAGGGTCGTCCAAGCGTTCGCGTGCGTGTGATCGATTGCGACGGCTTCGGAGCAGGCGCGTATGGCGCGCACATACAAGCCGGCGCGCATACATGCGATGGCCTCATTGCTGTGATACCAGACACGCGCTGGGTCGAGATGACTCGCTCGATGGAAGCACTGGATAGCTTCGTCGAACTGCGATCTGTGATTGGCCAACAGGCAGCCGAGGTTGTTCTGCGCATGCGGTTCGTGCGGGTCGAGCGTGGTGGCCTGGCGCGCCTCCTCGATCGCGGCGTCAATGTCGCCGCCACTCTCCAGAGCATGACTCAGGTTGCAGTGATACCGGGCCCGCGACGAGTCCGCCTCGATCGCCCTGCGGAAACACGCGATAGCCGGGTCGTACTCGTGGAGCTGGACGAACGCAACACCCAGGCTATCGTAGAGACGGGCGACTGTCGTGTTGCGTCCGGGTGCGTCCTGGTCGTCAGCTGTGGCGAGGCAGCGGAGCGCTTCCTCGAGGTGGTGTATCGCCTCCCGCAAGTGTTCGGGCTTCTGGGTGCCCAACAGGGCCTGTCCCCAGACCCTGTGGGCCTGGGCTTGCGCTGGATCCAGGGCGAGGGCATCGCGGCATGACTGGATTGCGAGAGCGTACTTCTTCTGGTTGAGGTAAGCTTGTCCGAGATTTGCGCGGTTATGGGGTCTCCACTTAACCGGAGTGCCGGGGTAGACTGGCGCGATGGAGCACCCTCGCGCTGGCCAGCACTACCCCAGGTCCGTCG
>JAFGIS010000235.1 GCA_016929495.1 Polyangiaceae bacterium | reverse complement strand
ATCCTCACGACGGACGAAGAGAAGATCCCTGACTACCACAACGCGACCGGCAACAAGCGCGTCCATGCGTTTCCATTCGCCGCCCAGCCAGCGCTGCACTGGCCTCGTGCACTGGCTGGTCGCAAGGAGCGGGCATGCTTCGCCGGTTCCTGGTACGGCGGCCGCCACGCGACGCGCGCCAACGCCATGCTGTGGCTGCTCAGAGCGGCAATGAAGCACGGGCTCGACATCTACGACCGCAATCATGGACAGGAGGGATTCTGCTTCCCTCAGGACCTCGAGGACTGCGTGCGCGGAAGCCTTCCCTACGAAGAGGTCTGCCGCGAATACGCAGCGTACCGGGTCTTCCTCAATGTCAATTCGGTCTCCAGCTCGCCGACGATGTTTTCGCGTCGCGTGTTCGAGCTGCTCGCTTCGGGCACACCCGTGGTCTCCACCTACGCCACGGGTATCGAACGGCTCCTCGGAACGGACTCGGTGTGGTTCGTCGACAGCCCTGCCGAGGCGAGCGAAGCAGTCCAGACGCTGCTCGTGGACGACGCCGAGTGGCGACGGCGGTCCCTGAACGGGATTCGGAAAGTCTTCGCGACTCACACGTACGCTCACCGTCTCGCGGAGCTGTGCCGCCTGGCAGGAGTCGAGAGCTGCGGCGCGCTCGAGCCCCGCATACTCATTGCGATGGATGTGCAGAGCGATGGAGACCTGGACCGACTATTCTCGTTCCGTCAAACGCAGACCTGGCAGGCCTTCGATCTGGCGGCCGTCGACGCGTCCGGCACACGCCATGACCCATTGCGCGAACGCCAGGTTCTGCCGTTCCAGGACCGTGCGGGCCTCTTGCGTCACCTCTCAGGCGACGGAAACCCCGGCGCGCGGTACGACCTGTTCGGGCGAATCCACTCGCGCGCTCAGTACGGGTCCGACTATCTCTTGGACCTTGTCAACGCCACCCGATACGTCCCGTCTGCCGACGGTTGGGCCAAGAGCCGCCGTGAGGACCTCTTCCGCCTGGACGGCGACTTCGACGAGTATGCATGCCTCGTTCGAGCCGAGAAGCTGTCGGCTTCCCAGCTCGGTCCCCTGAAGTCCCTGTCCCTTCAGGTGTATTGTGTCGACACTTCGGAGTTTGCGCGGCAGGAGTCCCAACCATGAGCGAGGCGACAGCACCGAAAAGGTGTTTGATCTGCGCGGCTCCGGACCTGAATTTGGTCGACGGTTCCTCGGTCTGGGCTCAGACCATTGCCTTGGCGCTTGCGTCGACGGGGAGTCTGGCGATCGACTTCCTTGCACCCGCGACGCCTGTCCGAAATACGCTGTTCGGTCCGCTGATGGCGAGTCCGCGCATCACCGTCGTCGACGGACCGACGGCTCTCGCCGAGCGCGGGACTACCACGCAACGTCTGTCGGCCGGCCACCTCGTGACCCTTGCAGCCATGCTCGACGAGCAAAGGCCCTATGACTTGATCGTCGTTCGCGGCTACCATGTAGCGCAAGAGCTCTTGCCGGTGCGCCACCTGCTGGCACGCTCGTGGCTATACCTGACCGATATTCAGCAGCGTGTCGAGGATATCCCGAAGGCGGAGATCCCAGTCCTCCGTAAGCTCGCCGCCGACTCGATGAAGGTCCTCTGTCAGTCCAGCGGCTTCGTGCGTCTATGGCACGCGATTGCACCGGACCTGCCCGATGACAGGTTTCGGCTCTACGCGCCCGTGATTCCGGATCCAGGCGAGGTGCCGCTGCTCGCGCAACGCGAACGCATCGCCGTCTACGCCGGAAAGTACACGGTCGAGTGGAAAACGCTCGAGATGGCACGTCTCTGGAGGCACGTCCGGGCTGCCTATCCTGACGCGCGCCTGGTCATGATCGGCGACAAGATACACAGCGACCGCACCCAGCCCTCGTTCGCGGACGACATGCGTCGTGCTCTGAAGGAGACGCCGGGCGTCGAATGGGTGGGGGCCATACAGCGGGCGGACGTTCAAGAAAGGCTCGCGGCGGCGCGTGTTGCATTGTCATGGCGCAGCGAGTCGATGAACGACACCCTCGAGTACTCCACGAAGATCCTCGAGTACGGTGGAGCCGGCTGCCCCGTCGTGCTCAACCGAAACGCCTTGCACGAGGAGCTTCTCGGCGCGGACTACCCCCTCTACGCCAATTCCCCCGAGGAGTTCGTCGGAGCAACACGGTTGGCGTTTGCGGACCTGGACATTGCCGAGGTTGCGGCGCAACGCGCACGTGAGGTCGCGCGATGCCATCGTTTCTCCGAGCGCGTCGCGACTCTCCGCGCGTGGCTTCGCGATGACCTGGAAGAGGGGGTAGCTCAATGCGGACCGGCCCTGGTGTCTGCCCCGCCGAGCGGACAGGGAAGTACCAAGAAGAGAGTGCTGGTGGCGGGCCACGACTTGAAGTTCTTTCGTGCGTTGCAGGAAGAGCTGGCCTGCGACTTCGATTTCGAGGTGGACCGCTGGTCGGGGCACGCAACGCACGACGAGGCTCGTTCCCGCAAGCTGCTCCAGCGCGCTGACATCGTGTTTTGTGAGTGGTGTCTGGGCAACTTGACGTGGTATTCGCACAACAAGGCCGCGAGGCAGCGCCTCTATGCCCGCTTCCACCATCAAGAGATCAATACGTCCCATCTCGTGAGCGTGGATCCGGATGCCGTCGACTGCATCATTTTCGTGAGCGAACACCAACGCGCAGAGGCTCTCGCGAAATTCCACCTGGACCAGGCTCGTACCGTCGTCGTGCCCAACGCGATCGACGTCGCGCGATTCGGCCTAGTCAGAAAGACGGGGGACGCGTCCTTCGCGCTGGGTATGGTCGGGGTCACGCCCTCGATGAAACGGCTCGACCTCGCCCTCGACTGTCTCGACGAGCTGCGGCGGCTAGACGCTCGCTACTCGCTCCGCATCAAGGGCAAGCATCCATTCGACTATCCATGGCTATGCGAACGTCCCGATGAGGTCGCATACTACATGGAGGTG
Organism: Polyangiaceae bacterium; assembly: GCA_016929495.1. GTDB lineage: Bacteria > Myxococcota_A > Polyangia > Polyangiales > Polyangiaceae > JAFGIS01. Next base: position 5,364 of record JAFGIS010000235.1, on the reverse strand, counting down.
TTTCGCCGAATCAATTCCTCGGCACTGCGCCATGCCGTGGTCTTCGACCCCCCGGGCGACAACGTGCCGAACTGGCTTTCGCTCGTTCACTTCGTCCTGTCGCCCTCGGATTTCGAGAGCTTCCACGTATCGGTCGCAGAAGGCATGGCAACCGGCTGCGAACCGATCGTGTGGGATCGCCCAGGCGCCCGCGACCTTTGGCCCGTCGAGGCAGTCGTGGCCAACTCGGACGAGGCGGCCCAGCGCATCGATGCGCTCCGGCGTCTTGCGACCCCCGAACGAGCGAAGCAGAACCGGAGCTTCGTGGTCGAGAGGTATGCGTTGTCGCGCGCCGCGGAGGCGTTTCGCAGGCTCCTCGAGGGAGAAGCTGTGCAGCGAGGCGCCCGAGAGACCCTCCGGAACCCGTAGGCGACAGCAGACTTCTTCTCCCATGACGCGGTAACCACGCAAAGAGGTTGGCATGGCCGCCTCCCGCCGGGACGTGACCACCGGCTGGGGACTGGGAGACCATTCGGCGCTACCTGCCGAGGAATCGAGGAATCATGATGCTTCGGACGCGAAGGACCTCACGGATCCCGCCCTGACAGTGGCACAGTGCAAGGAAGGCGGAAGGCGAGCGACCCACGCGCACCCCGGGGCAACCGCGGGGCGCGGACAGCGCGCTGCCGGTCCCGCCGGTCATCCCCTGCAGGACAAGGGCCGCGCGGACGTGCCGCGCGCGGCCCTTTCGGTGACTTCGTCGCGAAGTAGCTACGGATTCAACGTGGTCAGCTGCTGCTTGACCGGCGTTCCGATTACGTTCGGCGTTCCGCTGTAGTCCGCGATCATCTGCGGGAAGCCGCAGCCCCACTCGTCGACGATCCAGGCCCACGCCGTCCAGCTCATGCCCATCGATTCGAAGTCGCTCATGTACTTCGAGTAGATGCTGGCGTCGCACTGATCGGCGGCTATGGTGTGCCCGATCTCCTGCACGTTGGCATCGCCGAACTCGGTCGCGACCACCGGCAACTGCGCGCACGCCGTCTTCCACGCGTCCGGGTCGGGTTTGAAGATGTAGGGGTGAACGGCATAGGCGACCTTGTTGGCCGAATCCGTCACCGGGGTCGTGACGTATCCGGAGAGGTCATAGGTGTAGTCCGGACCGCTCACCAGGATCAGGTTGTTCGCGCCGTTGCCGCGAATCGTGGCGATCGTGCTGTTCATCCAGTCACGCAGCGAATTGACGTCCCCGGTCGGCTCGTTGTAGAGCTCGTAGATGATGCGGCCATCCTTGAAGAACGCGTCCTTGGAGATGGAGTTCCAGAAATTCGCGTTCTCGGACGACGGCGTGCCGCCGACGTAGTGCAGATCCAGGATGACGTCCATCTTCTGTTCCAGATACCAATTGACCGCGCGCTTGACCTGATTCTGGTAGGCGGCACCGTTGCACGTCGCACCGCCCGTGGATGCGCCGGCCCACAGCGTGTCCTTGACCGCGAGCCGGACGGTATTGGCGTGCCAGGACTTGATGCGCTGGGTGTCCTCGCGGGTAATGCCGAATCCCGCGCAATCCCACTCCATCGAGGGACGGACGATGCCACGGATCTTGTAGTCACTCCCGTTGCGCTGGATCTTCGTGCCCGACACCGACCAGGTCACGGTTTCCGCCGCCGGCTTCGGCGCCGCCTCGGTCAGGAAGTGGACGTCGTCGATGTAGCAATCGATGGGATTGGCGCTGGCCGAGCCCGAGCGCGGGCTGAACGGGTTCACGTGGATCTGGAACGCGATCGCCTTCGTGGGGTCGACGCCGCTGGTGAAGGTCGAGCCATTCGGGTCCTGGAGCAGCTCGGAGAAGTAGAGCTTGTAGTAGTACCAGTCCTTGGTGATGACCGTGTTCTTGATGCCGTACTGATTGCAGATCGTTCCCGACGAGTAGCTACACGGGCTCGGAACGACGGAGGGGTCGATATCCGCGTCCTGGGCGGCATCCACGACCTTGGAGAAAGCGAACTGAAGCTCCTTGCTGCACTTGGCCCAGAATCCGACGCCGGCGTACTTGGATGCGTCGTAGGCCAGCTTCTTCTTGGCGGTTCCCGGACGCGCCATGAAATCGATACCGAAGCCGACATAGTCGCTGGAATTGGCCGGCCCGGGCGAGGTGATGTGCAGCGCGCCCTTGGTGCTGCAGGGACCGTGCACCGCAGGATCGACCGCGAACGTGTTCGCGGAGTTGAGCGGGTTGAGCGGGCCCGGCGTTTCCATGATGTTCGTGGTCGAATCGTTCGTGTCGCCGCTGGCGTACGCGTACCAGGGCAGCGCATCTTGGCCGCGCCCGTCCTGCACGTACTGCAGGAGGCTGTCGGTCTCGAAGTCGGAGATGACCTGGATGCCCGGAATGGACACCGCGCCGTAGACCGGATCCGTGCAGGTCAGGTCAGCGGCTGTGCCCGGGCTGCCGCCGTTGCTGCCGCCGCCAGCGGCCGTGGTGCCGCCCGTGGCTGTCGAACCACCCGCGCCTGAAGACCCGCCGCCGCCGCCGGTGCCCGGGTTGACCGAGCCACCGGTGCCGGGGTTGACCGAGCCGCCGGTGCCCGGGTTGACCGATCCGCCGGTGCCCGGGTTGACCGATCCGCCGCCGCCAGGATTGATCGAGCCGCCGCCGGGATTGACGGAACCTCCGCCACCGGGGTTGACAGTGCCTCCACTGCCTGGGTTGACGAAGCCACCGCTGCCGGCGTTGACCGAGCTACCGCCGCCGGGGTTGACGAGGCCACCGCTGCCGGCGTTGACCGATCCGCCGCCGGGGTTGACGAAGCCACCGCTGCCGGCGTTGACCGATCCGCCGCCACCGGGGTTGAACGATCCGCCTCCGCCCCCAGCACCACCCCAGCTGCTAGTGCCGCTGGAACCGCCGCCGTCCGAAGACGACCCGCAGGCAACGAGAGCGAGAGCAACGGCTCCCGCAAGCACGGCGCGCGGAGCCATCGGACCGCGAGAAGAACTCGGGGCCGGCCCCACATCCGATAGTCGTCGGGACTTGGTCAAGAACATGGACACCTCCAACGGCAGGCAAGATAGTGCCGCCATGCCGCGAAAAGACGACGCGGCTCCGACATTGTCACACACAGAAGACTGTCACAGATGTGGGGCGGCCAGGTTCAGGGGACTTCTCCAGCGCACGCCCCTGACTATGCATTTCTTGACCCTCGGCACCGTTCCGATGTCTGAAACGGTCTCCTCCGCGCCGAGGCCCCGGCCCCGGCGTCCATGCGCCCGGGGGCTCGGGTTCCGCGCGATGGCCCCGAAGGCGCTCGCTACAGCTGGTCGGGATCGATTCCGAGCTCGCGGAGCTTGGCCTCCGCCCGTTCGCGAGCCTTGTGTTCGGCTTCGCGAGCTTTCTGTTCGGCTTCGCGAGCTTTCTGTTCGGCGTCCAGCGCGGCCTCCAGCTCGCGGATGCGAGCGAGGCTGCCGTCCGTGGTTCGCTCGAGACGTGCGATGAGCTCATCGGGATCGGGGATGGGCGCCGTTGCGGCCAGGAAACGGAGCTTCTCTCCCTCTACCATCAACCCCAGCCCGAGCGTCGCGAGCTCCAACACGCCTGCCCGCGGTTCGAGTGGGGTGTACTCCGCGGCGCCCTCCTGCAAACGATAACCGAGCAACAAGCGGCGCGGCATGTCGAAGACGAAGTACTCTGGGATGCGCAAACGAGCGTACTTGGTCACGTTGTCGGCGAGATCTTTGCGCCGGCTGCCGCTCCAGATGAGCTCGAGCGCAAAATCCAGCCCTCGCCCGCCTTCCGCGTCTTTCACCCAACCCTTGCGGAAGTGGGGCGATACGCCCACAACCGCGATCAGATCCGGCGAAAACATCGCCTCGCCCGGATAGTACACTGGGAGGTCGCCCGCGACGTAGACTTGGCGAGGTCCGCTGCCGAAGACGCGGCGGAGGCCGCGTTTCAGGCGACTTCCTTCTTCGTCGTGGAAGTCCCCTTCCGGCGGATGTGCTTCCACTGCGGGAAACTCGGACGGCAGCGCGTCCAGCACCGCTTGCCGCTCTGCATCCGACATGGCGTTCCACACGTCCGTGGGCGGAGCGCGCGGGTCGTCGAGGGAGACGACCCACAGCGGCGATGGAATCGGTTGGACCATTGGGATCGGAATATAGCATGCTGCTCGCGTCGCGCGACGCGTCGCTTCCGGCGGTCGCCGGGGACGCGCCGCGCGGACGTGCCACTCGGGCAGTAGCCTACAGCAGCGACTTGAGGTCCAGCATCTCTTCGACGTCAGGCAGCAACACCAGCTCCACCCGGCGATTCTTGCTGCGCCCTTCGGGCGTATCGTTGCTGGTCACCGGATCCGTGTCGCCGTAGCCCGAAGCGCTCCAGAGCTTGGGGCTGAGCCCGCCTCCGCCTGCCTTGGCGTCCGTCGGTGTGACCAAGTACACCAGCACCTGCCGCGCGCGCATCACGCTGAGTCCCCAGTTGTCATGAAACACGGATGCGGTTCGCTTGAGCGGCATGTTGTCGGTGTGCCCGGCAACCTGATAGAGCCGGTTCCTGAGCGAGTCGTCGCCGCGTATCACGTCGGCGACCTGCGCCAGGATCTTCTGCCCGTCCTCGCGCAGTGTGTCTTCGCCCGAAGCGAACAGAACATCTCCGGGTAGCGAGATGACCATGCGATTGTTGCGGATCCTGACGTCGAGACCCAGGTTGGTGAGCTTGGTCAGCTTCTTGCGCAGCACTTCGAAGCGTTGCTTGATGCGTTCGAGCAGCTGGGCGCGCTGGCGGTACTCTTCGAGTGCCTGCTTCATCTGCTCGATGTCTTTGGCCATGGCCTGTTTGGCCGTTCCCTCCGCGTTGAGCTGAACACCCATCTTCTCCAGATCGGCGGCGAGTTTGTCGGCCCGCGAGCGTGCCTTGGCGAGCTGCTCTTCGAGTTCGGAGTTCTTGGCTTCGAGGCTGTGCTGCTTGGCGAGCTGCGCCTGCCATTCGTCTTCGGAATACCCGCAGCTGCACACCCAACCCGCCGCCAGGAGCACAGCCGCAACCAAACCCATTTTCTTGTTCATCACAGGGCCGAGGACAACATGAAGCGCAACCCGGGTCTACTGGCTTCTGGCGGCGGCCCGTGCTTGACGGCCGCACGGCCGTCAGGCCGACACGGGCCTGAAAGCTAGCCTTGGCGCGGTCCAGGGGGCCTATCGCGGCGGAGCGTTCTCCCAACCGGGAACGTTCTCGTCCAGATACTCCCTGGTGTGGCAATCGAGGCAGTTGTTGCCGGCTGTGCCGGTGGCGCCTGCAGCGGACGCGCCGCCCGTGTTGGCGACGAGCCGGCCACCAGCGCCAGAGCCGCTGCTTCCCCGGAAGGCGCCTCCGCTGCCAAACGT
>JAFGIS010000020.1 GCA_016929495.1 Polyangiaceae bacterium | reverse complement strand
TCGCGCCGGCAGCGCCCTTGCCGCCCGTGTTCTCGTCGTCGGCGCCCTTGCCGCCCGTACTCGCACCGGCAGCACCCTTGCCGCCCGTGTTCTCGTCGTCGGCGCCCTTGCCTCCCGTACTCGCACCGGCAGCGCCCTTACCGCCCGTGTTCTCGTCGTCGGCGCCCTTGCCTCCCGTGTTCTGGTCGTCGGCGCCTTGGCCCCCCGTGCTCTCGCCGGCGTCGCCCTTGCCCTCCGTGCTCTCACCAGCAGCGCCCTTGCCTCCCGCACTCTCGTCCGCGGCCCCGCTGCCTCCGGTGTCTGTGCCGCCGGAGGGTGCGCCCTGTGATGACCCACCGCCGCATCCAATCAGCCAGAGGAGACCAACCAACGCGCCCGTCCGACCCAATCGCTCCATAGACATGAGACAACCTCCAGAATGGGGCGTTCTGCTGGCTAGCAACATCCGTTCCAAACGGGGCAGACCGAAGAAGGGCACGAAGTGCCCGAGAAATGAGGGCCTTCTCGTTCGGCACAGTGTGCCACTGGCCCTGCGAGTGTGCCAACCCGGACGGAGCTGCCCGTCGGGCTAGTGCCCTGTCTCCGTGATTCGCCGCAGAACTCGACGGCCTCGACCGGGGCGAAGCCGTCGAGTTCTGCGGCGAATGCCCGCAGTCTGAGCCAGGACACGGGTTTGTAGTTGTGTGGCGTGTCTTGGAGACACGCCACTAGGGCCGCCGCCACCGGTCATCCCCGGCCACGACGAGGCTCCACTTCTCTTTCACCCCCTTCGCCATGCGTCCGTCCCACACGTGCCCGAACGGACCTGGCACGATGAGCTCCGCGTCCGCTCCCGCGCGCTCGGTCCAGAGCTTGGCACGCTCTGCCTGGATGCGGCACGCGTCCTGTCCGCACACGAACACAAGCCGCTGGCCTCCGCGCTGAGCGAACAAGGTCGCCTGCGCCGAGGTCCAGCCGCTCGCTCCCCCTTCGATCAGTACTACGCGCGAGAAGAAACTCGGCTCTTCCTTGGCGAGTTCGAGGGCGTAGATGGCTCCTAGAGAGAAGCCCGCGAGCACGACCGGACTCGGCGCGACGTAGCCGTCGAAACGCTTCTTCAGCGCTTCGAGTGCTCCGCGCAGTTCCTTGGCGACCGCGCGCGTTCCCTCGTAGCTATACACGACCGGATGGCTCGATCCCGGGACCGCTTTGCCACGCGGGCAGACAATGAAAGGAAACGCTTCGGTGACGCCGCGCCACGTGCCGCATTGCCACTCTGGGCGGTCCGCCTGACCGTGGAGCGCGATGAGCACCGGCCTGGGGGACGTCGCGCCCAAAGGCACGGACACCGAAGTCGTGCCGAAACCCTCTACGGCAAGCTCGACGAGCCAACTGTCCGCCTTGAGCGGCGACAGGGAGGGCGTCTGCGCTGCCTTACGCTCTGCCTGACTCCGAGTTCGGGACGCTTCCACGCTGGCGCCTGCGTCTGCACCACAGCCGCGCGACTTGCACCCCGTGCCGGCGGCCAAAAGCGCTAGAGTCGCCAGACCACCGACAACGCGGTCCAGGCGCCACAGCGATACGCGCCGCAAACCGTTTCCGAGCTCCGCGCTCAGTGCCATTGTACGATGATAGAGCACAGTGCTCAATGTGCCGGGCAGGCGCTCGCGTGGCGTAGGTGCCATTGACCATTGCCGAACCACAGCGACCGTAGCTCTTCGGCGGCCGCAAGAATCATGCGCACCATGGGCGACCGGTAGCCGAGGCGCTGACCCGCCTGGATGGCTTCGGTAGGGGTGACGGGCCATCGAGTTGCCCCGATGAGACCGGCGATGCGCTGCGGCCAGCAGGGATCGCTCATGGGCTCGAATTGGTGCACCGCCATATCCGCGGCTCAGAGCTTCTTGGCCTTCGCGGCGATCCGTTCCGCCTTCCCCTTGTCGTTCTTGGCCTTGACGGCGTTCTTCTGTTTCCTGCCACGTTCCTTGGATTTCGGTGACTTGTCGCCCACAGCCTGCCTCCAGGAGTTCAGCACGACTCGGGCAAAGCATTCCCTGTCCTCCAGTTCGGCGCAAGTGCCGACAGCCGGACAGGGCCGGTCAATGCCTGCGACTCCTACGCGACGAGGAAGCGTATCCTCGTCGTCCTCGTCGAATCCAACGCTGGTTCGTTGCCGATAGACGAGCACCGCTGCCGGGATCCTCGCTGCAAGGACGCCCGCCGATCTCGGCTGGGTCCCCAGGCTGCGAAGGCACAGCTTGGGCTGCTCACGTGTTTCGAGCTCTCGCAGCAGCTGCTCGTGCCGTGCGGCCCTGCGTACGGCGAAGCCCGAGGAGACGGGTGCCGATTTGAAGCTCTACTGTATACGTGCGATCGCTCTACTCTGCGAGCCTCCCAGGGAGCTGCTCTTCACCCTGGATTCGGTCCCGGCGGGGGGACGCACCACCGGCAACACGAACACGTACGCTGTTGGAACAGTGAACCAGTGGCTCGTGCCTCTGATCGGCGGCTCGGGGGGCGCTGGGTATACCGAGGGGTACTACGGCTGGTGGGCTGCCGGTGGCGGAGCAGGTGGAGGCGCGATCCTCATCGCGAGCTCGGTGAGCATCGCCGTCTCCAGCTCGGGTACGATTCGAGCATATGGCGGGCGCGATGGGAACGGCAACCCGTACAACGGAGGCGCAGGCGGCTCGATCCGTTTGGTCGCGCCGGTGCTGGGCGGAAACGGGAGGCTCGAAATCAACGGCGGCAACTCAGGCGGCTGTTCCTACAGCCCCGGCCGCATACGCCTGGAGGCGTTCACCCACAACGAGGGCTACGCGTTGGACTGCGGCTGGTATCGGACCGTCGGCACCCCCTACCGCACCTTCGTCCCCACCACCCCCCCTCCCTCGATCCGCGTCGTCGGCATCGCCAACATGTCCGTACCTCCGGATCCCACGGGCAGCTTCGAGCTTCCCGACGTGGTCTTCAACTTCGGCAATGCCATCGATGTGCTCATCGAAGCGCGCTACGTTCCGCCGGGAACGGACGTGAAGCTCCACCTGTACTCCACGGACGGCGCCGATCAGATCGTCACGGCCCCGGCCCTGCAGGGCACTCTGGAACAGAGCACCACGGCCGTATCTATCGTGTTTCCTCCAGGGTTCTCCCGGGGCTTCGCGCACGTCGCCTGGGAGTAGAGCCCAGCCCCTGGTCACGCCGCCCTGAGCGGTGCCCACTCCTCGGCGGCAATGGGATCGACGCCGAGCTCCGTCAAGACGCGGTTCACTTCCGCGACACCGACAGCGCCGGGTGCGGTGATCTCGACGCCCATGGGCACCCCATCAGCGTCGAAGTCCGCATGCAGGCCGTGCCCGTGATCCACGGTGCGGGCGACCCTTGAGCCCAGGCGACGCGGAAGATAGAGATAGGCTGCGAGCGGCTTGCCGCGTCGGTACGTGACCTCCAGGTATTGGTGTTTCATCGCGCCTGTTGCTTCCTGTATGCCGTGACAACCACAACTTCCCCGCCGCCGTCGCCCCACGACCAACCCGAGCAAGGCCAACCCAGCGAGCATGCCCGCCGCGGTCGATCCGCGGCCACGTCCAACGCGACACGCGCAGCCACCGCTCTGGTCGCTCTCAGGCGCGGTCCAGCCAGGCGCAGTTGCCGCACCACCCGTGGATCCACCGACGCAGCTCCCATCTTCACAGCCGCCGCTGGCGTCCGAACTCGTTCCACCCGAGCCGCCGCCGCTCGAAGCGATGCTGCCGCCGCCGGCGGTAGCCCCGCCGCTCGCGGTCCTCCCTCCGGCCGCGGTCCCGCCGGTCACTACACCGCCTGTGGCCACGCCGCCGGTCGTCACTCCTCCGGTCGGCGGTGCGCCGCCGGTCGCGAAGCGTCCACCCGTGGCCAGTTGACCCCCGGTGTCCGTACCTCCGCTCGCGACCGTGCTGCCACCGCTGCCACCCCGCCCGCCTCGGCCACCGGTCGCCGTGGCGCCGCCCGTGCTCCCTCGGCCGCCCGTCACCGAAATTCCACCGGAGCTCGTGTTCCCGCCGCCCGTGCCGCCGGCGCCACCCGACCCGCCCGTGCCGCCACCCACCGGCGTCAGCACCACACGATAACCGTCAGTCGAGTTGGCGCCTGTGACAGAGATGGTGACCTGGTTGTTGGCGACCGTGAGGTCGTCCGCAGAGACCGTGTCCGTCGCTCTGACCACCGTGGTCCTGTTGACGAACGGCGTGTGCTCGACGACAGCGTGCACGCTGTCGCCGAAGAAAGGCGCGGCCGAGAAGCCCGTCACGACCACCTGGATGGTTCCGTCGTTGACACCGCCGAACAGCACGCTCGCAGATCTGCCGGACGTGTCCAGATTGGCGAAGCCATCGAGCGCCGTGACGCTCGATGGCGTGGGCGGCGTGGTCGAGACCATGTTGCCGCTCATGTCGCCGTACCACCTGTAGAACCACCACCCGCCGTTCGGGTCGCTGTCCGTGGCGAGCAGACTCCCCAGGCGTCCCGGATGAGCAACGTCCCAGAACGAAATGCACGCGCTATCCACGCCGAGGCGCTCGACCTTGGCGATCAGCGGCGCCGATGCGCCTGGCTGGCCTTCGACGTCGATGCGGGCGGCCCCGCTGTACTCGTTGAGGCTGATGGGAAGCGGACCAATGCCGAGCTGCTCCTCGAGCGAGCGGTAGGCTTGGATGGTACCGGTCAGGTTCCCGCCTCCCATCTCGTGCCAGCCCACCATATCGGGCAGGCAGCTGTTGGTCTTGCAGAACGACAGGAAATCCCTGAGCCAGCTCTCGATGTAGTGGCTGAGCGACGGTCCAGTGATCTTCTCACCCGGGTCGATCTCGCGGATATGCGTGTAGGTCTGCTTCCAGAACTCGTTGAAGGCAAGCTGGCCCGAGTAAGTGAGGTTGGGCTCGTTCCAGATCTCGTACGCGTAGATGTTGGTGAGGCCTGCTTCTTTCTTGCGCGATACGGTCTGGTCGATCTTGCTCAGCCAATCATCCATGCTCGCGAGCGTGTAGAAGCCCGTGAGCCAGTCGGCGAGACGGATGGTCACCGCGGCGCCCGTTGGCGCCAGGCGTCCAGCGACCACGATGGCGTCTCCGACCGGTTGCTGCACGTTGGCAGCCGGGTTGGTGAACATTTTCGGACGCAGAGGGGCGATCCATGCGTTCACGTCAGCGGGCAGCTTCTCGGTGACGCCGTAGAGCGAGCCGCTGGCAGCGCGGGTAGCCGGGCGCACGACGGTCGAGAGATCCACCCGCAACGTGGTGACCGCAACCGCAGGGGACGCGGCGACCAGGCATGCCGCAGCCGATCCCAGACATGCGGACCCGAAGAGCCTCGCGGCGGCCCTGCCGGGCACTCGGTTTCGGGACATGGACGTTGGCTCCGTGCGATGGTTTCGCTCCGGCGTGTATTGTTCCCTGACCGGCCGGCAAACGCCAAGATGACACTTCCCTACAAGATGAGGCGGATTCCGACCTGCGTCGCTGGGTTTGCGGTGCGAGGCGCTGGACGGGGAGACCCGCAGCGAGCCGCGCGACCCCCGTTGCCTCGACCCGAACGATCGCGGTCCGGGCACTGCGGCTTCCCGCCCTGGTCGCAGTCGCCGTCCACACGGCTTCGCCCGACGGCACACGAGACGTTCAGCGTGGTCGGCAACCGTTCGAACAGATGCCTGTTGAGCGCGACGCCAGCAATGGCAGTGCGCAGGTGCTCCCAGACTCCTCGCGCAGCCGCCGTTCGCGCGTGCTGCCCAGCTGCGTCGTCGAGCATTCCGGAGCCCGCGCGGTGCAACTGCACAGGCTGCTTTTCGAGCTCAGATCCATTCTATCCACGATCCATGGCGGCCCAGTGGCCCACCTCCGTGGAAAAGAAGCAGGTTCATGAGCGACCTGCGGTTCCACGCCCTATTCGCCCACTTCCGCGAGCACTTCGGAGACGATCCTGTCGGATAGGTACATCCCGCCTGCCCGTAGTCGGTCGAGTGCTTCACGAGCCGATTCGATCACGCCCGTACGTCGGGCGCGAAGAACGAGCCCCAGGGTGCCTCGCAACGAGATACCGAGCGACTCGGCACAGCGCCTGCCCTGCAGATCGTCGATCACTGCGCGCGCGCCGGGGTGGGCCAGTGCCCACGCCAGTACGGCCGATTCACCGCTGCCGAGATCCCAAGCAAGGATGCTCGGAGGGATGACCGGATCCTCGATCTGCTCCAGCCATGGCGAATGGGTGAGCACGCCTGCGGTCTGGTCGCGCGAGCCACGGGCCAGGATCTCGCGTGCCACGGACGCGGGAACCACGACCACTTCCGCAGCCTGGCGAAGCAGGTCGGACAAGCCAGCCCGGCACAGGCAG
>JAFGIS010000234.1 GCA_016929495.1 Polyangiaceae bacterium | reverse complement strand
GCCGAGCTCGTGGCGCGCTATACGGTCAGCAACACGACCGACCAGCCGCAATCCCTGCAGCTCGTGCTTGCCGCGCGCCCGTTCCAGGTCAATCCGCCGACGCAGTTCCTGAACCTCACCGGCGGCGTCAGCGCCATCAAGTCCATCGACTGGGATGGCACGAAGCTCTGGGTCAACGGCCAGGCGAAAGTCGTGCCGCTCACGACGCCAAGCCGCTTCGAGGCGTCGGCGTTCGAGTCCGGCAGCTATCCGGCACGGCTGCTCGCGCCGGGGCCATTGGCGTCGAGCCGCATCGCGGACGATACGGGGTTCGCATCCGCCGCGCTCGTCTACCAGATGGAGCTGGCGCCGCGCGAGAGCCGCACGGTCGGTTTCGTCGCGCCCCTGGCGGGAGAAGCGACGCAGCCGGACCTTGGCGGCCGATCCCCCCGGGACTGGCTCGACGCGCAGCAAAAGCAGGTCGAGGCCGATTGGCGCGCCAAGCTCAACCTGGTCGAGTTCGACGTCCCCGCCGGCGGGCGGCATCTGGTCGACACGATGCGGTCCACCCTTGCTCAGATCCTGATGTCACGCGACGGCCCGGTGCTGCGCCCCGGCACGCGTGCGTACGCGCGCTCGTGGATTCGCGACGGGGCGATGATAGCGGAGTCGCTCGTGCGGCTTGGTCACGCGGGCATCGCCGCCGACTATCTGCGCTGGTTTGCTCCGCACCAGTTCGACACCGGCAAGGTTCCCTGCTGCGTCGACTTCCGCGGCGCTGACCCCGTCCCCGAGAACGACAGCAGCGGGCAGCTCATATTCCTGGCCGCGGAGGTCTTTCGCTATACGAACGACCGCGCGTTGCTGGAGGCGGTCTGGCCGAACGTGGAGGCCGCGGTGCGCTATATGGACATCCAGAGGGCCTCGGAGCGCACGCCCGCCAATCTCACGGCGGAGCGCCGCATGCTCTTCGGGCTGCTTCCTCCTTCGATCAGCCACGAGGGCTACGCGGCTAAGCCGGCCTACTCGTATTGGGACGTCTTCTGGGGGCTGCTCGGCTACAAGGACGCGGTCGCCATTGCGACAGCGCTGGGCAAGAGCGAGCCCGCGCAACAATTCGCACGAGCGCACGACGAGTTCCGCCGCGACGTGCATGCCTCGCTGCGTCTGGCCGCAAATGTGCACGGGATCTCCTACGTGCCGGGCGCTGCCGACCTGGGCGACTTCGATGCCACGTCCACAACCATCGCATTGGCACCCGCCGGTGCGGAACGCGATATTCCCGAGGATCTGTTGCGCGAGACGTTCGAGCAGTATTGGCGCAATTTCACGGGGCGCCGCGAGGGCACGCTGAAATGGGAAACCTACACACCCTATGAGCTTCGCGTCGTCGGCAGCTTCGTGCGGCTCGGATTGCCCGGGCGGGCGCATGCGCTGCTCGATTACTTCTTCAAGGATCAGCGCCCGAACGGCTGGAACCAGTGGGCAGAGGTGGTCGACCGCGAGCCGCGGCGCCCGCGCTTCATCGGTGACATGCCGCATGCGTGGATCGCATCGGACTATATCCGCTCGGTGCTCGACATGTTCGTCTACGAGCGCCAGAGCGACAAGGCGCTGGTCTTGGCGGCGGGGCTTCGCGGCGAATGGCTCGACGGTCCCGGCTTCGCGGTGCGGAAGCTTCGCACGCCCTATGGCTCATTGAACATGTCGTTGCGACGCCAGGGCTCCGATGTCGTCGTCGACGTCGACGGGGATGCGAAGCCGCCCGGCGGTTTCCTGCTGCCCTGGCCGTCGCCGCATCATCCAGACGTGCGCCGCGCCGACGGCCGCCCACTGACCTGGCAGAATGGCGAGCTGCATTTCAGGGATCTGCCGGCGCAAATCGCGATCGGACCAAGGGCCGCCCCGCAGGACACGAGCGACTAAGAGCGGGTTAGCAAGGGAGTCATCGGCGCCACTGGAAAAGCCAGACCTCCGACGCCGGTTCGGCATTGACGGACAAGGCAAGCCGCAGCTCACTCCATTTCTGGTCCTGCGGATCGAACTCGAACGTCGCCCTGATGCCGCCGGTGTCGGGGTTGTGCTGGATGACAGGCTTGCCAACCAGGCCGGCGCTGGAGCTGAGCATCACTTCCGGCGACGGCTTCGAGGGCACATCGCTGATCGCGACGGATGCGACCTGCTGCGGCTTGAGGTCCGGTCGCTCGAGGAAATCGACAACAAAGCGGACGGTACCTGGACGCGACCCTTCGCCGATACGGGTTTTGCCCACCCTATAGCCGTTCGAGACGGGGACGTCGTCGCACCAGGTGAGGCGATAGCCGATAGAATAGGCGTGCCCGGCGACCAGGGTTGCGTCGGGGTGCCAGTAGGCGACCACGTTGTCGAAGTATTCGGCCTGGGTTGGAATCTCGACGAGCTGCACGCACCCATCGCCCCAGTCGCCTTTGGGCTCGATCCAGGCGCTCGGGCGGTCCTGATAGTGCGCTTCAAGATCCTGATAGGCGTCGAATTGCCTTTCGCGTTGAATGAGCCCGAAACCCTTGGGGCTGCGGTCCCTGAGGCAGCTGAGCTGCAGCTCGGGCGGGCTGACGAGCGGGCGCCACAGGCGCTCATCGCGGCCGTTCCACGCCGCGAGCCCGTCCGAGTCGTGAATAGCCGGGCGGAAGTCCAAGGGCCCGTCGCTGTCGTGCGTATCCTTCACGAACATGCTCGTCAGAGGGGCAAACCCCACGCTTGACAGGTCGCGCCGAGGAAAGATTTGAGCGTCGACATCCATCAGCGTTTGCTCGCCCGGCCGGATGACGAAGGTGTAGGCGCCGGTTACCGAGGCGCTGTCGAGCAACCCATGCACGGTGATCGACTGCTGATCGCTCGGGGATTCGATCCAGAAACTCCTGAACAAGGGAAACTCCTCCGGTTCAGGCCCCGCTGTGTTCAGGGACAGCGCCCGCGCCGACAGGCCGTAGCCATGACTCCTGCCCAGACCGCGGAAATAGCTGGCGCCTTGAAATGCGAGCAACTCGTCGTAGTAGTCCTCCCGCTTCATCGGCGCGTGGATGCGGAACCCCGAAAAGCTGAGAGGCGCCTCGAGCGGCACCTTGCTCTCTTGCGGGCCGAAGTCGAACAGGTCGCGGTCCGCGGTCAGCGGCCGGATGGCGCCGCTCTCGACCAGAAATATCTCGACGGGCGACCGAAAGATGTAGGCCGAGACGAAGAACTGCAGCTCGAAGCCCAAGTCCTCTCCACGCCACACGGCGCGCTCGGGCCGGAATCGAAGGTCGCGGTATTCGTCGTAGCCCATCGCCGCCAGGACGGCGGGCAGCGTCTCCCGCGGAGGCTCGTAGACCCGGCGCGAAAGCTCCTCGGCACGCCGGCGCACGAGGGTCGCGGTCGCACTCCGACGGGCCGGAGCCGCCTGCGCGTGCAAAACGGGGGGCTTGCCGCGGCTCAGGGTGGCGCTGGACCTCATCGTGGCCAGGGCGGCCAGTCCAGTCGCCAGGAAGGTGCGCCGGTGCACGATCTGATCCTCGCGTTAAGCGAGAAGTCTCAAGGTTCGTC
>JAFGIS010000233.1 GCA_016929495.1 Polyangiaceae bacterium | reverse complement strand
TGGCCCCCGGTCGTTGCGCCGCTTCCACCGGACTCCTGGCCCCCGGTCGTTGCGCCGCTTCCACCGGACTCTTGGCCACCGGAAGCCGTGCTTCCCGCCTGCCCGCCCGTCGTCCCACCGGTTCCTTGGCCCCCGGTCGCCCCACCGAATTGACCGCCGGTGCCGGCTGCGCCGCCCATCTGTCCACCGCCGGTCGAACTGGCGACGCTCGTTCCGCCGGTGCCCCCGCTGCTCCCGCCACCTGCACTCGTCCCGCCGGTGCTGCTCTGGCCGGCTTGAGATCCGCTGGAAGAACTAGAGCCGCTGCCGCAGCCAGCAAGAAGCAACAACGCGCAGCTGACTAGGCTCTGAGAAACTAGGCCACGGTGATTCGTCATGGGCTCGCTCCCGGGATATGGCGAGCACAAGGGTGGCTCGCACCCAATAGTTTACGCCGACTGGCGGCTGCCACGCAACGAGTACGGCTCGTCGTCGCCGCCGATGTTCGAGCGACGATTCACTTCTCGAGTAGCAGCCATTTCGAAATCAGCTGATTGTGAAGATCCCATACTCGATGAGTTGCCAATCGCGATTTCGGAACGCCCTGGTCAGTCCTGGCCGCTCGTTTCGTTTGTCGCGGAACGGCTGAATAAATCAGGGAAACTGGGCGCTTCTCACCGGGCCGTGTCGGACCCGACGATCCGGATGAGCGGACGGACTCTGGTCATGACCGTATCCATGACGAGCGCCACGGCGACATAGTGCGGCCGAGCCGAAGCCCGTTGCGGGTGCCAGAACGGGTCAGGCCGGCAAGCATCAATCCAGGTTCGATGACGAGACGGGCGGATCAGTCCGATCCCCCGACGCGCGATCGAATAGGGTGCGGCCGAGCCGACGCCTGTTGCGGGCGCCAAAGCGGGCCATGCCGTCAATGCAGGTGCGATGACGAGACGGGCGGATCAGTCCGATCCCCCCGACTTGCGGACGTCTTGCTGCGGTCCGCCGGGCCTACGGACCACGCCTTGCCGGCAATGACGACCAAGCGGTGTGACGCGATCTGCGCGAGCATTCTGGCATATCATATGTGGATGGGTTCGATCTGCCGTTCCCAGCCCTCTTCTGCGCCGAACGACGCGATGCTCGAGTTGTCCAACGTCGCGCCTGGGCTCTCGGACGGTTCACCGATGGCAACGTTCAGCATCGGTGCATTCTCACCCGCCAGACGCCGTGCCTTGTCCAGATCCTTCGGATCTCCTTCGCCAGAACGCCGGACCAACACACTTGTCGTTCCGGGCAGAGGTCCGGGTCGGCCCGTTGTTCGGGCTCTATTCGGACCGTACACTCGCGCATTTACATTGGCGCGCGCTGAGGCATACTTGCGCCCGTCATTGGGTGTTGGCGATGGTCGCGGTGATCGAGAGCGAGTGCCTCGCGTGGCGGAGGCACATCGAAGCACTGCGCTCGACGCGTGAGAAAGCTCGTCACTTCGCGCGGGCGCGCTGCTACGCGCTGGCGTTGCTTCTGCCGGCAAGCAGCAGCGCATGTCATGAGCCTGCCGTCTACGGCGAGGGCACCCCCTGCGGCCAGAGCATGCCTTGCCGTGTCCCTTTGGTGTGCAAAGGCGGCAAGTGTGCGCTGCGCCGAACTGACCTCTCCGGGGACGCTGGTGCGCCGGGCAACGCCGGGTCGTCGGCAGCCGGCGCGTCGGCGGTCCTGGACTCGGTGGACGGATGGGTCATGCCAGGCGCAGCGGGGGGTATTGCGCGAAGCACTTTGGCAGGCGTGACGGGAGGCGCGGCGCCAGATGCTACGGGAGACGAAGCCGGAGGCGCCGCGGCAGCGGCAGCAGGAGAAGAAGCCGGCCAGGCTGGAACGTCGCTGACGCCAGCCCTCGCCGGCGCGGGCGGTGCCCACGGAGGCCGAGCCGGCGATTTGAACGCGGCACAGCCGTGGGCAGCGCTGGGCGGCTTCGGCGGATCAGGCCCAGATGACGCCGAACCAACGCTCAAACTCGACGGAGAGGCCTGTTTCGGAAACACGGAGTGCGAGTCGATCCACTGCATAGACGGGGTCTGCTGCGACTCGGATTGTCTCGGACAATGCCAGACATGCGCGCAACAAGGCCGCCGGGGCCGCTGCACCGTGCTCGCCAGCGGACAGCCGGTGGGGAAGCGAACGGCATGCACCAACGCAGGCCTGCCGTGCGGCGGCAGTTGCCTCGGCGAACCGGAATGCTCCTATCCGGATGAGACGGTGGGTTGTCGGAGCGAGGTGGGCTGCGTCGACCGAGTCACGCTAAAGGAGGGAATGGCGTGCGATGGTAGAGGCTCGTGCTCGGTTGCGCTGACCCGCACGTGCCGCTCTCCCGAGGTGTGCAACGTCAACACCGATGGAGACTGCGGCCCACCGGTCTACACGGAAATCAGTGCCGGCGAGGTCCATTCCTGTGCCGTCGTATCCGATGGGACACTCCGTTGCTGGGGTTCGAACCTGTACGGCCAGCTCGGCGTCGACGCCGGGGCCCTCTTGACGACACCGCGCGCTGTTCCCGGACAGGAGAACGTCAAGTCGGTTGCCGTGGGGTGGGCGCACACCTGTGTGCTTTTCCGAGACGGCACGGTCAAGTGCTGGGGCGCAGACTACAACGGGAATATCGGGTGTCCAAACCCGACGGCCACCTTCGATCCCATGCAATGCACCGCCTTCCCCTCCGGGTCGACCGTCGTGGAGATCGCGGGCGGTGGTGAACACGCATGCGCTCGGAAGTCCGACGGTACGCTCGAATGCTGGGGTCGAAACGACTATGGAGCCGTCGGAGACGGAACGAGCGGACTAGCCGCCAGCGGGCTCAATCCCCACCGCTACACTCCCGTTGCCGTACTGGGGATCCAGGACGCGATCGCGATCACGACCGGAATCTGGCACAGCTGCGCAGTCTCCGGGAGTGGAGCGGTCCTGTGCTGGGGCTACAACGGGCTGGGCAATCTGGGCACGGGAGACACGACGGACCATGCGGTCCCGGCGCCCGTGGTAACCCTCGGTGATTCGAATGTCGGGGCCGCCCTCGCCGTTTCCGCCAGCTGCTGTCACACGTGTGCGTTGATGCAAGACGGGGCTATTCGCTGCTTCGGCTCCAACGAATTCGGACAGCTGGGTGACGGCACCACCTTGGAAAGTCACGTTCCGGTTTCGGTGACTGGCCTCGATTCCGCGACGGCCGTGGCCGTCGGCTTCGAGCACACGTGTGCTCTGATCGGCACCGGCTCAGTCCTCTGCTGGGGAATGGGCACGAGCGGACAGCTCGGTCAAGGAGCCGACTCCAGCTCCCTGGTTCCGGCGCCGGTCGAGCTGGGGTCCAAGCTCGCAGTCACAGCCATCTCATCCAAGGGCAGTCACACGTGCGTGTTGACCGAGATCGGCGGGATATGGTGCTGGGGCGCGAACGACTACGGTCAACTCGGCGACGGAACGCTCTCCTCGTCGAACGTGCCGGTGACCGTGCCGATGCCGGACGAGTTGTAGCGCTGCGGCCAAGCGTGGATCTCGGAGACCAGGTTGTCTCGAATACCATGCCGTGCGCAAGTCGACGGCTAGGAGATTGTCGCCGTGCTGTATCCGGCAGGGGATACCTGATACGCTGAGCGGCGACCATGGACATCGACGCCCTGCGCGCACGGCTCGCCGAGAGCGCTGCCTTGAGACCCACCGGCACGGTGCGCTCGGTGACCGGTCTGGCGGTGCGTGTCGCGTTGCCCGGGGCACGCGTCGGTGACGTGATCCAGCTCATGCGCCGTGGAGTACCCCTCCTGGCCGAGGTCGTCGGCTTCGATCAGGGTGAGGCGGTCGCGGTGCCGCTCGGGGATATGGCGGGGCTCGGGCCCGATGACCTGGTAGTCGCCACCGGAGGACCGCTCGAGGTGCTGGCAGGGGCGCCGCTGCTCGGGCGCGTGCTCGACGGGCTCGGGCGTCCGCTCGACGGCCAGCCTCTGCCGGATGGGCTTCGGAGCGTGCTCGTCGACCGTGCGCCGCCGCCGGCCTTGGCGCGTCAGCCCGTGACGCGACCCCTTGCGACAGGGGTTCGTGCCATCGACGCGTTTACGACGCTGGGCGTCGGACAGAGGATGGGGCTCTTCGCCGGCTCGGGCGTGGGCAAGAGCAGTCTGCTCGGCGCCATCGCGCGAGGAAACGACGCCGACGCCGTGGTCGTGGCCTTGGTCGGCGAGCGCGGCCGGGAAGTCGGGGACTTCCTGGAGCACGCACTCGGCGAGCGCGGCCGGAGCCGTTCGATTGTGATCGTGGCCACGAGCGACGCCCCGGCGCTCGAACGTCTGCGCGCCGTGCAGGTGGCCACGGCTCAGGCCGAATGCCTGCGCGACCAGGGGGCCAGTGTCATGCTGCTCGTCGATTCGATCACGCGCGTCGCGCGCGCCCAGCGCGAAGTGGGATTGGCCGCCGGCGAGCCGCCTGCCAGGCGCGGCTACCCGCCCAGCGTGTTCGCCCTGCTGCCGCGGCTGCTCGAGCGCAGCGGACAGGCCGAGCGCGGCTCCATCACCGCCCTGTACACCGTTCTCGTCGAAGGCGGGGACATGGACGAACCCATCACGGACGAGGTGCGCGGCATTCTCGACGGTCACATTGTGCTCGAGCGGACCATCGCCTCCAGAGGGCACTATCCGGCCATTGACGTCACGGCCTCGCTGTCGCGAGTCATGAGCACCGTGGTCGACGAGCGGCACGCGCGGGCGGCCCGATGCGTGCGTGCGCTCCTGGCCGCGTACGAAGAGAAACGCGATCTCATAGCGCTCGGCGCGTATGTTAGGGGCAGCGAACCGCTCGTGGATCAAGCGATCGAGGCGCTGCCGGAGATCGACAAGCTCCTGTGTCAGAGTCCGAACGAACTCGAGCCTTTCGAGCGCACGCGAGAGCAGCTCGGTCGTCTCGCCGATCGCTACAGCCGCTGAGCCGAATTCACGGTCTCACAGCACAGCGCGGCGCTCGCTATCGGCGTCGTCCAGCTCTCGTTCGAGCTCCTCCAAGAGCTTGCGGGCACGCTTGCTCACGCGCACGGGCACCTGCACGTTGATCATGATGTGCACGTCGCCGCGTCCCTGACGATCCAGTCGAGGCACACCCCTGCCGTGAACGGTAATCAGCGTGCCCGGCTGCGTCCCAGGCTTGACCTTCGTCGAGATCGTCGAACCATCGGGCAGCTCGACCTCCATTTCACCGCCCAGCGTTGCCGTCGCGAACGAGACGCTCTCCCGAGCGAGCAGGTCGTAGCCTTCGCGCGAGAAACGCTCGTCCGGTTCCACCTCGGTGTCGACGTACAAGTCACCGGGTGGCGCCCCGGGCGGACCGGCGATGCCCTGCCCCGTGACGCGGAGCCGCTGACCTGTGTCGATGCCGGCCGGAAAGCTGACCAAGACCTTGCGTTCACGCAGGACGGCGCCCTGGCCGGAACAGGCTGCGCACGGCTCCTCTATGCGCTGACCAAGGCCGCCACACATGGGGCAGGTGGTGCTGAACATGATGAAACCGCGGTGACTGGTCACCTGACCCGAGCCCCCACACTGGCCGCAACGCATTGGCTTGGTACCGGGCTTGGCGCCCGTGCCCCCGCACGTCTCACAGGGGACCGAGCCGCGTACGACGACCTCCTTCTTCACGCCCGTAAAGGCCTCTCTCAGAGTGACGGAGGCGGCGACCCGAATGTCCTGCCCACGCTCTGGGGCCCGACGCTGTCGCCCCGAGCCGCCAAACCCACCGAACCCTCCGAAGAAATCGGCGAACACGTCCTGAAAGTGGCTCAGGATGTCGGCCATGGGCGCGCCGCGGACGTCGAAGCCGCCGTGCCCGCTCAGACCAGCGTGCCCATATCGGTCGTAGATGGATCGCTTCTCATCGTCCGACAGCACACTGTAGGCTTCTGTAGTCTCCTTGAACCGCTCTTCTGCCGCCTTGTCGCCCGGATTCCGGTCAGGGTGGTACTTCAAGGCAGCCTGTCGGTACGCGCGCCGGATCTCGTCGCTCGTCGCGTCCCGCTTGACGCCAAGCAAGTCGTAGTAGTCGTGCTTTTCACTCATGGGAGGCAACGGTCACACCAATCCACAGGTAGCCAGGAAGGTAAGCCGTGTCAGTGAGCTGTCAACGTCGTCGACCCGTCACGACAACCTGGCGCTGCCCCGCTGTGCACGTGCCCGCTGGAGCTCTGCCTCCAGCAACTCGACCGCCCACTCAGCGGCCACCAGATCCGCGCTGAGGCGGGCATTGTGCGCCGCGAGCGCATCCAGCCGTGACTGGAGCCCTCTCGGCTCCCCACCGTTGCGCGGGTCGGCCTCGGGTCCTTGCCATGCGCTCGGATCGTCGAGCGCGGCATGAGTCGAGACCTCCAGACTCGGAGGGACCACGTCGTGTGGGGGTTCCCAGCCCCGCAATGCGCCCTCTTCCGTGTCGCTCGGAGGGTGTTCGATCTGTCCGATCAGCTCGCGGCCAACACGCTCCGCCTCACGCAGCCGCTGCTGCAGCTGCATGACGACCTGCCCTCGTTCCAGGAGCTGGGCTTCCAGCCGGGCGATATCGTCCTCCGGTTCGCCTTCGGCTGCCTGCTCTTGGACACTACGCAGTGCCTCGAGCTCACTGGCGAGCTCCGCCTTGGCATGCCGCTCGGCCTCGAGCTCCTGCCGGAGCCCTTCGAGCTGTCCTTCGGTCTCCCTGGCCTTGGCTCCCAGCTCGGCAAGCTCCGCTTGTGCCGTTTCCAGGTCCGCCTGGACGCTGTCGGCTCGCGCATCCGCCGTGGCAGCCCGGGTTTCGAGCTGCTCGATCCATTGCTCGCGCTGCTGAAGGGCGCGTTCGATGTCGCGTGCCCGTGCCTTTTCGTTTGCAGTCGTCCGAGTCTCGAGCTGCTCGCGTGCCGCCCCGAGTTCCGCTTCGAGCGCTGCCACGCGACTCGAAAAGGCTCGCTCGGCGTCGAGCGCTGCCCTCAGTTTCGCGTCGGCAGTGCGGATGCTGCCCGACAACAGGTCGCGCGCGGCCACCTGGATCACGGAAAAGGACTCGAGCTCATGGCTGCGCTGCCCCGCGACGGCGACGAACCACTCGGGTTCTTCACTACCACCCGGAACGAGCACCGTATCCACCAGCGGCTCGAGCTCCTCATGCTTGCCGAACTGCGCGATGGAGAAACCGACGAAGGGCATCTGCCCGAACATGCGGACGCCCTCGAACTCAGCCACCATCAGCTCGTAAAGCCGATAATAGTCGAGCTGCCCCCGGTGAGTCTGGCCCGCGATCGGCAGCACCGGCTCGACCTCGGGGTTTTGCGAGGCGACGACCGCGGCGCCTCGGAGGCTCACCGTGCGACGCAACAGGTGCAGCACCTCGGACGGTTCCCGGTCGCCGCACCCCGATAGGTCTTCGACGATGCCCAGGTCGAATGCCCCCTCTCGGTATGCAAGGCCCGCGGTGCTCAGCGGGGCATAGGAGACGTGCTGGGACGTGTTGCGTGTGACGGCGGCCGCGAGCCGAGTCGGGTCAGGGTCGCAGACGTGGATCAGACGCGCGCCTCGGTCCAGCAAATGCTCGGACAGCCGGGAGGATGCGTCGCCAAACACCACGACACGGCGGCCCTCGGCCAACGATTCCACGAAGGCCGCCAGCACGGCGCTG
This sequence comes from Polyangiaceae bacterium, assembly GCA_016929495.1. GTDB lineage: Bacteria > Myxococcota_A > Polyangia > Polyangiales > Polyangiaceae > JAFGIS01. Next base: position 6,748 of record JAFGIS010000233.1, on the reverse strand, counting down.
GGACGGATCGGTAGCCTGTCGGGCATGCGGCGCGAGCCTATAGCGTCTTTGGAGCGAACGCCACGGACGACGCAAACGAGCCCCGCGGCCGGCGGCAGCGCGCCGGCGCTGCCCTCACGGGGAGAGCTGCCGACACGGCCGCGGGATCGTGCACGGCGTCCCACAGCTCAGCGCCATGGCGTAGCGCTCGACTTGGAGCGGTTTGTCCATCCCCGGGCCGGTGCCAGCCAGGCAGAGCATCACGGCATCGGCGGTGGCTACAGCCTGAGATGGCTCGACGCACAATCCTCCCACACAGGCGCCGCACGGTAGGCCGTGGGCGGCCGGGCAGTCCTCTTCTCTGGAGCACACCAGGGGGCGGCATGATGCAAGGATGGGCTTGCCCGCACTCGTCCCGCAGAGTCCCACCAGACGACCCGGCGTGTGCAGGACGGGGGGCTCGCGGAGTTTCGAACCGGCCGTTTGTTCGAGCTCGCAGTGGCCGTCACGCTGGCATGTCGCGCGGAAGACTCGCCCTTCGGTGTCCTTCAGAGTCGTCTTCTGGGGACCGTTGCAGCCGAGCAGCACCGCGACGGCCGCCGCCACCGCTGCCGGAGCTCGCCAAACGACGCCGGAGCGCACGGGCCGAGAGTACTCGCAGTCCAGTCGGCTCCGCCAGGGTTTCGTCGCCCGAGCGTCGCCGTGGCCCTCGGCCCGAGCAAGCCCCGGGACTTCCGGCCCTTTTCGGCTCGAGCGCCAGCGAGTCGCCCTGGTCTCGGAGCTAGCGTATAGCGAAGCGCATGATCTCGCCGTACCAGAAGACCGTCGTCGTCGACGGGATTACTCCGGTTGCTGCGTATGCGGCCCTTCGGACCGTAGCTGGGGAAGGTTCGTTCCTCCTCGAGAGCGTCGTACCCGGCGAGCGCTGGGGACGCTACTCGGTGCTCGGCTATCGTCCACGTCGACATCTCGCCGTGCACGGCAGCGTGGGCGAAGATCCGTTTCGCAAACTGACGGAGCTGGTCCCTGCTGGCGAGGATGTCCAGCAAGACGTGGCGAGCCGTTTCGCGAGCGCCCACGTCGGCGTCGTCAACTATGACGCCGTTCACTACGCGACCAAGGTCGATCCGTGGCCGGCCCAGGGGGTGGTCGAGCCCGTCGCTCGGATCATCGCCGAGGCGACCGTCGTGGTGTTCGACAACCTGACGCACACGGCCACGCTTGCTGCGACCCATCCCGGCGATGTCGAACAGGCCGAGTACGATTTGGCCCACTTGCCCCCGTTGCCGCCCTTCGCGCCTCCCGACCCGCAGAGAACCTCCGAAGACGTCGAGACCGATACGTCCGACGAGGTGTTCGGCCGCAACGTCGAGCGGATCAAGGAATACATACGCGCCGGGGACGCATTCCAGGTCGTTCTGGCCAGGACGTTCTTCCAGCCCACGCACGGCGCCGACCCGTTCGACGTGTATCGCGCTCTCTGTGTGCTGTCGCCCGCGCCCTACATGTATCTGCTCGAGCTTCCCGAGCGTCCTGGCGTGCCTGCTGTCGCCATCGCAGGTGCCAGCCCTGAAACGCTGGTTCGCGTGGAGGGGCAGCGGGTGACACTCCGCCCCATTGCGGGGACCCGGCGTCGCGGCCGCAGCCCCGAAGAGGACGAAGCCCTGGCGCGCGAGATGATGTCCGACCCCAAGGAACGCGCAGAGCACGTGATGCTCATCGATCTGGCGCGCAACGACGTCGGGCGGGTGGCTCGGCCCGGTTCGGTCCGCCTACCCGAGAAGATGATCGTCGAACGCTACAGCCATGTCATGCACATCGTGAGCGAAGTGACCGGGGACATCGAGGATTCGGTCGGCCCCTGGGACGTGCTACGAGCCGCCTTCCCAGCGGGCACGCTGTCGGGCGCGCCGAAAGTGCGAGCCATGCAGATCATCAGAGAGCTCGAGCAGCGACCGCGGGGAGCATACGGTGGCGCGGTGGGTTACGTGACGCAAGGCACCGACCTCGATTTCGCCATAGCCATTCGGACCGTCGTCATGAAGAAGGGGGTCTTCGAAGTGACGGCTGGAGCGGGCATCGTGGCCGACAGCGTGCCCGCGCTCGAGTGCCGAGAGACGCGCAACAAAGCCCGGGCTGCTCTCGCATCGGTGCACGCCGCGCGAGAGCGCCGGACCCGCTAGCCGTCCATGCCGGACGCCCTGAGGCAGCTGCTCCCCCGCTGGCTCGTCCCGGCCCTACAGCGCTGGTTGTCAGCCGAGCTGACTACGCTCGTCATCGTCGTCAGTTTGGCGCTGCTTGTGGGGAGCGCTCTGGCGGTTCCGTGGCTGGCCAGGCGTCTGCCGGCCGACTACCTGCTCGTCACCCGTCGCCCCGCGCCGAGCGCCGGAGCCGCCCACCCCTACAGGCTCCTGCTGCGCGTGACCAAGAACCTCCTGGGAGCGGTGCTGCTACTGCTCGGCGTGGCCATGCTGGTCTTGCCCGGGCAGGGGCTTCTGACCATGGCTCTCGGCCTGGTGCTCCTCGATTTTCCGGGCAGGCGCAAGGCCGTTCGTGCCGTTCTCGGACTTGCTCCCGTGCTAGGTGGACTGAATAGACTACGGAACCGCGCGGGGCTCCCGCCGCTCGAAACCCCACGGAAGGGCGATGGTAGCTAGTGCATCGTTTCATTTGAAACGATGACCAACAATGAAGAGGTACCGCGGGTCAGACGAGTGGGTTTGGGGCCGGAAGCGGCGCCCTCGCCCAGCTGGGGGCGTCGCTTCCGGCCCCTCAACTCAATCGAAACGCGGCATTAGTGTCCCGTCTCCGTGTCTCCCAGATCGGCTGGGGTACCCTGTGGCTTCTGGAGCCCCGGTTCAATAGAATCGAGGCAGCCGCATGATCGACGAAAACGCATTTGGCCTACTCGTTTCCTATTTCGAAATCGAGGACCACGAGTACGCTCTCGAGCGCGAGGTGTTCGTTCGACGTTTTCAGCTCTTCCGCAAGATCGTCCTCGACGTGATCACCGAGCTCAGAATCGGAGGGGCCGTGCGCGTTCTCGACCTCGGTCACGCCGTCTACTGGGAGATCGCGCAGGAGGACGACACGCAGGACCCGATCCCGTGGCTGCGCACGGTACGCGAGCGCCTGGCTCAGCAGGACTTCGCCACAGTGGGCGTACTGTCGCACGGTGGGCGCTGGGTTCCCGAAGAAGACGCCGTACGCAGCGCCCCGGAGCTCGCCGAGGGCATCACGCTACTCGAGGTATCGAGCCCGAGCGAGCCGTTGCGCCGGGCGCTGTACGCGGAAACGCAGACGCACCCGGACGAGACAACCGGTCTTGCGGGCTGGGGCCCGGGCCTGTACATCGACACCGAAGCCATCGAGGCGCTCGGACGCAAGCTCAAGAACGCGCCTACCCCGCTCTCGAGCGCGGGAGCCACTTTCTACCGGATGGGAGGGTAGCCGCGGTCCGGCGGGACGGCATCGACAGGACCCAGCACGCTCTTCAACGAGCGGGCCGAGGGGAGCCCCCAGCCCGGCGCGCTCGGCCATCCAGCGTCTTGCGCCCTTGGAAGAAGCCGGGGACAAGAGCCTGACCGAGCCACATGGCCAGGTACAGCGGGAAGGCCCGCAATGGATAGACGAGCCTGCTCTTCCGGGTGAGCGCAAACCGTGAGACGGCCCGCACGGCAGCCTCCAGCGAGGCCGAAAACAGGTTCCTGGTCCAGACCATCCACGCCGGGAACTTGTCGGCCATCGTGTACATGGCGGTACGAACGGGACCCAGCATGACCTGTTGGAACACCAGGTCCGTCCCTGCGTACATCTTGGCCCATACCTCGAAGCAAGCCGACAGAGCCTTCTTGCTCGTGGAATAGCCGAGGCCGTAGGGGTTGCCCGCGTAGCTGGCCATGGAACCGATGGCGACCACGTGACGCCGAACATGGACTGCGGGGAGCTCGGTCAGCGGCTGTACGAAGTTGAGAACACCGTAGAGGTTCGTCTCGATGACTTCCCGGTAGACGGGCAGTTGGAACGATTCGTCGTTGTCCACCCGGTTGATCCCGGCATTCAGGATGAAGAGTTCCGGCAGTTGGCCGGACGCTGCCAGGTCGCGGACGAGCTTGTCGACATCCTCCGCGCAACGGACATCCACACACTCGAAGCGAACCGACGGATATCGACACTCGAGCTCCGCAATGCGGCGACGGTTCACGGAAATGACCCTCGTTCCGCTCTCGACATAGTGTTCGAGAAGTGCCCGGCCGATTCCCGAGGTCGTCCCGGTGATCAGAACGGTACCAACGCGCCTCTGGCAGCGTTCCGTGAAACGGAACGCCGCTCTAACGTTCACGTCGGACGTCATGGCCGTCGTCCAGTCCGTCGAAAGAACGCGGGCGCGGCGATCGCTGCGCCGCCGGTTCGCGGCTCCCTAGGAAAGCCTGGATTTCCGCCGCGGTGGTGAAATGCTTTCCGCCCTGTCGCACTGCTTTTCTGATGAACCTGGGCCTCCGCTTGGTCTCCTCGAAGATCTTGATGACGTACTCTCCGATGACGGAAATGGCGAGCACATTGAGGCTGCCAAAGAACAGGACGAGGACGATGAGGGTGGAAACACCGCGAGGTACTTCCGGGTGACGCAGTTTCTCGATGACTTGGTAAACGACGGCGAGGAACGAGAGTACCGTCATCGTGGCTCCCAGGTAGCCCAGTAGCTCTATCGGCACGAAACTGAACGAGAAGATGCCCTTCTTTGCCCACCAGATGTTCTTCAGCCAGCCATGGGTCGAGCGCCCGAAGGCGCGTTCTGGACGGACATAATCGACGCCTGTCTGCCTGAAACCGACCCAGCTTCGGAGCCCGCGCAGGAATTGGTCGGTTTCAGGAAGCGCGAGGAGCTCGTTCACCACCTTCCGGTCCATCAGTGAGAAGTCGCCCGCGTCGAGGGGCATCGGAACATAGGAAATGCCACGGAAGAGTCTGTAGAAACCCTTACAGCAAAGCGCCAGCAGCGTCGCGCTCTCGCGTTTGACTCGACGGCCATAGACAACGTCGTGGCCCTGGCGCCACTTTTCGTACAATGCGGGGATGACCTCCGGCGGATCCTGGAGATCGCCATCGAGGAGAACGACGGCGTCGCCGGTGGCGAGCTGCATCCCGCTCACGAATGCGTTCTGCGAGTTGAAGTTTCTCGAATGCTCGATGGCGAGCACGCGGTTGTCCTTGTCCGTCAGCTCCTGGAGCACCGAGTCGGTGTCATCCGGGCTGCCATCGTTGACGAAGATGATTTCATGGTCCACGCCCAGCGACGAGAACACGTCCGTGAGCCGCCTGTGCATCAGCGGGATCGCCTGCGCATCCTGGTAGCAGGCGACGACGGCGGAGAGCCGCACAGGGCCGTTGTTGACCGTCTCTTCCAGTGCCGCAGGTAGTTCAGCCACGGACGACCTTCTCCAGGCATGAGAACAGAGCTCGACCCGCTAGTCCGCTCTCTTCCTGGTGCCAGCGCTGGCTGCCGTAGCGTCCGGTGGGATATCCGGCGGCATGGAGACTAGTGAAGGATTCCGGAAACACGGCGCGGGTCAACAGCAGGTGGCTGAGCGCTTCGCCCAACCCGCAGCAGCCATGATGCTCTTCGAGGGTCACGACACGCCGTTTTTCTTCGATGCTTGCGGTCAGATCGGCAGGGATCTCGTCGATGGGCAGTATCCCCACGCTCCAGATCTCGATGTCGTCGAGCAAATCCTCGTCACCCATCTCGTACAAGTTGCCCACGACAGGCCCCATTCCGATGACGACAACCTTTCGGCCGCGTTTGACCCTGCGCCACGGCGCAAAAGCGGGAAGCTCTCCGGGGATTTCGGCGGCGGTGTTCAGCCGCAAGTAGTTCGGTACGGGATCCTCTGCCATCATGTTGACGACCTGAGCCACGTCCGCCGCGGTCAGCGGCAGGTAGATCCGCATGTGCGGCAGCACGCGCATGGCACCCACGTCCTCGAGGGCGTGATGGGTCGCCCCCATGATGCCAAAGCCGTATCCGCCCCCGTTTCCGACGAGCTTGACGGGTAGTCTGTGGAGGCACACATCGTTGCGGATCTGTTCGTAGGGACGGAGCACCACGAACGGGGCGGTGCTGTACACCCAAGGAAGATGCCCTTCGTGCGCCAGGCCTGCGGCCAGCGAGATGGCGTTCTGTTCCGCAACCCCGGCGTTGACGAAGCGTTCGGCGAACGTCTCGGCGACACCCTCCAAGGCCATGTATCCGAGGTCGCCCGTGATGAACACGAGGTCCCTTCGCTTGTCGAAGAGTGCGACCATGGCCCGGGCAAACTCAGTCCGCATTGCGGTACCCCCTCACCGCAGCCCGGTGCGCGAGCGTCAGCTCGTCGAGAGCTTGCGTGTATTGTGCGTCGTCCATCGGCAGATAGTGGGAATCCACCGTGTCTTGCATGTAGTGAATGCCGTGACCCTTGACGGTCTCGGCAATGATGGCCATCGGTGCGACCCCGACTGCCAGAACGCGCGTGCACTCGTCACGCGCAGCCAGCAACGAGGCAAAATCGTGTCCGTCGGCGGCGACAACGTGGAAGCCAAAGGCGCGCAGCTTCGCGTCGAGGGGTTCGAGCGCCATCACCTCCTCGGTCCGGCCGATGCCTTGGATACGGTTGCGGTCGATCAGCCACACGACATTGGTCAGCTTGCGGTGGGCAACGAACAGGGCCGCTTCCCACGTGCTGCCTTCATCGAGCTCGCCATCGGACGTGAGGCAGAAGAAGCGCCG
>JAFGIS010000232.1 GCA_016929495.1 Polyangiaceae bacterium | reverse complement strand
CCTGGGCCACCTGCGTGACGATGCTGCCGAGATCGTCCAATCCCGCTGCTGCCATGGTCACCTGCTCCGTTGCGGTCTATGGGCCGAACGTCCACCGCCGGCCTTGCGCGAGGGGCTGCCGGGGGCGCCGTCCGACGCCGAGCCCTTCGCCTTCCAGTCGAACACGAGGTGCCCGCTTTCGATGGCATCGAAGTCAACCGCCATCGGACCTCTCTCCGTGTCCATGTTTACTTGTCCGTCCTCCGTGAGGCCCTGCAGAACGCCTCGATGCACGCGCTGGTTGTCGATCGGCTGCTTGAGCTTGATCGAGCCCATGAGGCCCTTGTACCTCGCGTAGTCCGAAGGTCGGTACAGCTTCCTCTCGAGCCCTGGCGAGCCGACCTGCAGCCGATACTTCTGCCGGATCAGGTCGACGACATCGAGCGCGGCGGACAGGTCCCTCGAGATGTCCGCGCATAGGTCGAGCGTGATCCCTTCGCCAGGAACGTGCGAGTCCGGGTGCTCGACCGTGAGCTCCAAGACCCAACCGCCGGGATCGGATCGCCACATCAGCTCCACGCCTTGTACACCGTGAGCGCGCAGCACAGGCTCCACCGCGGCGACGAGTGCGTCGCGGTCGAGTCCGTGAAGTCGTTCGTGTGCGATAGCCATCTGGTCACACTGCCAACGCGGGGGCTCCTTGCCGAGGCGCGCAGGCGCTGCTTCGGCCGGGCCCGATCAAAAAAAAACGGACCCTACAAGGGGGGTCCGCCTGGAGCCGCCCGAATTTTCGCGGGCAGCTTAGCTCGGGCCCTGTGCGTTAGCAAGCTCGGCGCTGCCCCCGGGCCCGAGCCCCCAGTGGCCCACCCTTTCAGCCCTTCTTCGACCCCTTGGCGGTGGTCCGCAGAGGGTTCGGGCGCTCGACGGTCGGAGATGGCCGGAGACTCTCGCGCATGGGCGGCGGCGGACCGCTCCGGACACGGGGACGCGGGCCAGAAGCTCGTCGGACCACCCGGTCTTTGCGCAGCCGCGCCACGAGCTCGCCGACGGGCACGTCCGGAATGCCAATGTGACACACCGGCGCGCCCGGACGCACGACCGGAAGGGTACCCATGCCGAGGACAATCCCTCCCACTGGGGCCCTCACTGGGGGGCCCGCGCTGCGGAAGAAGCTGTCGCAGGAGGCCAGATGCGCCCCTTGCTCGACAATGTCCCCTGGCCGAACCGAGAACCGAAGCAAACCCCCGGCGTGTGCCCGCGCCCAGACACTCTCTCTGACCACGATCGTGGGCAGAGCCAGAATCGGCTTGGACTCGATCATGCGCAGCCCCGAGAGCGCATTGAGCACGCCCCGCACGCCGAGCTCCACGTCGGGCCGGCTGATGCGCAGGGCTTCGCCGGCCTCGAAGTTGATTGCGCTGCAGCCGGACTCGGTGGCGACCTGGCGCACGGACATCTGATGCCCCTTGCGATCGAGCAGCAGCTGGCAGCCGAAGCAGCGTGCCAGCTTGCCGACCCCCGAGTCTGCGAGATCCCCGCGGACATGCGGGAAGTTGATGCGGCCCTGGGTAGCCGTATGCAGGTCGATCCCATAGTCCGAGCGCTTGATGACCTGTTCGTAGAAGGCGTGGGCCAGACGAAAGGCCATGTTGCCGCCGGGATGTCCCGGGAAGCAGCGATTGAGATCTCGCCGGTCGGGCAAGTAGCGCGTGTGCCGGTCGAAACCGAACACGTTCAAGACCGGAACGAGAATGAGCGTGCCCCGCGCCAATCGAAGATCACGTAGCATCAGATCCCGGATGACCGCAGTTCCGTTGAGCTCGTCGCCGTGGACCGCGCCGCAGACGAACAACACGGGCCCCACCTTTCTCGCACGCACGACCCGCACCAAGAGGTTGATGGGGACTCCCAGCGAGGTCTGACTCACCTCCAGGGCGATATCACGCGACTCGCCGCGACGGACTGCCTGTCCGCCGATGGTCATCGGCTCAGCGAACTTCGTCGCCATGGTCGGAACTAGACCGGCTACCGGGCTTGCGCCTTCGCCTGTCGTGCTTCTTGGAGATGAGTCCGCGCAGCGTTATGTGCTTGCCAAAACAGAGCAGCAGGTCTCCGGGCAGTATCTTCTGGGTATCGGGCGGGTTCGGCAGAATCACACTGCCTCGCGTGATGCTGAGAACCTGGACGTCGCGATCGCGCAACGCCCCCTCGCCGAGGGTTCGATGGGCCAGTTCGGAACTCGGCGCGACCTGGAATTCAGCGACGCCGTAGCCGCTCTTCAGCGTCAATCGCTGGCGCACGTCGACCTCCGGGAACAGCACCTGTTCCTCCAGGTGCTCGATGATCGCGCCGGCCACATCGACGCCAGTTGCCGTCTCGATGCCCTGCAGACCGGGGGATGCGTTGACCTCCATGACCTGCGGTCCCTCACCGGTGATGAGCATGTCCACGCCCGCCACCCTCAGCCCCAGTATCTGGGCGGCATGGATCGCCGTGCGCAAGTAGACCGCATCGAGCTGGACGGGTTCGGCTCGAGCCCCGCGGTGCATGTTGCTGCGGAATTCCTCGGCCGTAGCGACGCGCTGCATGGCTGCGACGACCCTGTCGCCCACGACCAGTGCTCGAACGTCCCTGCCCTTGCTCTCCTGGACGAACTTCTGGATCAGCACGTTCTGCTTGGCACTCTGCAGCGTCTCGATGATGGCCTCGGCGACGTTGGTCTGGTCAGCGAGGATGACGCCAATCCCCTGCGTGCCTTCGAGCAGCTTGATGATGACCGGAGCGCCACCCACGAGCGCGATCGCCGGCAGTACGTCGGAGCGGGAGCGCACGAACGCGGTCTTGGGCACGCCCACGGCATGCCGGCTCAGCACCTGGATGGATCGGAGCTTGTCGCGAGCGACGGTAATCGCCTGCGAGGAGTTGAGCGTGAAGACGCCCATCTGCTCGAAGTGCCGAACCACGGCGGCCCCGTAGTGGCTGATCGAGGCTCCCACCCGCGGTATGACCGCATCGTAGTGCGCTGCAAGCTCGCTTTTGTACCTGAGCCCCGGCTTGCCGGACTCCACGAACATACTGATCCGCAGCGTATCGAGCACTCTGGCGCTGTGCCCGCGCTGAAGACATGCCTGGCGCAAGCGTCTGGTACTGTAGGCCTGGTTGCTGCGCGACAGTATCGCTATCTTCATGCTACGAGCCCCTCGTAACGCGTGGGCGACAGCGCGCAGGTCTGTGGCTGACCACATGTTTGCGGTTGACGTCCACCACGAACCGCCCGGCCAGGGCGGCACGTCCTATGAGGAGGCGGAAGATCATGTTACGGCGGTCGACCAGGCCAAGCTCGATCTCCGTTTCCACGGGACCGAGGCGGACGCGAGTCGACACGAACAGCCGCATCTCCGCGCTCCCGCTGGTCGGCCGTACGGGGGTGCGTCGTGTGATGGGCGCAACGACCGTGACACGGCGGTCTGAGCGCCAGCGGTGCAGACGGACGTCGAAGCGCACGAGCCGACCGCCCATCTCATGGATGTTCTCGACGTGCAACGCACTCGTGCGAGCCCCGGTATCCACCTTGGCACGCAGGCCGGAGATGCTCCATTCAGGGATATCGAGATACTCGCTCCAGCCTATCACCAAGAGCTCGCAGGCCTCGCCCACGGGACGGAACGTTAGCACGCCCCAGCGGCTCCCAAGCCGAACTCCGAGCAGACACCACCGGATTGCTCCGGCCCGAAAAAACGGGGCTCGGCCGGGAGAGCCAGGTTGCCGGGCCGGGCGAGCTTGATCTGCACAGAACGCCCCCTGAGGATCCGGGGCGCAGGCCGGGTGCTATGTCTCTCGCGCCGTGCCTGACAGCTTCCCAGCCATTGAAGTCGCAGCTGCGCTCGGGCTACTCGTGCTCATCCTGCGCGCCCTGGTGCTCGATCGGACAGTGGGCGAGATCAAACGGGTCAATGACCGCCTGGTGCAGCATCTCGATGCAGGAGAGCGGGAGCGAGCTCTGGCGCTGTGCGACGCGCTGGAGACGGCCGTCTATCCCCAGATCGCGCGCCGCGTGCTGCTCGCCGCAGAACGCTCTCTACCGAGTATCTCCGACGAAGAACTGGAAGCCACGTTGCGCAGAGCGTTCGAAACGAGCTGCTCGGCACAGGCGCACCGGGTCCAAAGCGCCTTGGCTCGAGATCTCATCGTCCTCGGAGTCCTGGCAGGTACCATCGTGTACGTGCACACATCCGCGCTCGGGGTCTCGTCGTGGTTCTACGCGCTGTGTGCCGTGGGCGGTCTGCTCATTCTGTACGGCGCCGTCAGCCGCCACCGACTCCTGGCTGCGGTCCAGCGCGCCTCCGGGTCACTGCTGCCGGCGTGCGCACGCGCCGTCAGGCTCCCCTGTCCGAGCGTTGCCGAGCGCTGTCCGCTGTGCGGCGCACCTCGGTCGAGCCCAGCCGCCTCGCCCGGGCGCCTGCCGGGCGACCCCGGCACAGAAACGAGCGCCACGCAACAAGCGCCGCCGGCCCGAGACGAGGCATAGTCATGGACGCATCCGGAACCGAGGAGTCCAACCGCCGCTACTACGACGCATTCAGCAAGCGTTACGAGGACCGGCGCGGCAGCAACGACCCGGGCGGGTATCACGACTTGCTCGACGAGCTGGAAGCCGACTTCGTGCAGCGTTTCGCGGCCGGACGCGACGCGCTCGAGGTGGGCTGCGGAACCGGTCTGGTGCTGGAGCGCATCGCACGGTTCGCACGGACGGCCTGCGGCGTAGACCTGTCGCCCGGGATGCTCGAGAAAGCGCGTGAACGAGGACTCGACGTCGTTCAGGGCTCGGCCACCGAGCTGCCCTTCGGCGACGAAAGCTTCGACGTCACCTGCTCGTTCAAGGTGCTGGCGCATGTCCCCGACATCGCCACGGCGCTGAGGGAGATGGCTCGAGTGACTCGTGTCGGCGGGTTCGTACTGGCCGAGTTCTACAACCCGATGAGCCTACGCGGACTGGTCAAGCGCTTCGGCCCAGCGCGCAGCGTCGCCCACGACACGCACGAGAGCCAGGTCTACACGCGTTTCGATTCGCCTCGGGCGGTCCGAGAGCTCGTGCCCGACGGTTGCCGGCTGGTCGACGCTCGTGGAGTGCGTATCGTGACCCCGACCGCTGCGCTCATGCGCCCGGCTCCGCTCCGGCTGGCGCTGCGCGCCGCAGAGCGCGCACTGTGCGACTCCCCCTTGCGCGTGTTCGGCGGCTTCTACGTCGCAGCCATGCAGAAGGGCGACCGGCCGCGCCTGCGGGTGTCGGCGTCTTGAACGAACGGCTCCGATGCCCGGCCCCCGCCCGG
>JAFGIS010000231.1 GCA_016929495.1 Polyangiaceae bacterium | reverse complement strand
GCGGCAAGCCGGGTTGCAGGTGCAGCCGCGGCGAGTTGCATCGGGCGAAGTACCTGGTGGCATCGCAGGGCGGGAAGCTGCGGCAGGTGTACGTTCCGGCCAGGGACGAGGTGATGATCGCGGCGGGGGTGGAGCGCTACCGCCGATTCCGGGAGATCCGGGCCCGGCTGGAGGATCTGGCACACGAACAGCTTGAGTTGTTGGACCAGCTAGGTCGGTCGCTGCTGGCTCGGTATCCGCCGGACGATCCCCTGCTCGCTGCCTTGCACGCGGGGCCTCGGCCTCGGGGAGGTCGCCGCGGAGCGCGGTAGCCCGCAGTTCGTTGCCGACCTCGATGAGTTCGAGGCGTCGGCCGAGGAGTCGCCTGATCCGTACCTGCTGGGCCGCGGCCGACTGCAGGCGCTGGTCGCGTATGGCCGCAAGGTGTACGGGCTGCGCCAGTTGCTCGAGCAGGTGGAAGACGCACGCGACGAGCCGGTCACCTCGGCCGGGCGAGTCGCCGCGGCGGTGTTCTTCTGCGGGCTGCTGCGCATCCGGAGCTTCAACGCGCTGGAGCCGAAGCTGGCAGAGAAGCCGTTCCTGCACCTGGTCGGCGCGCCGGCGCAGCGGGACCGGCTGTGCTCGGCCGACACCCTGAGCCGCTCGTTGCGGGGCGTGGTGCTGGATTCGGTGCGCTCGATCGCCGTCGCGATGCTGGCCAAGGCGGAGCGCAACAAGGTGTTCCGCGAGGGCTGGTTCGGGGCGCTGCGTTACGTGGCCCTCGATGGCTGGGAGCCGATCTGTTCCTTCCACCGACATTGCCCGCACTGCCTCGTACGGCTCGTGGAGGTGAAGCAGCGCGACGGGACGGTGGTGAAGGTGGAGCAGTACTACCACCGCTACGTGGTTGCGCTGCTGATCGACGATCGGCTCGACCTGGCGCTGGACATCGAGCCGCTGCTCCCCAGCGATCTACGACCAGACGGCGGGACGGAGGACGACGAGGACGAAGGAGAGTTGACCGCCGCCAAGCGCTTGTTGCGGCGGGTGAAGAAGACCTATCCATGGCTCGATGTCGTGGTGGCCGACGGGCTGTATCCCAACGGCCCGTTCCTCACGTTGATCCGCGAGTTGCGCATGGGCTCGGTGATCATCATCAGGAACGAGGGCCACGAGCCATTGCGCGAAGCGACGCACATCTGGGGTGACCAGCGGGCGCAGCAGACCTTCGTCGATGAGCAAGCCAGGGAACGGATCGAGCTGTGGGACTGCCCCGACCTGGAAACGCTCGAGAGCTACAAGGGGCCGATCCGCGTCGTCCGGGGACGGGTGACGGATCTACGCCAGTCCGACCAAGCGCCGCATACGTGGTGCATGGTCGTCACCGGCAAGGCGACCAAGCTCTCCGCCGAGCAGATCCTGCGCGTCGGCCGCGGCCGATGGCACATCGAAAACACGGGCTTCCACCAGTGGACGAAGCTGTGGAAGTTCGCCCACGTCTTCACCCATCACGGCAACGGCATCCTCGCCCTGTACTGGCTGTTCTTTGCCGCGTTCAACCTGCTGACGCTGTTCCTCTACCTGCAGGTGCGCTGCTACGGACGCGATCGCGGCAAGGATGTCACGCTGTCGGCGCGCACGGGCGATCGCGGATTCCTGCGCGTGAGGCCGGCCGGGTAGCGATCTCGGAGCAGAGCGTGTAGAAGCGGCGGCCGCCCGGGTGGGCCGGAAACGGCGAGGGCCCGGGGGTAGTCACCCCGAGCCCTCGCAGTCACGCGATGACGTCGAAGACGTCGCCGCCAACAGGCACCTTCTTTCGCACGTCCTCGCCTTACTTGTCCAGCCCGACCGTGGGCGGACGAGGACGTGTGCGACGCGCTGCGGTATCGGCCGTGCCGATGGTGCGGCCGGATCTTCTGCATCTGCCGGTGCTGCGATCGCGGCCACGCGTACTGCGGAGACGACTGCCGCAGGCTCGGCTACGCCCGGACCCGGGACGCGGCCCGCGACCAGTACGCCCAGAGCAAGGAAGGTCGGGAGGGCAACTGCGACCGGCAGCGGGCGCTGCGCGAGCGGCGGCGCGTAACGGATCAAGGTCGAGGGGAGTCCGCATCGTCGGGCACGGTGGCCCCGGCGGGCGCGGCTGCCGTCAAGGTGACGGCGCCGGGCAGACCCGTCGGGGAGCAAGACGATGTCGCACGAGGAACACGAAAGCGGTTGCGGAGAGAGGTGCGCTGCGCGGTGTGCGGCCGCGCGTCGCACTGGGTGGTCTGGTGGCCGGTGCCGCGGCACCGGCGCGAGCCGCGGCAGCGGTGCTGAGCGCCGCGGGAGGCGGCGATGATCACGGCGGAGACGAAGGCCGAGATCCGGCGGCTGTTCTACGCGGAGCACTGGCCGGTCGGGACAATCTCGTCGGCGCTGAGCGTGCACCACGGGACGGTGGAGAACGCGATCGGGGTGGAGAGTTTCCGCTCGCCGAGCGGCACGCCGCGCTCGTCGAAGATGGACCCCTTCCTGCCCTTCGTCCGCGAGACGCTGGGCCGGTACCCCAAGGTCTGCGCGTCGCGCATCTTCGAGATGATCCGCGAGCGCGGGTACACGGGGCGCTCGTCGTCGCAGGTGCGCCGGGTGGTGTCCCGGCTGCGCCCGCCACCGGCGGCCGAGGCGTACCTGCGGCTGTCGGTCCTGCCGGGTGAAGAGGCGCAGGCGGACTGGGGCTCCTTCGGCAGCATCGCGATCGGCCGCGGGCGGCGCCCGCTGTCCGGCTTCGTGATGGTGCTCTCCTGGTCGCGCGGCGTGGACGCCCTGTTCACCGTGGACCAGACCCTGGAGAGCTTCCTGCGCGGTCACAGCCAGGCCTTCGACTACTTCGGCGGGGTACCGCGCACGGTGCTGTACGACAACCTCAAGTCGGCGGTGCTGGAGCGGCGGGGCGAGGCGATCCACTTCCATCCGCGGCTGCTCGAACTGTGCGGCCACTACCACTTCGCCCCGCGACCGTGCCGTCCGGCCCGCGGGAACGAGAAGGGGCGCGTGGAGCGGATGATCCGCTACCTGCGCACCTCCTTCTTCGCCGCGCGCAGCTTCCGGGACCTCGACGATCTCAACGCCCAGTTCCGGCGCTGGCGCGACGAGGTGGCCCACGCGCGCAGGCTGCCCGGCGACGCGACGCTGACCGTCGCCGAGGCGCTGGAGCGGGAGCGGGAACGGCTCTTGCCGCTGCCGGCCCACCCCTTCGAGTGCGACACCGTGCGCGTCGTGTCGTCGGGCAAGACACCGTACGTGCGCTTCGACCGCAACATGTACAGCATCCCCTACGAGCAGATCCGCAGGCCGCTGACGCTGGTGGCCGGTCCGACCCGCGTGCGGGTCCTGGCCGGCGACCGTGAGCTGGCCAACCACGGGCGCTCCTACGACACGCAGCAGGTGATCGAGGATCCGGCGCACATCGAGGCGCTCGTGGCGGCCAAGCGCAATGCCCAGCCGGTCAAGGCCCGCGACCGACTGCGCACGGCGGTGCCCAGGACCGACCGCATCTTCGAGGCGCTGGCCGCCCGCGGCGAGAGCCTCGGTCACCACACCGTCCGGCTGCTCCATCTGCTCGACGAGTACGGCGCCGAGGAACTCGCCGCCGCCGTCCAGGCGGCCGTGGAGCGGCAGGCCTGGGGCGCCGGTTGCGTGGCGCACATCCTGGAACAGCGCCGCCGGGCGCGGGGCCTGCCCCCACCCGTCCGCGTGGATCTGCCCGACGACCCGCGGGTGCGCGACCTGCGCGTCACCCCGCATCGACTGGAGGACTACGATGCGCTCGGCAAGCCGAACGACGACGAAGACGAAGGATCTCGCTGACGCCTTGCGGACCCTGGGCCTGCTGCGTACGGCCGAGGACCTGGCCGACTTCATCGCGCGCGCCACGCGCAACCGTTGGTCGGTGGCGCAGATCCTGGAACAGGTCGCTCGCGGCGAGGCGGAAGACCGATCGCGCCGCAGCGTCGAGCGCCGCCTGTCCCGCTCGCGCCTAGGCCGCTTCAAGCCGATGGCCGACTTCGACTGGAACTGGCCCAAGGCGATCGACCGCGAGGCCGTGGAGCGCGTCCTGTCCCTGACCTTCCTGGAGCAGCCGGAGAACGTGATCCTGGTCGCGCCGCCCGGACTGGGCAAGACGATGATCGCCAAGAACGCGGCGCACGCCGCGGTGCTGGCCGGCCAGACGGCACTCTTCATCTCCGCCTCCGACCTCTTGCTCGACCTGGGCAAGCAGGAGGGCGGGCGGGCCCTGGACCGGCGCTTGGCGCTCTACGCCCAGCCGTCCGTGCTGGTGGTGGATGAGGTCGGCTATCTGTCCTACGACAACCACGCCGCGGACCTCATCTACCAGATCGTCAGCCGGCGCCACGAGCGGCGCAGCACGATCATCACGATCAGCCAACGTCACGACACCACCAGTGGCAGATTTCTTGACCCCACCGGCCTCGCCAGCTATTTCCGTGAAGGC
>JAFGIS010000230.1 GCA_016929495.1 Polyangiaceae bacterium | reverse complement strand
CGGTCACAGCCGCTCGTCTCGGCCCTTGCTCCGCTCGGTCCCGTTCCGGCGCTGCCGGACGATGAGGCAATCGGTCATGCGCAGGCCACAGCCACCACCATCTTGCAGGATCTGCTCTCTCAGCGGGGCATCGACGGTGACGCGGTCGTAACGAGCGGCCCCGACGCCGCGGCAGCCATAGTGGCCAGGGCCAAGGAAATCGGCGCGGCGCTCATCGTCGTTGGTACCCGTGGCCGAACGGGTTTGGCCCGCATGACGCTCGGAAGCGTCGCCGAACAGGTCGTCGCCCTTGCCCAGTGCTCCGTACTTGCAGTCCGGATGAGGGGCTGATCCCGTTCGAACCACCAGAGCGGCGCGACCGCGAGCGTACCCGCGGCGAGGTGCCCGGCTGTGCGAACGGCGCGGGCGTGTCGTGGCGGGTCGAGTCGGCAGGACGTATGCTCCGCCGACTCTTGGTGACACGCACGGGTACCACCCCGTGCTCTCCTGCCGCTCGGTGACGCCTCCATGGCCGCGTCCGTTCAACACAAGCTCAAGACCTCTCTTCAAGGCGCGCTCGCGGGTGGCGGTGATCCCGCCACCTCGCCGCTCTACGTGTTCGGGCCGTTCCTGACGCTCATCGTCGGCGCGGGTGTCGCCTCGGTCACGTTCGGTGCGGCGGTATGGCTCGCCGTGCTCACCGTCGCGACGGTCTCCGCGATGTACCGACACGTCATGGCCTGGGTCGTCGACGGCAGTGGGGGCAGCGGCCTCAGTGAAGAGGAGTTCGGCGGCTGGGCGGTCAAGATCAACTCTGCGATCACGGTCATCGAGTACACCCTCACCTTCCTCGTCAGTATCGCCGCGCTCGTTACCTTCATCGCGGACCGGGTTCCGGTCCTCAACGCGGCCTTCCTGTCAATGGACCTCAGGATGGTCGTCGCGGTGCTGCTCACCGTGCTCGTCGGCTACCTGGTCAATCACGGGCCTAGGATGGCCGCTCGATTCTTCGGGCCGGCCACGGCGGGGGTGCTGGTGCTGCTTTGGGTGCTGATCATCAGCGTGGTCGTCAAGCGGGGCCTTCACCTGCCCCGCCTGGACCTCACGGCGTTCACCGGCCGGTACGTGCATTTCACCCTCGGTGGGTTCGCGCGCATTCTGGCCTTGATGACCGGCATCGAGATCTTCGCCAACCTCGTCGCCGCGTACGAGGGCACGGCCAAAGAGAAGAGCCGAAAAGCGTTCGGCAGCCTGCTCATCATCATGGGCACCACGGTCGCGACGATGCTGGTGGTGGGCCCGGCCATCCTCGAGCTGGCGGAACCCAGCCACCATGAGGTCTCCGTCTTCACGCAAACCATGGACCAGCTCCTCCCCGCACCGGTGGCCTACGCCGGCAGCCTGGTGGGCATCGCCGTGCTTCTGTCAGCGGCCGCGGCGAGTGCTCAGGGCATCCAGAATCTGTCGCTGGGCCTGCGCAACAGGCACTACATCCCAGCGTACTGGGGGCAGCGCAATCGTTTCGACGTGCCCGCCATGCCGGTGTGGATCCAGGTGGCGGTCGTGGTCGTCTGTTTCGTCTTCCTGGGAACAAGGGAGGAGACCTACCTCGCGCTCTACGCCGCCGGCGTCTTCATCCTGCTCAGCATGACCGGATGGGCCACGACCAAGCGTCTCATCAGGCAGTGGCGAGCCAGCCCCAGCCCCCGGGAGCTGCTGACGCTCGTGCTCACGGCCGTCGCCGCGCTTCTGTCGACGGCGGCGACAGCCATCATCTTCGAGGAACGATTCACCGAAGGCGCCTGGATGTACTTCCTTCTGGTGCCTGTCTTCTACTTCGGCTTCGGCTACTTCAGAGCGAAACTCGGCAAGCCGAGGCAGGTGCAAGATCGACTCAAGATGATCCTCGCGTCCGGCCCACTGACCCCGATGGGAAGGATGGTTCCCGAAACGCACATCGACCTCAAGACGATCCTCGTTCCGCTCGACGGGACACAGGCGGCGGAGGCAAGTCTGGCTCCGGCCATGGTTCTGGCCGCGGAGTACGGGGCTTCTGTCACCGTCATGACCGTTACGGGCAACGACACGGCCAACATCCCTGCGGCGGAGGTACGGCAGTACCTCGCCAACGTGACCCGACAGTTAGTCTGCGCGGACGTCCCCGTCGATGCGCTCCTCGAACAAGGCGAGGCAGCGAAGGCCATCGTTCGCATCAGCAACGAGCGACGTTTCGACCTCGTCGTGCTCACGACCTTTGGCAAGTCGCCGACCAAGCGGCTGGTGAGCTCTTCGGTGCCCTACAGCGTCATCTTCGAAACCACCCCGCCGCTCCTTCTGGTCCGTCCGATCGACGACTGGAAATGCCGTCGCAGCAACCTGAAGAAGATCCTGGTGCCCTTGGACGGCTCGGAGCTCGCCGAGCAGTGTCTGCCCTTCGTGGAGGCGCTGGCCCTTCGCCTCGGTTCGCAGGTCATCGTCCTTTCGATTCCCGAGCAAGACGGGGACACGGCGCTGTCGGACACACTCGCGGCCTATGCCGAGGACATCGCTCGACGGCTTGCCGCTGCCGGCGTCTCCGTGACGACCCAGGTGGGCGGGTCAGGTCCGTCAAGGACCATCCTGGAGGTGGCCGAACGCGAGGGCGTGGATCTCATCGCACTCACGTCCCACGGACGCGGAGGCGTTGGACGGCAGGCCTACGTCAAGCTCGGCAGCGTCGTCGACAAGGTCATCTACGATGCCCCTTGCCCCATCTTTTTCGTATCGGCCGTGGCGCACGACGTTTCGCCCAAGTGACCCGATGCCGTCTCGGCCCGGGCAGGCGTGTGGCGATCAATCGGAAGACACGGCGGGCTCGGCCTCCGCTTCCATCGCTGGCGTAGGCTGCGGCCCTTCCAGGAACAAGGCCGCCAACGGCGGCACCGTCACACGCGCGGACACGGGGCGCCCGTGCCAGGCGATGGGTACGGCTTCCACGGAACCGAGATTGCCGACGCCACTGCCGCCGAATTCGACGGCGTCGGTGTTCAGGATCTCGCTCCACGTCCCCAGGCGGTTGACGCCAACCTGATAGGCTCGGCGCACCACGGGCGTGAAGTTGAGCACGACCATGACGTCGGGTCTGGAAGTCCCTTTGCGCAGGAAGGTGAGCACGCTGGTCTCCGAATCGTTCGCGTCGACCCACTCGAACCCGCCAGGCTGGGTATCGAGCGTGTGCAGAGCCGGCTGCTCGCGGTACACGCGATTGAGCTGCGTGACCAGGCGCATCAGGCCCTGGTGCTCCGGGTATTCGAGCAGGTGCCAATCCAGACTGCTGTCGTGGTTCCACTCCGAGCCTTGGCCGAACTCCGATCCCATGAACAGCAGCTTCTTGCCGGAAAGCGCGTACATGTACGCGTACAGAAGACGCAGATTGGCGAACTTGCGCCACCGATCACCGGGCATCTTCCCGAGCAGCGACCCCTTGCCGTGCGTGACCTCGTCATGGGACAGCGGCATGACGAAGTTCTCGTTGAACGAATAGAGCGCTCGGAAGGTGAGCTCATGATGATGGTACCTTCGGAAAACGGGATCCCGGGAGAAGTAGCGCAGGGTGTCGTGCATCCAGCCCATGTCCCACTTGAAGCCAAAACCCAGCCCTCCGAGGTAGTTCGGGCGCGACACCATCGGCCAGGCCGTGCTCTCCTCGGCATAGGTCTGTGTATCCGGCGCCCTTTCATAGACCATCGCATTGAGGTGGCGGAGCAGAGCAATGGCTTCCAGGTTCTCGTTGCCACCGTAGCGATTCGGGATCCATTCGCCGTGCTTGCGCGAGTAGTCGAGGTAGAGCATGGACGCCACGCCGTCGATGCGCAGGCCGTCGACGTGGTACTGCTCCAGCCAGAACATGGCGCTCGACGTCAAGAACGCCCGGACTTCGTTGCGCCCATAGTTGAAGATCAGGCTGCCCCAGTCGGGGTGCCGGCCCTGGCGGGGATCGGCGTGCTCGTACAGGTGGGTCCCATCGAAATAGCCGAGGCCATGCTCGTCGCTGGGAAAGTGGGCCGGCACCCAGTCCACGATCACGCCGATGTTGGCCTGGTGAAAGCGATCGATGAGGTACATCAGATCCTGGGGCGTGCCGTAGCGCGCCGTCGGCGCGAAGAACCCGGTGACCAGGTAGCCCCACGACCCATAGAACGGATGCTCGGTGAGGGGTAGGAACTCGACGTGGGTGAAGCCGAGCCGTGTCACGTGGTCCACAAGCTTGTCGGCGGCCTCGCGGTACGTGAGCGAACGACCGCCCTCTTCCGGAACGCGCATCCACGAGCCGAGGTGGACCTCATAGATGGAGATGGGGGAGCCCAGGGACTGGCGCCGTTTCCGATCGGCCATCCACGCCGCATCGTTCCACTCGTAGTCGAGCTTCCAGACCACCGATGCGGTGCGCGGCGGCACTTCGTGCAAAAAACCGTACGGATCCGCCTTCTGCACGCGATAGCCGTTGTGGTGCGAATGGATCTCGTACTTGTACGTGGCCCCCGGGCCCACGCCGTCGACCACGGTTTCCCAGATCCCCGACGATCCGACGGGGCTCATGGGGTGGGCCGCGCTGTCCCAACCATTGAAGGACCCGACGACCGCCACGCGCCGCGCGTTCGGAGCCCAGACCCGGAACGTCGTGTAGAGCCGCCCTCCCTCGCGAACGACGTGGGCGCCGAGCTTCTCGTACAGATTCGCGTGGTTGCCTTCATTGAACAGATGAATATCGAGCTCGGTGAGCAGGATGTCGGTGCTGGGCATGGGGGCTCCTCGGGTCAAGGGGTGAAGGACTTGGGCGAATGGCGACGCGATGGATCGCCGGGAAGAGGAGGGCCGGTTCAACGCTCGTCGCGCGTCGCGGCGCTCGCGAGCAGGGTGCGCAGGCCTTCCAGGGGGATCGCGACCCAGGCGGGTCGGTTGTTCACCTCGTAGCCAATCTCGTAGAGGCACTTGTCCATGATGAAGAAGTCGAGCAGGGTGCGCAGAGGCTCGGGCTCGCTGGGCACCAGTCCGCTGCTCTGGATGGCGACGAGATAGCTTCGAAGGTAGACAGCCGCCGTCCAGCCGTGCCAGGCCAAGAGCCAGGGCTCGAGCTTCCTGCGCTGCGCTCGCGTGAGGCGCTCGTCCCGCAGCGCGGTGACGGCCGCGTAGTGGAACGAGCGCAGCATGCCGGCCACGTCCAGAATCGGACTTTTCTTGAGGCGCCGCTCGCCGAGCGGTCGGGCAGGCTCACCTTCGAAATCGATGATGGCAAAGTCCGAAGCCGTCACCAGCACTTGGCCCAGGTGGTAGTCACCGTGGCAACGGATGAGCTGAGCGTCCAGACGCTGGTCGAGAACTCGTCGGAACCGGTGGTCGATCTCCTTCTTGCGACTGATGAGGTCACGGGCGAGCTCCGCCGTTGGCCGCGGCAGCGCGTCGAGCTTCTTCTCCGCCAGGCGCAGCGTCTGGTTGAGCCGCGCTCGAGCGGCCTCGTAGAGCGAGCGCTGATGCATGGCCGTAAGTGGCTCCGGACGAAAACTCGGGCTCTCGGCGTCGCTTGCCAGAGCGAGGTGGAGCTCCGCCGTGCGCCGACCCAGCAGCTCGACACGGGGCAAGTACTCTCCGAGCAGCTTCGTGACTCCGGACGGCAGCTCCATCTGGCTCCGATCGAGCAGACTCCCCTCTGGATCCAGATCGCTCGGGAGAGCACCCTTTCGTTTCAAGCATCGATCGGTGTACGTCGCGAGCGACTGGAGCGTCCAAGCCCACCCGTCGCCCTCGCTCTGTACCAGACGCTGCACCATCGCGACCGAAGCGCTCGGCTTGCCCGACGCGCGGTATTCGATGAAGCCCGCCAGCGCCGGCACCTGAGCGAACGCGCGCTGCTCGGTGAGAAAGCGCCCCACCTCGACGTCCGGGCTAGTCCCTTCTTCCACGCGGCGGAACACCTTCATGATGAACCGATCCCCGAACAGTACGCTCGTGTTGGACTGTTCGGCGCTTCCCGTTCGGGCGGACAGCTGCGCTAGCTGCTCCGCAGTCGCTTGACGCAGCTCCCGTAGGGCGACGCACCGCAGCTCGCCACTGCGTCCCGGCATCACCAGCCGAACGCGCGTCGCATGCAGCAACGCTTGCGCGAACTTCTCCCTTGCGGTCGCGTCGTAGAGCACACCGTGGTGATCGCCGGACGGGGTCTCTACCACGACGGGCGTCACGATGGCGGAGGGGCGCTCCTGTTGGATTCTGGACGCGTCCGCGCCCTCGCTGAACGTCAAGGGCAGGACGTACGATTCGGACTCGTGGTCCTGGAAATCGACCCGGACGACGGCGATTTCGGCGTCCGCCCCGGGAACGGAGACGGAGTCGACCACCGACACGGAGCGCACCTTGAGGCTCTTGCTGCGGAACCAGCGCTGCAACGGGAGGTAGTCGGGAAGGAGCCGCTCCAGGGTCTCGCGGGCGCCCACGAACACGTCGCGCCAGGTCCCGGTCGCCCTCAGTTCTCCCCGACTCGAGATGGCGCCGCCGCCGGTCGCCGGCTTGAGCAAGAACCAGCAGAACCCGTGCGGGCCGAGCGACAGGAAGTACGGGGAACGCCCCACCGGCGGGAACTCGTTGTGCCCGAACATCTCCATGGGCACCGTGCCGGCGAATGGGTCGAGACGAAGGTTGCCGTATTGCATGAACCGCGACAGGTTGGCCACGACGAGCACGCGGCTGTCCTGATACTCCCGCGTAAACGCGAGCATTCGTGGATTGTTCGTCTCGATGAACTCCAAGCTGCCCCGCCCGAACACGGGGTAGCGCCGCCGGAGATGAATCATCCTGCGCATCCAGGATAGAAGGCTGGAGGGGTTGCGTTCCTGGGCCTCGACGTTGACCGCCTCGTAGTGATACTCGGGATCGGTGATGGGGGGCAGATAGAGCGTCTGCGGATTGCCACGAGAGAACCCTGCATTGCGGTCCCCGCTCCATTGCATGGGCGTGCGCACGCCGCCGCGATCGCCGAGGTAGATGTTGTCCCCCATGCCAATCTCGTCTCCGTAGTAGATGACCGGCGTGCCGGGCAAGGAGAACAAGAGACCGTTCATGAGCTCGATCTTCCGCCGCAGCTTGAGCAGTGGCGCGAGCCTGCGCCGGATGCCGAGATTGATGCGCGCGCGCGGATCGTCCGCATAGACGCGGTACATGTAGTCTCGGTCTTCGTCCGTAACCATCTCGAGCGTGAGCTCGTCGTGGTTGCGCAGGAATGTGGCCCACTGGCAGCTCTCGTGCACCTGAGGCGTGTGGTCCAGGATATCGACGATCGGCCGGGAATCCTCAAGATGCACGGCCATGAAGAGCCTGGGCATCAAGGGAAAGTGGAAATTCATGTGACACTCGTCGCCAGCGCCGAAATAGGCAGCCGCGTCCTCGGGCCACTGGTTGGCTTCGGCCAGGAGCATCCGCCCTTCGAAACGCCTGTCGACGTGGGCGCGGAGCTCGCGCAAGAACGCATGAGTCTCCTCCAGGTTCTCGCAGTGGGTCCCCTCGCGCTCGTACAAGTACGGCACGGCGTCCAGACGCATGCCGTCGACCCCCATCTCGAGCCAGAAGTCGAGCACCTTGAACAGCGCCCTGCGCATGCTCGGGTTGTCGAAGTTGAGATCCGGCTGGTGCGAGTAGAAGCGATGCCAGAAGTATGCGCCCGCCACGGGGTCCCACGCCCAGTTCGACGTCTCGAAGTCCTTGAAGATGATACGTGCTTTGCGGTAGCGGTCAGGACGTTCGGACCAAACGTAGAACTGTCGCGCCACCGACCCTGGCGGAGCCCGACGCGCCCGCTGGAACCACGGATGCTCGGAGGAGGTGTGATTGATCACGAGCTCGGTGATGACACGCAGATCCCGCCGATGCGCCTCGCGCAAGAAACGCCTGAAGTCCTTCAGTGTTCCGTAGCTCGAGTGGATACCTGTGTAGTCGGAGATGTCGTATCCGTCGTCGCGCAACGGTGACGGGTAGAATGGAAGCAACCACAACGCCGTCACCCCCAGGTCCCTGAGGTAGTCCAGCTTCTCGGTTAGCCCGGCGAAGTCGCCAATCCCATCCTGGTTGGCGTCATGGAACGCCCTCACATGGAGCTCGTAAATGACGGCTTCCTTGTACCATTGGGGGTCCGAGGGACGTGTCCTTCGCGTCATGCTACTTCCCAGTCATCAGGCGAAGTACTCGAAGGCATGCTCGCCTCGGACGTGGCGGCGAACGTGGAAGACGTGCGCGGGCAGTTCCTTGGGATCCAGCCGGACATAGTTCTTCGCACCACGCCACTGGAAGCGAACGTCCCGCAGCAGATCGTGGACCTGGAACTCTCGCTTGGGATCCAAACCAAGCTCGCCGAGGTCCAGTGTGACCCAACCGAACTGCGCGTTGAAGAAGTCCAGGTTGACCACCACGATCACGATGTCCGACCCGTCCGCCGTACGCTTGCTGAAGCACAGGAGGTGTTCGTTGTCAGTTGGGTGAAAGACAAGCCGATCGTTGGCGTGGAAACACGGATGGCGGCGACGGATACGGTTCAGGTGCGCGATGAGCCAGCGCAGACTGTCCGCCCGCTCGAGATCCCAGTGCCGGATCTCGTATTTCTCGCTGTTCGCGTATTCCCCGGAGCCCGGGCGTGACTGGTTCTCCATGAGCTCGAAGGCGGGCCCGTAGATGCCGAAGTTGCTGGAAAGCGTCGCAGCGAGCACGGCGCGAACCACGAACGCCGGGCGCCCACCGGTCTGAAGGTGCTCGGGCAGGATGTCCGGCGTGGCGGGCCAGAAGCTCGGGCGGAAGAACTCAGTGACAGGAGGCTGCGTGAGCTCGGCCATGTAGCTCTGTAGCTCCCAGCCAGCATCGCGCCATGTGAAGTACGTGTAGGACTGGCTGAACCCGACCTTCGCCAGGCCGTACATCAGCTTCGGTCGGGCGAACGCCTCGGCGAGAAAGATGACGTCCGGATGCTGGCGCCGGACCTCGGCGAGGCACCATTCCCAGAACCTGAGGGGCTTGGTGTGGGGGTTGTCCACGCGAAAGACCCGCACGCCCTGGGCGACCCAGAACAGGAAGATACTGAGCAGCTCCTGCCAGAGGCTCTCCCAAGCCTCGCATTCGAAGTCGAACGGATAGATGTCCTGGTACTTCTTGGGCGGGTTCTCGGCGTACTGGATGGTGCCGTCCGGTCGCTTGCGAAACCACTCCGGGTGCTCGGCGACGTAGGGGTGATCCGGAGACGCTTGGAAGGCGATGTCCAGGGCCACCTTCAACCCGAGCCGTTCGGCCTGGGCCACGAAATACCGGAAGTCTTCGACGGTTCCGAGCTCGGGATGGACGGCCTTGTGACCGCCCTCGGCTGCGCCAATCGCCCAGGGACTTCCCGGATCGCCGGGCTCGACCTCCAACGAGTTGTCCGCGCCCTTTCGGTGTGTGCGCCCAATCGGGTGCACGGGCGGCAGGTACGCGATGTCGAAACCGAGCTCCGCCACGTAGGGCAGAAAACGCGCCGCATCGCGCAAGGTTCCGTGCTGCCCCGGCTTGCCCGTGGACCGCGGGAAGAACTCGTACCACGCGCTGAACTGGGCGAGCACGGGCTCCACGAGGATGCAGAGTTCGCGCTCGAACCGAGTCTTGCGGCTGAGATCAGGAACCTGGTCCATGCCTCGACTCAGGACTGGATCGAGCGCCGCTGCGACGCGGTCCACCTCGGGTCCGTTGCGTTCGAGCGCGGTCGCCGCTGCCTCGAGCTCGGAGGCAAGCTCGCCCTCGGCGCGCCCCGCTGCGGCTCGTACCAGCGAGGCGCCCACCAGAAGTTCGATCGCCACGTCCTGGCCCGCTTCGGCTTTTCGCTGGAGCTGCTCACGCCAAGTGGCGAAGGGGTCGACCCAAGCCTCGAGCGTGTACTCCCAGCGGCCGAGGTCCGTGACCTGGAAGACTCCAAGCCAACGGTCGTTCACCTCGCGCTCGAGCGCTGCGATCCGCCAGGACGCTTCTCCTTCTCGACGGTAGAGCACGCGCCCGTCGAGGACGTCGTGTCCATCGGCGTAGATATCGGCTTGAACCGCGACGTGCTGGTTCAAGACTCGCTTGATGGGATAGCGCCCAGCATCGACACAAGGCCACACGTTCTCGATGAGCACGCGACGGCGGCCCGCGTCGGATGCAGCGCGCTCCACAGCCGCTGCATTCCGCTTTTTCACCCGCTCAACATAGAGCACTCTGCGGCGGATTGCAAGGGTGAACGCGGCAATTGTACTTCAGCTTGTTCGGCTGTTCGTTATCTTGGAACCTCGAATCTCGATCGTCGCGGTGCGTGGGAGGTGCTGGTCAGGTACGCACGTTGATGTGCGAGAGCATCGCGTTGGCCGCTACCGCTGCGGCTATCGCCGCAGCTCGTGTTTGCGCAGCATCGTTACAGCTAGCGAGAGCCGTCCCCGTCGATCACGTCGCACACATCATGAATGTGCCGCGCACTCGTGTAGTGGCCGTCGCTGGTTCATCACCCAGAAAGCCTCGCGGCCACGAACGAACGAGCGCTCGCGCCGCCGCGCACTCGCGGCGCTGGGTTGGGTTGCGGCGCACGCGCGTGGTCACGTCCTGCGTCGGACACGCTGACGGCCGCGTACCGACCCCCCGGACGCTTGACGATACTGGTGTGATCATCTATCGTTGCTGCTCTCGTCGTCAAGAGTCGTGTTGGACGAGCGTGCGCGGAGAGTGAAACCGTGAGTGAACGCATCCCCATATCCACCTACCGCCTTCAACTCAATTCCAGCCTCACGTTTGCCGATGCACTCGCGCTCGTGGACTATCTATCGACGCTCGGTATCGGCGACTTGTACGCGTCGCCGATCCTGGCTGCACGGCGAGGGAGTGTTCATGGCTACGATGTGGTGGATCCGACGGTGGTCAACCCCGAGCTCGGCGGCGAGCCCGAACTGCTGCGCCTCGCCAGCGAGCTCACGGGGCGCGCCATGGGATTGCTCGTCGACATCGTGCCAAACCACATGTGCGTGGCTCCCGGAGCCAATCGGTACTGGTTCGATGTCCTGGAGAACGGTCGGAGCTCACGCTTCGCTGGCTTCTTCGACATCGACTGGAACCCGCCCAAGCTCGACCTGACGGACAAGGTGCTACTTCCGATTCTTGGAGACCAATACGGGCGGGTGCTCGAAAGCAAAGAGCTCGTGGTGGAGCTGCGCGAGGGCGCCTTCGTCCTGCGCTACTACGAGGCCGTCCTGCCTTTGGCGCCCAAGAGCTGGGTGGGCCTGCTCGAGCTCGCGCTGGAGACTCTGAGAGCGTCCCAAGGGGAATCGGCGGCGGACACGGCGTTGCTCGAGAGCATTCTTACGGCGCTTCGCTACCTGCCTTCACGCACCGATCTCGATCCAGAACGGCAGAAGGAGCGCGAGCGGGAGAAGGAGGTGATCAAGGCGCGACTGGCCGCGCTCGTGGAGCAGAGCCAGCCGGCTCGCCAGGCCATCGAGCAAGCTCTGCATGAGGTCAACGGTCGAGAGGAGGATCCGCATAGCTTCGACCGCCTCGACGCGCTCTTGTCCGATCAGGCGTACCGGCTCGCCTCGTGGAAAGTCGCCGCGGACGAGGTCAACTACCGCAGGTTCTTCGATATCAACGACCTCGCGGCCATTCGCGTGGAAGATCCCGTTGTCTTCGGCGCCGTACATTCGACCGTCCTGCGCCTGGTCGGGGACGGCGCGATCACGGGACTGCGCATCGATCACGTCGACGGCCTGCTGGATCCGAACGACTACCTCAGAACCATCCAGCGTACGGTAGGCGCCCGCCCGCCGGAAGGCGAGAGCAGCGAGACCGAGACGCCCACGCCAGGAGGCGCGGAGCGA
The DNA here is from genome assembly GCA_016929495.1 of Polyangiaceae bacterium. GTDB lineage: Bacteria > Myxococcota_A > Polyangia > Polyangiales > Polyangiaceae > JAFGIS01. The sequence continues at coordinate 19,107 of JAFGIS010000230.1, read as the reverse complement.
GCGATCTACTTGGTGGTCGAGAAGATCCTTGCAGAAGGCGAACGGCTCCCCGGTGCGTGGCCGGTACACGGGACAACGGGATACGACTTCCTAAACTTCGTCGGAGGGCTTTTCATCGACCCGGAGGGGTTTCAGCGCCTCGACGACATCTACACACGCTTCACCGGGGCTTCACAGCCGTTCAGCGACATAGCCTACGAGTGCAAGAAGTCCGTGATGCGCCATGGCCTGTCCAGCCAGATCGCGATGCTGGCGCGCCGGCTCGACCGAGTCTCGGAACAACATCGCCATTCGCGGGACTTCACGTTCCAGAGTATCCAGGAAGCCCTGGTCGAAGTTCTGGCCTGTTTGCCCGTCTATCGCACGTACATCGGTCCGGGCGGCGAGACTTCGAATGAGGATCGCCGCTGGATCGAACTCGCCGTGTCAGATGCCATCGGGCGCAACCCGGCCACCAGCACATCGGTTTTCGAATTCGTGCGCTCTGTCCTGCTCGGCATCCATCCCCCCGGTCTCGGCCCTGAGGCGACCGCCGAGCGCATCGACTTCGTCCGGCGCCTTCAGCAGCTCACCGGAGCCGTGATGGCCAAGGCGGTCGAAGACACGGCGTTCTACCGCCACGTCCCCCTGGCATCGCGCGGTGAGGTTGGGGGCACTCCGGACCACCCGGGCGTAGACGTCGAGCAATTCCATGCCGGCAACAGCGAGCGACTCGCTTCGTATCCGCACGCGCTGCTCACGACCTCGACTCATGACACCAAACGGAGCGAGGACGTCCGCGCCCGGATGCGAGTGCTTTCCGAGATGCCCGAAACCTGGCAATCCGCGCTCGAAGGCTTCCGTGCGTGCAACGCGAAGCACAAGCTGCGCGTCGGGAGTCGCCTCGCGCCTGCCGCGAACGAGGAGTACCTCTTGTACCAGACACTGCTCGGCACATGGCCTGTCGGCGACCGCGCTGGCTCGAAGTTCGTGAGCCGCATCCAGGCATACATGCAGAAGGCAATTCGCGAGGCCGAGGTCAACTCGAGCTGGATCAGTCCCAATGAAGCTTGGGAAACCGCGGTCGCACAGTTCGTGGAGAAGATACTCGATCCGGTCCCGGAGAACGATTTTCTGGCCCGCTTTTCGCGCATTCTCCGTCCCGTAGCCAAAGTCGGAATGTACGGCTCGCTCTCGCAGGTCCTGCTGAAGGCCACCTGTCCCGGGGTTCCCGACCTGTACCAGGGCAATGAGCTTTGGGACCTGAGCCTGGTCGACCCTGACAACCGTCGGCCGGTCGACTTCGCCCTGCGGCGCCGACGGCTCGCGGAGCTCGACGTACGGCCGGAGAGTGCCGAGCTGGCGCAGGAACTGCTTGCTACGGCCGAGGACGGTCGAATCAAGCTGTATGTCACCTCTCGCGCGCTGCGCTTCCGCCGCGCGCATAGCGAGCTGTTCGCGTTCGGAGGCTATGCTGCCCTGCACGCCCAAGGCCCCCACGCCACGCACGCGGTCGCGTTCGCGCGGACTCGAGGCGAGGCGGCAACCCTCACCGTGGCCGGTCGGCACTTCCTGTCGCTGGGAGCCGACGAAACCCTCCCTGTCGGTGAAACGGTTTGGCGTGGTACGACGCTCCGCGCCGGTGAACATGTTCCCGGCGGGACGTACCGGGACGTGTTCACCGGGCTTGTGTTCACGACCCAGGACGAAACACTGAACCTCGCCGAGGTCCTCTGTGCACTTCCCGTCGCCCTGCTGGAGAAAGTGGCATGAGCGAGGAAGGCCTGAGACGGGCGAGAATTCTGGACGGCCTGACGAACAGGAGGCTCGATGACTCACCACTGGCAACTTGAGTTCGGTGCGACACCGCTCGGCACGGGCGTGCGGTTCCGCGTGTGGGCGCCTCGCGCACGCACCCTGGAAGTACGGCTGGCAAGCCGCGATCAGCCCATTCCGATGGTACGCGGGGAGGACGACGTCTTCGAAGCGACTGTCCCTGGCGTCGGAGCCGACGCTGATTACCAGTACGTAGTAGACGGCGAACGCGCGCGCCCCGATCCCGTCTCGCGTTGGCAGCCCCACGGCGTCCACGGCGCCTCTCGCGTGGTGGACCCTGGTGCTTTCGAGTGGTCCGACGCCGCTTGGCATGGGCTGCCGCTCAAGGAGTTGGTCTTCTACGAGCTGCACTGTGGGACGTTCACCGAGCAGGGCACGTTCGAGGCCGTGATCGCACGTCTCGACTACCTCAAGGAGCTCGGGGTCACGGCCGTCGAGCTCATGCCGGTGGGCGAGTTCCCCGGCGGTCGCAACTGGGGATACGACGGCGTAGAGCTGTACGCCCCCCAGTCGACCTACGGTGGGCCTGCGGGGTTGAAGAAGCTGGTGGATGCCTGTCACCGGACAGGCCTCGCGGTCGTGCTCGACGTGGTCTATAACCACCTGGGGCCCGAGGGCAACTACCTGGGCGAGTATGGCCCCTACTTCACTTCACGCTACCGTACGCCCTGGGGCGACGCCATCAACTACGACGGACCCGGCTCGGATGGCGTGCGGCGCTTCTTCGTCGACAATGCCCTGTACTGGGTTACCGAGTACCACATCGACGCGCTTCGCCTGGATGCCGTCCACGGCATCTTCGACTTCTCGGCCCAGCACGTGCTCGAGGAGATGGCGCTGGCCGTGCAAGCGGTCGCGCATCGAGCGGGTCGGCAAATCTGGCTCGTCGCGGAAAGCGACTTGAACGACGTTCGGGTCATCCGCCCTCGCGATCTGGGCGGCCACGGGCTCGACTCCCAATGGAGCGACGACTTCCATCACAGCCTGCACACGACCCTCACCGGAGCGACACGAGGGTACTTCGCGGACTTCGCCGGCTTGCGGGACCTCAACAAGGCCATCGCCGACGGCTTCGTCTACGATGGTAGACGGTCGCGCTTTCGCGAGCGTCGTCATGGAAGCTCTTCCGCTTCCCGCCCCGGCGAGCAGTTCGTGATCTGTCAGCAGAACCACGATCAGATCGCCAATGGCTCGGGCGGAGCCAGGATCTCGCAACTGATGTCAACCGATGGGCAGAAACTCGGGGCCGCCCTGGTCGTCTGTAGTCCGAACTTGCCGCTGCTCTTCATGGGACAGGAATACGGTGAGCTTGCACCGTTCTACTACTTCACGAGCCATGGCGATGCTGCCCTGATCGAGGCGGTGCGCCGAGGACGACGCGAGGAGTTTCTGTCCTTCGATTGGGCCGGTGACTTCCCCGATCCCCAGGCAGAGCGTACGTTCGTGGCCTCGAAGCTCGACTGGTCGCTGCTCGACCGGCCCGCCCACGCGAGTTTGCTCCGCTTCTTTCGCGATCTGTTGGCGCTACGCAGGGCCCGCGCACCGCTCAACAACTGCCGCAAGGACTTGACCCGGGTGTCGTCGAGCGAGCAGGGCCAGTGGCTGGTCATCGAGCGTGACGACCCCAGCGGACAGCTTGCCCTATGCGTGTTCAACTTCCGTGCGGAACCGAACGAAGTCCCGCTGCGGCCCGCGTCGCATGGCTGGCGGCTCGACCTCGACAGCGCCAGCCCGAGCTACGGCGAGCCTCGAGGGGACGATTCTGGCTCAGGACAAGGCGTGCCCGACATCCTGCCGCCGGACGCGACGTCCGTCCGAGTGCCTGGACGAAGCGCTGCGGTGTATTCGGGGTCGGGCTAGGTTCGAGTTGCGCGATTTGCGAGGACGATGCCACCCCCACATCCGGGCGCGCCGTCGCGCACGGTGGCCGGGAACCACCATTTCGGCTGACTGGCGGAGCGGGTCGGACAGACCAGCCTGGCACAGCCGATCGCGAGTTCACGCCCTGGACGGTGGCTCCGGCCCGCTCCGTCCGCTACGATGATCAGAGGATGAAGGAACTTCTGAAGCGCTTCGACCAGCTGGAGAAGAAGTTCGAGACCGAAGTCGGAGGGTTGCGAGCCGACCTACTCTCGCGGATGGCCGAGCTTGAGATGCGGGTCACCACAGCCCTCCTCGATGCCGTGCGCTCGAACCAAGAGCTGGCCGCCGAGCTCCGACAACATCGGCTTGCCAGAGACGAACGTATCGAAGCCTTGACCCGGCGTGTCGAGGCTCTGGAGGCCAGACAGGGCTGACTCAGTCTTCCGCCACAGTCATGCACGCCGAGACCTACGTATGGGCAGAAAGTCCGACGCATCGAGCGGAGGCACAGCTCGACGGCGGACTGCAGGAAGTGACCATCACGGTCCAGGCCAGCGAACCAGTCATCGTGCACTGGGGCTTGGTCAAGCGCCACGATGGGCGATGGCGTGCTGCGCCACAAACGGTCTGGCCCCCCAATAGCAGGCCCTTCCACGACCAAGCGGTCCAGAGCCAGGTGCCGGAGGATGGCGGGCGACTGGTGCTGCGAGTGCCCGGAGACCTGCGAGCACGTTTTCTGGCCTATGCCCTTTTTTACCCTGCGTCGAACCGCTGGGATAGTCGGGACGGCCAGAACTACCAGGTCCCCTTGCGCCGCCGCGACGCTCACGGCGCGCCTACGACGAACCGACGCGGTGAGCCGACGGCCGCCGAGGGCCAGACCCGAGCCGTCGGGCCCGAGTCCCAGCGGGATCCCGAGTTGGCTTTCGCAGGCCCTGCGATAGGTCGGCACCAGTTAACGCTCCCCAGAGTAGAGCGCGTCGACTTGCCGGCGCTGATGGCACGCATCGTGGAGGCTGAAGTCCACCGAGGCTCGTGGACCCTGATGCACCGATTCGATCTCTGTACAGGACTGCTCGACGAAGTGGGCGACAATGAGCAAGGGCTTGCTCTCCTGTATGTCTGGCTGCGCTACTCTGCGATCCGACAGCTGGACTGGCAAAGGCGGTACAACACTCAGCCCCGTAGCCTGGCCCACGCGCAGGACCGATTGACCCGCAGGATCGCCGCTCTGTGGCAAGCAGGCCCTGCCGCACGGCCCTGGGTGCGCCTGCTGCTTTCGACCGTGGGGCGGGGCGGCGAAGGGCAGCGCATTCGGGACGACATCCTGCACATCCTGCATCGCCACCGGATCCCGGAGCGATCGGGGACGTTCCTGGAGCAGTGGCATCAGAAGCTTCACAACAACACCACGCCGGACGATATCGCCATCTGTCGAGCGTATCTCGCCTATCTGCGCGCTGATGGCGACGTGGAAGCTCTCTACCGGACGCTGGCCGCTCACGGGGTCAGCCGCGAGCGGCTGCGCGGCTATGAACGGCCCATCACGGTGGATCCCGTGTTCTACGGGCACGCCAAGGATGGCCTGATTGCGGATTTCACGCGCTATCTCGGGTTGCTTCGGTCGGTCCACTCCAGCACCGATGTAGCGAGCGCTTTGGGGGTGGTTCGGTCCGGGCTCGACCAGCAGCTGGTCAGCGTACTGGATCAGGTGCTGGCCCTGATCGCCCGCAGCCAGTCGCACGGGCCCGACCCAAGCGGGGCCCTGGCCTGGACTCGGCAAGGCGTCGACTTGACGCTACGAGCTCGCACGCTGCTGGGACCGTACCTCGAACAAGAAAGCGATGAAGGTTGGATACGCGATCTGATCTACCTCGAGCTCGCGCTGCTCGAGCACGTTCGGGCGCTGGTTGAGCGCTTGCGGGTGGCAGAGCTTGGACTGTCTGCGGTGGCGGGCCTGACCATCCACGTGACTCGGCACCTGGCACTGCGCGGCGGATCCGCCGAGCTTGAGCTCATCGCTCGGCATTGGGAAAGCCTGGGTGCCGAGCCATCGGACACGGGTTCAGCCACGGACCACGCGCTTCGGGCCTGGGCGGTGATCGACCGGACCCAACGGACGCTCGGGGCCGAAGTGGATTCGATGGTGACGCTCGTGCAGCCGCAAGCCGAGGAACTTGGCCGGGCGCTCGGCGTCGATGCCTGGACTATTCCTCCCTTTGCAGAGGAAGTGGTGAGAGGCAGTCCGCTGTTTGCGCTCACCCGGCTGCTCAACATCCTGGGGCCGCTGCTCCGAGCGCAAGCCGAGCTTGGGCCGTGGCAGATCGTCTGCCCCGGCCAGGCGTCAGGGGTGGCCCGTTGGGTCCCTGAGCTCTTGCAGGTCCAGGGTCAGCATTTTGTCGTGCCCACTGTTCTCTTGGCCCAACGCGTGCGAGGCGAGGAGGAGATCCCGCCGGGTGTGGTGGCGGTGCTGACGCCGGACAGCCCAGATCTCGTCAGCCACGTGGCCGTACGTGCTCGCAATGCGCACGTGTTGTTTGCGACGTGCCACGACCGGGCAACATGGGAAGAGCTGCAAGCCCGGGTGGGAGCCGAGCTCACCGTGGAGAGCTCGCCCGACGGGAACCTGCTGTGGCACGAGAGGGGTGGCCTCTCCGAAGAGAACGGAGTAGCCAACAACGCCAACCGATGTGCGCAGGAGCCTTGCCTGCGCTTGAACCGACCTAGATTTTCGAGGTTTGCGTGTTCGGAGGAAGAATTCGGGCCGGAGCTGGTGGGCAGCAAATCGCTCTCTCTGGCACGCCTGCGCCGCCGGCTGCCGCCCAGCGTCCGGATCCCGACCAGTCTGGCGTTGCCGTTAGGGTCATTCGAGGCGGTCCTGGCCAATGAAGTCAACGCCGCTGTGCGCGCGCGGTACGAGGAGCTGGTGGCAGAGTTGCCGGCAGGCCCGGCGGAGCCAGCGGATTCTCAGCGGGCAACACAGTCCGAGCGGGCACTGCGCGACATCAGAAGCGCCATGGCCGGGCTGCAGGCTCCGGCGGCGCTGGTCGATGCGGTAGCCGAAGTCGCCGCCCGGGCCGGCGTCGCGGTCATGGACGACTGGGACACGAGCTGGCAGGCCATCAAGGCCGTGTGGGCCTCCAAGTGGAATGCGCGCGCGTATCACGCCCGGGCGGCCCGTGGGGTGGCTCACGACGATCTCAGTATGGCGGTGCTGGTGCAGACGCTGGTGCCAGCACAGTACGCGTTCGTGCTGCACACGGTCGACCCGGTGAGCCGCGACGCGAACCAGCTCTATGGCGAGTTGGTTCTGGGCCTGGGCGAAACCTTGGTGGGCAACCATCCGGGGCGGGCGCTGAGCTTCCGCGCCAACAAGGCCGGTGGCGCTGCGGCCATTGTCGCCTACCCCAGCAAGAGCTACGCGCTCAGAGGCCAGGGGTTGATCTTTCGCTCCGACTCCAATGGCGAAGACCTCGAGACCTACGCGGGAGCGGGGCTCTACGACTCGGTGACGAGCAAGCCCTGCGAGCGAGAGCTGATCGACTACGGGAACGCACCGCTGCTGTGGGACGACGAGCACCGAGCTGAAGTGCTGCGCGTTATCGTCGAGCTCGGGCTAGAGGCGGAGCAGGCCTTGGGTTTGCCGCAGGACGTGGAGGGCGCGTGGATGGCGGGCAACGTGCACATGCTTCAGTCACGGGCGCAGGTGGGGTTGTAGGAGTGCCGAACGGGCCAGTTCCGTGTTCATCTCCTCCAGAATGGGCGACATCGACAGCGGACGTATCGGGTCAACGCACGGTCACGAAGCCGCCCGTACTGCCGGGCGGCGCTGCTTCGGCTGCCGGCGGAGCATCCGGACGCGCGCGCCGCGTGCCCATCTGGCCGGCACCAGAACCACCGGGCGAGAGGACAGGCGAGCGATCCGCTCGGCGGTCGGCGCGATGACCCCGGTGTTCCGTCCCCTGCCTACGACGACAAGACTCGCGTCCTGGTCCATGGCCGTCTCGAGCACGGTCTGCACGACCGCACCGGACTTGACGAGGACCTTGACCCACGCATTGACCTCGGCACCGCCAGCTCTGTGCAGCTGCTGCCGTACGCGCTGCGTGGCGCCGGCCACGTACCGCTCGAGCAGCCTCTTGTAGTTTTGCCGCTCGGTGCGTGATGACGGCACATACCAACCGAGACCTTCGTCGAGTACCGGGACGACGTGTAGCAGAACCAACGATGCGCCGCTGTTCTTGGCCAGCTTGAGTGCAAGACGAATCGCTGGCAACGACGCCGGCGTTGCATCCGTAGCGCAGAGAAAGAGCTCACGCACGGGGGCCTCCTGTTCCGACTTCTTGTCTCCGTTGGGTCATGGCACCAGACCACTTCCGGGGTCGTCTACCAGAGGCCAACCCGAAACGCCAGACATGCCGGACGGGTCCTGCGCGCGGCACGCGTTCCGGGGAACTGGGGCCAGCGTCTGACCCGTCACCGCTTGCCGCGCTGCGCCTGCACCGCGCCGATGGCGGCGATGTGCACGATCTCGTCGGGTGACGACCCGCGCTGCAAGATGTGCATCGGAAGATCGAGACCGCAGAGGATCGGCCCGACCAGCGTCATGTCACCGAGACTCCTGAGCAGCCGGAAGGCGATGTTGGCGGCGTCGAGGTTGGGGAAGATCAGGCAGTTGGCGCCACCCTTGATCTTGCTGAAGGCGAAGTCCTCTTCCAGCAGGTTGGGCAAGACGGCGGCGTCCGCCTGGATCTCGCCGTCGACCGCCCAGTCCGGGTGCTTCTGCCACAGGAGCTCTGTCGCGCAGCGCATCTTGGTGCTCGATGGGCTCTTGACGCTGCCGAAGCTGCTGAACGAGAGCATCGCTATCTTCGGTGCGACGCCGAGATCGGTGGCCAGCTTGTGTACGTTCTCGGTGATGTCGACGATCTGCTCGCAGGTCGGGTCGAGGTTCACCGAGGTGTCGGCGAGGAAGTAGTGTTTGCCGCCCTTGACGACGATGTGCACCGCGCCGATGGTGTGCCCCTGGATGCGATCGGACATCACCCGAAGCATCGGCCGAATGGCGGTCGGGTAGTAGCGGGAGCGGCCGGAGATGAACACGTCGGCGTCGCCCTGGCGCACCATCATCGGCCCGAAGTAGGCTCGCCGGGTCATGTACCGACGCGCGTCGTCCCGGGTCACGCCCCTGCGGCAACGCAGCGCGTAGTAGGCCTCGACGTACTTCGCGTACCGTGGTGAAAAGCGCGGCTCGATCACCTCGGCGCCGTCGAGGTTCAGACTCAGCCCCTGCTTTCGCGCTTCGACCTCGGCGGTGCCGCCGAGCAGAACCGGCACACCGATGCCCTCGTCGAGGATGATTTGTGCGGCGCGCAGCACCTTGTCGTCGGTGCCTTCGGCAAAGACGATCCTTTGCGGCCGGCGTTGCGCCTGGTGGATAAGCCGGCGCACCGTCTCGCGCTCGGCGCCCAGGAAGCGCTCGAGGTGGTCGCGGTACGCATCCCAGTCGGTGATCGGTTTCCGGGCGACGCCTGTGGCGACCGCGGCGCGGGCCACCGCTATCGTCTCCGACGTCAACACGCGCGGATCGAACGGCTTGGGAATGAGGTACTCGGGCCCGAAGCCGAGCCTGTCGGTGTGGTAGGCATGCAGAACGGTATCGGGGACGTCTTCCTTGGCCAACGCGGCAAGCGCCCGGGCGGCGGCAACCTTCATCGGTTCGTTGATCGCCTTCGCGCGCACGTCGAGCGCGCCGCGGAAGATGAACGGGAAGCCGAGGACGTTGTTGACCTGGTTGGGGTAGTCGCTGCGACCGGTCGCGATGATCACGTCGGCGCGGGCGCTCTTCGCTGCCTCGTAGCTGATCTCCGGATCGGGATTGGCCATCGCAAAGACAATGGGATCCTTCGCCATCGTCTTGACCATCTCGGGCTTGAGGATGTCGGCCACACTGACGCCGGCGAAAGCGTCGGCGTCCTGCATGGCGTCGGCCAGCGTTCGGGCGCTGGTCTTCGCCGCGAAGGCTGCCTTGTACGGGTTGTACTTCCTGTGCCCGGGATCGAGGTCCTCGCGCCCCTGGTAGAGAACCCCCTGGCTGTCGCAGAGCAGCACGTTCTCGTGGCGCACGCCAAGCGTCTCGTAGAACTTGGCACAGGCGATGCCGGCGGCGCCGGCGCCGGAAAAGACGACCCGGATTTCGTCGATTCTCTTGCCGATGATCTCCAACGCGTTGAGCAGCGCCGCGCCGGAGATGATCGCCGTGCCGTGCTGATCGTCGTGGAAGACCGGTATGTCGAGGCGCTTCTTCAGCTCGTCTTCGATATGGAAGCATTCGGGGGCACGGATGTCCTCGAGGTTGATGCCGCCGAACGTCGGAGCCAGCACTTCACAGGTGCGGATGATCTCGTCCGGGTCGACCGTATCGAGCTCGATATCGAAGACGTCGACCGCGGCAAAGCGCTTGAACAGTACGCCCTTGCCCTCCATCACCGGCTTGCCGGCTAGTGCGCCGATGTTGCCGAGGCCCAAGACCGCTGTGCCGTTGGAGACCACAGCCACCAGGTTGCCCTTGTTGGTGTAGAGGTAGGCATCGTTCGGTTCTTTGGCGATCTCGAGGCAGGGCACCGCCACGCCGGGGGTGTAGGCGAGCGAGAGATCGCGCTGGGTGATGCACGGTTTGGTCGGCGCCACGGCCGTTTTTCCCGGCTGCGGATAGCGGTGGTAGTCGAGCGCTTCCTTGTCGTAGGCCATGGAGACTCCTCGAACGGGCCGAGTACAGTAATGCCGAAGCCCTCTGCCGGGGTCAAGTCGCGCTTGCCTTGGCTGGCGCAGCGCCTCTACCCTCCACCGAGCAGCACCGTGACCGACGACTCGCGATCTTCCGTTCCCCTGGCTGTGGACCCTCCGACTCCGCCGCCGGCAGGGCCACGTTCGGCAGGCACGGTCCTCGTTGCCCTACTTGCGATCGCCGTGGGCACGGCGCTCGGGATCGGCGCCTTCACCTTCCGGTACGCCGAGGGGCTCTCGTACTTGAGCAGCGATCCCCGTGCGTGCGTCAACTGCCACATCATGCGTCCCCAGTACGACTCCTGGCAGAAGGCGAGTCACCACGCTGTGGCGACCTGCGTGGACTGCCACCTGCCGACCGGTTTTGTGGCCAAGTACCTCGCCAAGGCGAGCAATGGCTGGCATCACTCCAAAGGGTTCACGCTGCAGGACTTCGACGAGCCCATCCGTGTCAAGCCTGGCAATGCGGCGATCTTGCAGGAGAACTGCCTCAGGTGCCACGAGCCCATGGTCGACTTGTTGGTGTCCGGAGCCAAGACCGACCGCGATGCCGTGGTGTGCGTTCACTGCCACGCCGGCGTCGGTCACGGTGAGCGCACCGGACTCGGCCCAGGGCTTCGTCGCGAGGCGCATCTCGGCAGCAGCGCCACGCTCACAGAGGAAAGGACGGCAGCATCACCATGACATCCCCGCCCGAAAAGAAGACCTGGCTCAGCAGCCGCGTCTTCGTCATCGCTTTGCTCGTCGCCAGCGTCGCCACATCCGCAGCGATCGCGGCGTTGCTCGTCAACATCTTCGAGCGAAAAGTGGAAGAGAAGCAACCCTATGTCCGGGTCGTCAACGTCGGAGAAGACGACACGGATCCGGCCCAGTGGGGCAAGAACTGGCCGGCCCAGTACGACAGCTATCGGCGCACGGCGATCGCAACCCGGACGCGGTTTGGGGGTCACGGCGGCAGCGAGGCGCTGCCGGAGGAGAAGATCGCGCGGGACCCATGGCTCAAGCGTATGTTCTTGGGGTACGCGTTCTCCATCGACTACCGCGATCGGCGCGGCCACGCGTACATGCTGAGCGATCAGGAGTCGACCGAGCGCCTGACCAAGCCCCAGTCGGGTTCCTGTTTGCACTGTCACGCGTCGATCATGCCTCTCTATCGCGAGCTCGGCGGCGGAAACGCCATGAAGGGGTTCGAGCAGACCTACAAGATGAGCTACCAGGAGCTCAACAAGATGCTCCACGACTCGGGGCGCGCCTACCCGGTCAGCTGCGTCGATTGCCACGAGCCGAAGACCATGGCCCTGCGAGTGACCCGCCCTGGCTTCATTCGCGGCATTCAGGTCTTCGCCGCATCCGACGCACCGGCCCCTGCCATGCCGTCGGTCGAGCTCTGGCGCGAGGGAGACCGCAAGCAGCCGTATGATCCCAACAGGGACGCCTCCCGCAACGAGATGAGGAGTTTCGTCTGCGGCCAGTGCCACGTGGAGTACTACTGCTCGAGCAAGATGCCGCTCACGTTCCCGTGGAGCAAGGGGCTGCGGGCCGACGACATCGAGGCCCACTGGGACACCGTGCCCTTCCCCGATGGGACGCCGTTTCTGGACTACGCGCACAAGGAGACAGGCGCGCCCGTGCTCAAGGCCCAGCACCCCGAATTCGAGCTTTTCAACCAAGGGATCCACGCGCGAAGCGGCGTGTCCTGTGCGGACTGCCACATGCCCTACATGCGCGAGGGTGCAACGAAGGTCAGCGACCACTGGGTGCGAAGCCCTCTTCTCAACGTGAATCGGGCCTGTCAGACGTGCCACCGCTTCTCCGAAGCGGAGATCAAGAGCCGGGTCGACCGGATCCAGCAGACGAATTTCGATCTGTTGCAGAGGGGCGGCAAGGCGTTGATGGCACTGCTCGACACCATCGTTGGGGCAAAGAACAAAGGCGCCACGCCCGAGCAGCTCAAGAGTGCGCTCGCGCTGCAGCGCAAGGCGCAGTGGCGCCTGGACTTCATTGCGGCCGAGAACAGCATGGGCTTCCATGCTCCGCAGGAGGCCGCACGCATCCTCGGCGAGGCGGCGGACTACGCTCGCCAGGGTCAAGTCGCGGTGCTGACTGCATTCGGCAGCGCGGCCACGCAGGCGCCTTCGGACGAGTCGGGCGAGCAGAGCGAGTCGGGCGAACCGAAGTCGGCCGAGGCAGGAGCGCCAATGGAGGCGCCGGCCACGGCACCGAAGGACGCGGCCCCACCGCGGGAGGCAACTAGGCCGCCGACGGCCGCACCGGCGGGGGCAGCGAAGGCGAACAGCACCCCGGAACCGGCCAGGTCGGTCACGCCGTCGAAACCGGGCGAGCCCACCGGGCCCAACTGAAAGAGCCCCGGGCACTCGCGGGTCGAGGCCTACACATCGTTGTTCTCGGCTTCGCAGACGCAGCGGAAGACAGCTTGCGAGAGATACGGAAGAGCGGCATCCCGCCGCCGACACTCCGGACGTCGACGCGGCTGCTAGAACCTGCGACGAGCACTGAGCGAGCGGACCGCTTCGAGCAGCCGGCCGTCACGCTCTATCGCTTCGAGGCTGAAGCGCAGCTTGCGCCGCCAGTTGACCCGCTCGGTGGAAGTGCCCGGCGTGTTCTGCGATGCGGTTTCCTGCCAGAGATCCTCGAGATTCACCAGCAGCCATCGGGCTGGACTGGCACCAAGGTACTCGGTGACCCCGCGGCACACGGCAGCGGTTCCGGTTTCGTTCCTTCCGAGCAGGCGCCGCTGGCGCAGAAGGCGATGCAGTGCCGTGCGCACGCGCTCCCGCAGCCGGCGTTCGCGCGCGAGGTTCTGGGGCTTGATCAACCCCAACGCGCGGCGGTCTTCGATGTCCAAACCCGCCCAGAACGCGGCGAACGGCGGCATGTCGTGAGTAGAGAGACGGGCGATTTCGTGGCGTTCCACTCGGCGCAGCGCAGAGCTCGGGGCCGGGCGCGCCTCGTATTGCACCACGAACATCCCGGACACGCCGTGCCGCCGCAGGCTGCGGTTTACCTCGGCCGGAACCGTGCCGAGGTTCTCCCCGATGATCGCGGCGTGATGCCGATGCGATTCGATACTGAGCATCGCATAGAATTCCTCCGCCGGATAGGTGACATAGGCACCTTCGCTGGCCGGCAAGCCTCGCGGCACCCAGTAGAGACGATGTAGGCCCATCACGTGGTCGAAGCGCAGCATGCGCGCGTGTTCCAGGTGGCGCCGCAGGTAGCTGCGAATGTATGCGTGCCCCTGCTCGCGACTACGCTGCGGATGAATCGGCGCGAAGCCCCAGTCTTGTCCCCGGGTGAATACCGGATCGGGCGGCGCGCCGCCGGACGCGTCCAGCGCAAACAACTGCGGGTGGCGCCACGTGTCGTAGCCGTCCCGATGCGTGCCGAGCGGCATGTCCAGATAGAGATCCACTCCGCTCGTTCGCGCGTGCTCGGAAAGTCGGGTCATCTGCTGCTGAGCCAGCCACTGGACATACAGATGGTAGCGCCGTAGTCCGACCGGACTGTCGCCGTCGCGCAGCTCGCCGTCGCGCATCCGAGCCGGCCAGCGAGTCCACGGTTGTCCGCGCCGTTCGTGGACAGCCCGGAAGCGCGCGTAGGTTTCGAGCTCCGGATGCGGTCGGCAGAATCGCTGGAACGCGTCTCGTCGCGAGGATGCCTTCGTGAAGAACGACTTGCTCAACACCTCGAGCACCGCGCGCTGCAGGGCCATCTGCGCGACGTAGTCCACCAGCGGAGCCCGTCGCAGTCTGTCGCGCTGTTGCCGCCAGGCGGACGAAGCCATCAACCGGCGCGCAGCGGCGCACGAGTCGAGTTCCGGGATCTGCTCGAGATCCAAGTAGAATTCATTCCAGAAGAGCCGGCTGAGCGGCGAGTAAGGGCTCGGCTCACAGGGCTTGCTGAGGAAAGCGGGCAGAAGCGGCAGCGTGCCGACGAAGCCTCCGCCGTGCTCGCTCACCATCGACACCAGTTTTGCCAGATCGGCGAAGTTGCCTGCGCCGAGGCCTGTGTCGGAATGCAATGCATACAGCGGCGCGAACACGCCCCACGTCCGCTTCCGCACCGGCCCCTGAAAACACGCTTCCGGGGCGGAGAACACCAGCGATTCGAAACGGTCGCCCCCGCACTCCACGACGAGACGATGGTAGCCCGTCGGCAGACCGCGCGGCACCGCCACGTAGCGGACGATGCGCCGTCTCGCGTCATTGCGGCCTGCCCTTCGCGGTGAACCTTTGCCTGGCGCAGTGGGCAAGTCCTGCAGCCTCGAATCAATCCGCCGGGGCGTGCCATCCTCGAGGATCCACTTGCAGCGCAGGTGTCCGGCCGAGGCTTGATTCGGGAGTCGCAGGGGCACAGCTGCGGGGCTCGTTCCCCAGGCCACACAAACTGGCTCGAGGACGCGCTGGGCACGGGCATGCCGCGTTTCGCGCAGGGCGCGAGGCACGTCACTCATGCGCGTGACGTCCACACCGAGCGTGCGCAGGACGGCCAGCAGCGACTCGGGCGACGCTTCGCGTCGCTGCTTCGCCATGTCGACGTAGCTGGTCTGCACGCCGTACTGACGGGCGAGCAGGTACAGGACGCGAAGCGTGTTTCTCACCGGATCCACGGTGGCATTGTCCAGAATTTCGGACCGCTCTACAGCAAAGAATGCTTAGGAGGCTCCAGACCATGCTGCTCATGGCGGTCTGCCGGCGCTGCTCTCCCCGATACAGCGAGGAGCAGCGGGTCGGCAGGACCGCCGGGGGCGGCAGTGGGCCCAGAGGCCGGCGGACGCTGGCGGGCCGCATGACGCAGCCGTCATTCGTGATTCGAGCTACGATGCCGCTCGATGCACCTGTAAGGATACGCGACCGATGACAGCTTCGACGAGATGATTGCCCCGGGCGGCGCCACCACTCCGCTCGATGAACCGGGGTGGGCTCGGCTCCAGCCCGGCGAGCTGCTGGTGGCCCGGCGAGGCGCCATCCTTTGGCGCAGCCACGATGCCCGACAAGGAACGTCGTGCGAGAGCGCAGAAACCAACAGCGCTGGCGTTGCCCACGGCCGAGGTTGGGCCGAGGCCGGCGTGTCACAGACTTCGACCGCAGCAACCCACGACGCCCCGGCATCACCGCGCGTACCGATCGCTGGTGAGGTCCTGCGAGAGCCGCCGGGCCAGATCGGTGCCACCATGGCTCGCCGCGCGGCCGCCCGACGCGACGAACCGAGCCGCGTGCTCTCGGTGGTTCACGAGACATTGTACCGCTACGAGGAGCCCGTCGAACGCAGCACCCATGTGTTTCGCTTTCGCCCAGTGCAGGACCACCGGCAGGAGCTTCTCGAGCACAAGCTCGAAATCACTCCGTCCGGGGAGTCTGCATGCTACGAGGACGTGTTCGGCAACCAGACGACCCGGATGAAGCTCCGCAGAAGCTACACCAAGCTCAGCCTCGTCGCGACTTCGCTGGTTCGCGTCGCCCCAGAGCCCCCCCTGCGGCCTCCGGAGCGGCGCATTTCGATTCCGCTGGTCTGGATGCCTTGGCAGCGCGAGATGATGCAGTCCTACTTGCTGCCGGCCGAGCTACCCGAGACCCAGCTGCGCGAGCTCACGGAGTTCGCGATGAGCTTCGTCGAACGCCAAGACTACGACTTGCTGGAGACGCTGAGCGATATCAACCACACAATCCGTCAGGATTTCGTCTACGCTGCCCGATCGACCACCCTCGAAACGACGCCTTTCGACGTCTACACGAACCGCACCGGGGTCTGTCAGGACTTCGCGAACCTCTTCATCTGCCTGGCACGGCTCCTCGGCATTCCCGCGCGCTATCGCGTCGGGTACCTCTACACGGGCGGCGACTATGAGAACAGGCTGCAGTCCGAGGCATCTCACGCGTGGGTCGAGGCCTATCTGCCCCGGGTCGGGTGGCGTGGCTACGATCCGACCAACGGCTGCCTCGCCGGCCTCGATCATGTCCGGGTGGCAGTTGGCCGCAACTACAGGGATGCAACGCCGACGTCGGGAACGATCTACAAAGGCGGTAGCGGAGAGGTTCTGTCGGTTTCGGTCCAAGTCGAACAGCGCCGCACGCCTACCGACCCGCGGGCGGCAACGCGCCGCGCAGGCTGAGCATCGGCGAGACTTGGGGGTCATGTCCGCGCAGACGTCGCCGCGCCGGGGCACATCTCGCCGGCTCGACGCCCCGTGCTCTGCGGAGGCGGTTGTGCCTTCGCAGACTGTCGACTAGCCTATCATCCCGCAAGCCGCAGTATCAGCAAGCGCCCACGGAAGGAACGACCCCCATGCTACAGCTGAAGAAGGGTACCAACATCCTGTCCGAGCTCGGCGGCATCAAGACGCACCGACAGGTTTCCGAGCTCTTCCAGGCGCGCCTGGACGCTTCCAGTCGGCGGAAGCTCGGGCGCATCGAAAATCAGTCGGCGCTCCTCAAGATCGCCAACACAGTGGCCCTCCTCGAACCGGCCGAGGTCTTCATCAACACAGGCTCTCCGGAGGACGTGCAGAGGATCCGCGAGCTCGGCCTACAGTGGAGCGAGGAGCAGGCTCTGGCCATGCCGGGTCACACCGTGCACTTCGATCTGCCCGAGGAACAGGCGAGAATCGTGGACCGGACCTACTACATCGTCAACGAAGGCTCGGACGTGAGCATCATGGCGAAGAAGCTGGGTCGGTCAGAGGCTCTGGCATACATCCAGGAACACATGGCAGGCCTTGCGCGGGGCATGACCCTGTTGGTTGGCTTCTACAGCCGAGGTCCGATTGGCGCTCAAGCGTCGCTTCCTGCCCTCCAGATGAGCACATCGGCCTACGTCCTACACTCGGCGAACATCCTCTACCGCAATGCGTACGACTGCTTCGACGACGAGATCGCACGGGCCGGCTACGTGGTCACCAATCTTCACTGCCAGGGGCGCAACCGTCCGGAAGACCTGCCCAAGGCCCGGGTATTCATGGACCGAAGCTGGCAGATCACCTACTCGATGCACTGCACGTACGCCGGCAATACCCTGCTGCTCAAGAAGGGAAACCACCGCCTCGCGGTTGATCTGTGCACGTACTACAAGAAGGGCGCAGAGCTGTCGGAACACATGTTCATCACCGGGTTGACGGGCCCTGGAGGGCGCAAGACCTATATCGCGGGGGCCGCGCCGTCGGGGTGTGGCAAGACGACGACGGCCATGGTGGGGACGGACTTCATCGGGGATGATCTCGCGCAGCTCTGGATCGACAGGGAGGGGACGCTTCGGGCGATCAACCCCGAGTGCGGGATCTTCGGGATTGTCCAGGACGTCAACCAGCAGGGCGATCCTCACCTGATGCGGGCGCTGCGGGAACCAGGCTCCGAGGTCATCTTCTCCAACGTCTTGGTCGACGACAACCGCGTGCCACGCTGGGTCGGAGATGGCGGGCTCACGCCCGAGGGAGGGATCAACTTCCAGGGTCGGTGGCGTCCGGGCCAGCTCGATGGTCGCGGCAAGCCTGTCCCGATGTCGCACCCGAACTCCCGGTGCACGCTCTCCTGCGAGTCCATAGGCAACTACAACAAGGATGCCGCGGAGGATCCTCTGGGCGTTCCGGTCGAGATCATCACCTACAGCGGCCGCGACAGCGATACCATGCCACCGGTGGTCGTGGCAGAAGACGCCGATCACGGCGTGGCGATCGGCGCGTCCATCCTGTCTCAGGCTACTGCCACGGAAGTCGGAGTCACCGGGGTACGGCGCCAACCCTGGGCCAATGCACCCTTCATCCCGGGATCGCTGGCCGAGTACATGGACGCTCAGTTCATGTTCTTCAACTCCTACAGACTCAAGCGCAAGCCGATCATGGCCGGGTTGAACTACTTTCTCACCCACGGCGCTCGTGGCGGCCAAGGCAGCGCCCTGCTCGGCGAAAAGCGCGACGTCAGGGTCTGGCTAACCTGGCTCGAGCGCCGGGCACATGGTGAGGTGGACGCGGTAAGAACGCCCATCGGCTACATTCCGCTGTACGAGGACCTGCGGGTTCTGTTTCTCGAAATCGGCAAGGGGTATCCGAAGGAGCTCTACGACAGACAGTTCGCGTTCTACGTGGACAACATCCTGTCCCGGATCCGACTGCAGCACGAGGCGTACGGCAAGGAGCGCAACATCCCCTGGCGGTTGTTCGATATCTACGAGCGGCAGTGTGGCGAACTGGAAGCGCTCAAGAGGGAGTACGGTCCGATCGTATCCGTAGAGCAGCTCATGGCTGGCGCCGCTGCGTGAGCGGGCGCGGCACGTCACTGGACATGGCGGGACACGTACCGGACGGTTCTACGGTGATGGGCCGCAAGGCCGAACCGTGGCGCGTCATGAAATGCCCGGAACACGTGATCGGATCCCGCCGGAACGACGCTCACACGCGGCCGGAATGCCCACGACGACGTCGCCACACTCGCTCGAACCCGTGCCCGCCGTCATGGCACGCGTCGGCGCGCGTCCCCCTTCGGTCGCGGTGACGCGCGCGCACGAGCCCTCGTCTGTCTCTCGTTCCGACACCCGCTCGCCTCGACTCGTGGCGGATCCTCAGCGACAGTGGTCGGAAAACGGCAAATGGCGGCGTGGCTGAGAATGGGACTGGGACGGGACGGCGATGGG
>JAFGIS010000229.1 GCA_016929495.1 Polyangiaceae bacterium | reverse complement strand
CCCGTCTTGGCCGCATCGCCCGTCTTGGCCGCATCGCCCGTCTTGGCCGCATCGCCCGTCTTGGCCGCATCGCCCGTCTTGGCCTGGTCCTTCGCTGCCTTCGCTGCCGCGTCGGCCTCGGCCTTGGCCGCCGCCTCCCGGGCCTTTGCGGCCTCTTTTGCCGCCTTGGCCTCTGCTTCCGCCTGCTTCCGCGCTACTTCGCCTTCTTCGATGAACTTGATGGTGTCGTTGATGTCTTGCGTTCGATCCTTGGCGCGCTCGACCGCTTCGGCATACGCGTCGTCACTGCCAGCGCGTCCGATGAACTCCTGGTATTGCTCAGCAGCCTTGCGCAGCATCGGTATCGTCTGCTGCTCCTCTCCCTTCGCTTTGTACTCCTGGGTGAGGATCGCCTCATTGTAGTACGTCTCGGGGCGGTCCGGCTCTAGCTTCTTGGCCTTGTCCAAGTGCTTCTGGGCCTCTGCGATCCGCTGGGCACGATTGGCCGGCGTGATCTGCCCGCGTATCGCCAGCGCCAGCCCCAGATGGGCGTCGTACTCGTTCGGACGAAGCTTCAGCGCCGCCTTGTACGCCTTCTCGGCCTCCCCGAAGCCACGGAACGACAGGTTGACCGCGCCGTAGTTCATATGAGCCTCGAAGAACGTCGGATCCACGCTCCTGGCCTTGCCGAAGCTCTTCACAGCGCTGTTGAAGTTCTGAAGCTCCACCTGGATCAGACCGGCCGTGTTGTGCAGAGGCGCATACTGCGGGTTCTTCTGCATGCCCTGTGAAGCCACCAGCGCTGCGAGATCGAGCTGCTGGCCGCTCACCAGGTTCTGCCGGCCCGCTGCCACGACGAGGCGCCGGCGGCGTCCCTGCGCCTTGTTCGCCTTCGCCTTGGCCTGCTCGAGATAGTAGATGGCGAGCTGATTGAAGGCAGGCATGTAGCTGTCGTCGATAGCCAGCGCGCGCTGAAGGTTCAGCTTCGCCTCTTTGAGGTCGTCGTCACCGCCGCGCTCCATCTGCAGAGCAGCCAGGGCCGTCAGGGCCTCGACGTTCTGGAACTTCGCGTCACGAATGACCAGGTCGAGCTGCTGGATCGCACGATCCAGATCCTTGGTCCGCTGGTACTCGTAGAGCACGAGCTGCCCGCGTGCGCGGTGGAAACTGGAATCAGCCTCGACCGCTGCCTGGAACTGGGCGTAAGCCTTGTCGTCCTGTCCGCAGCGCTGGTAGGCGAGCCCGGCGTTGTAGATCGCCTCGGGGAACGCCGCGTTCGTCTGATCCTTCTGCTCCTTGGCCGCGTCCAGGAAGGCCTTTGCCACCTCTGCGCAGCTGCCTCCGTTCCATTTCTGGCTCTTGTCGTAGCCGGCGAATGCGTCGAGCGCCGACTCGAACTTCTGCGCTGCCTCCCGGGCCACCTCCAGGCCGTGACGCGACTTCTTGCCGCTCTTGTGTATCGGAGCCTTCGGCGATCCACCACTCGAAGCAGCACCACCGCAAGCCATCGCGAGCATCACCACTGCCGCGGCCGCTAAATCCTTGATACGAAACAACATCTTGCTTCTCCTAGGAATCCTGTGGGCGTTGGATGGGGAAGGGTCGCGGCGCGCGCCCGCCACGACCCCGGAGGGCCGTCAGTCCCCCTCCTTCTTCTCGTTCGACCTGGGCTTCTTCACTGCCGGTTCGGTCGGTCGCACGACGTACGGACTCCCGCCGATTCTGAGTGGCTGCGGCTGCTCGCGCAGCGCGCTGTTCACGCGGTTGGGAGCGCCCCGGAACTCGTCGATCAGGTGGTATTCGGACTTGTAGTTGGACGCGAGCCACACCTCGCACGCGCGGCTGTACCCGTCGAAGTACTGGTACTTGACCGAGTAGCCGAGGCAGACCTCGTAGGCGCCCTTGGCTTGCTGCTTGATCGGTTCGGACGCATCGTCCAGAGCGCCGTAGTACGCGGTCCGAAGCTCGTAGTCCTTCTTCATGTAGTCGGGGATCGGGGCCGCGCGGAACTCCTTGACGAACACCCCCCACATCTCGCCGACCCGAGAACCGGCCGCTATGACCCACCGCGGCGGTGCATCGGGCTGCAGGTCCACGATCTTCTTGTACTCGGCAGCAGCCTCGACGATGAGCGGCTGCTTCTTCTTGATCCAGTCCTTGACCTTGGTGTTGATGTGCTTGAGGACCTCGTCCTTCTTGCCCTTGCCCTTGTACTCGGGGAACTTGACCTTGTCGACTTTGGCCTTCTTCTGCTCCGCGAAGAAGAAGAGCGCCTCACCAACCCCCTCCAGCGCGCGCCCGATTCGACGGGTCTTGCTCTGGACATCCTCGTCTGGGATCGCATTGACCTCACTGACGGCCTTGTTCGGATCCTGCCACAGGGCGATCGCCTTCTTGTACTCGCCAGCAGCGGCCCCGCCTCTCCGCGTCTCGGCGTAGGCGCGGGCCAACAGCGCATGCGCCTGGACGCGCACGTCGACAGTACCCTTGGTGTCGATGAGGTTCATCGCGCCCTGGAGACGCTTCTGAACGTTCCCCCAGTCTTTCTTTTCGCCATAGTGGGCGCCCACCGCGAACGCGATCTGCGCGGTCTGGTTGGGCTTCTTGCGGCCGAAGTAGCGGTTGAAATCATCCGCGTCCTTGATGGCCTCCTCCGGCTGACCCAGGCCGAGGCGGAGAACCGCTGCATCACTCAGCGCCTTGTCGGCGAACTCTCCCTTGTACTTCGTGTCCTTCGCGTAGCGCTCGTAGTAGCTCGCGGCGGTGTCGTAGACGGCTATTGCCTGGTAGTTGCCGCCGATTTCGTACGTCGCCTTCTGCGCGAGCGCCGAGTTCTGCAGTCCGTACTCTTCGTTGAGCAGGATCAGACGCGCCTGGATCGACTTGGCCAACAAGTGCGCGGCCTGATAGGCCTTCGCCATGTTGTAGACGATCTCGTCGGCGCGCTCGCACTGAGGCGGCTTTTCCTTGTTCTTGAGCGGACCCTCACAGTACTTGCGCCAGAGCTCGAGGTACGCGTCGCCGCCCTTCTTGTAGTTGTCGAGCGCGTCGCGAGACTGGTTCTTCTCGGCCTGGTCGTCCGCGAGCTTGATGATGGTCTGTGCCCTCAAGCGTTCGACGTCGAACTGGATCCGGGTCAGAAGCTGACACTGGTCCTTGTTGTCCTCGAACTTCTGACCCTTGCAGTACAGCTCCAGGAACAACGGCACGTCGTCCGCCATGTCGGTGAAGCAGGACGGCCGATTCGGCTCGGCCCGGGAACCGAGCACGTTGAGCGCCTCGAGGTACAGCTGCGCCGCATACATCCCGGCGTCCTTGTCCGAGTGTTTGATGGCGATCTCGCGGAAGCCGAGAGCGGCTTCCTCCCAGTGCTGCGCCTCGAAGTACGTCCGCGCCCGCGCGTACTTCACGTCCACGTACTGTTCCTCGGCGTCGGTGTCGCCTTTGGCTGGAGTGATGTAGCAGACGTAGCGGTTGAAGGCATTGATCATGCCCTTCTGCATGTCGGTGAGGTCCTTGGGCTTGAACTTCTCCCACTCACCCTTCTTCGCCTGCCGGTCTTCCTCGGACGCGCCCGTGGGCCCCAACCCCTTGCCCTTGCGCTCGTTCTCCCCCTTGTAGAGCTTGTCGTACATCTTCTGGTAACAGAGCACCGAGGCGTAGGCGGCCTCAGCTGCGTCCGCGCCCTTCGGGTCCTCTTCCACCACCGAGTCGAAGGCCGGACCACACTCCTCCCACCGTTCCTGGAAGTAGAGCAGGTCGGCCATCGCGTACTTGATCTTGTAGAGATTGGGCCAGTCGCTCTTCACGATGCGGGGGAACTTGAACTTGTCGAAGTCTGCCGCCGTGAAGTTCTCGGTGACCTTCTTGTAGAGGTACGCCGACAGGTCCATCGTCCTCTTGTCGCCCGTACCGCGGACGCCTCCGGACCCCACGGCCTCGAGGTGCCAGCTCATGGCCGTCTCGGCCAGAAGCTCTGCCGTCCGGTTGGAGCACTCGAGCTTCTTCTTCGGGGAGTAGTTGCCCTTGCCAAACTGCGCGCGGATCTCCAGTTGCCTCTCCAGCTCCTTCTTGATCGCGTCCTTGTCCGACGACTTCATCGCGGACACGGCCGTCGTGATCTGCGTCTGGTAGTGGCAGTAGCGCTCGCCCTTGTCGCGGGCCATCAGGTCCTGGTAGAGCGCAATACCCTCGGCATAGTGGCCGGTGTCGAGGTAGGCGAAGCCCAGCTCGTTCAGCATGTCGATGGTCTTCTTGTCCGAGCCGCCCGTATCCCCGGACAGGGGCTTGAAGAACCCGTACGCCTTCTTCGGGTCGCCCTCCTGCGCATAGACGGGAATCAGGTCGCGACGCGCTGCCTTGGCGAGCTGCTTTGCGTTGGGCATCTGTGGGAACTGATCACCGTACTCGATGACCTTCTTGAACTCGTTCAGCGCCTGCAGCATCGCGTTCTTGTTCCAGTAGACGTAGCCGAGCTTGTACCGAGCGTATCCGTACACCTTGTTGTCCGGCGGCGGGTACTTGGTCACTTCCTGGTAGGCCGCCGCCGCCAGGTCCCACTTGGACGGATCGCCCTGGGCTTCCACGAAGTACAGTTCGCCGAATGCCAGATAGGCGTTCGGGATGTACGGCGACTTCGGCGCCTTCTCGATCAACTCGTAGTAGACCTTACGGGCGTTCTGCAGGTCCTTGCCCTGCTCGTATTCGTAAGCAAGGTAGTAGAGCACCTCGTCGAGCTTCGAGTAGTTCGGGTACTCGTTCTTCATCTTCGTGTAGTACAGGATGGCCTTCTGCCGAGCGACCTTGACGATCTTGTCCGCCTTGGCCGCCGAGGCGCGGAACTTGGAGATTTCCGCTGGATTGCCCTTCTTCGCCTTGAGATCCTGGGCCTTGATATCGGCAAAGTTCTTGTCGCGCAGCGCCGCGTTCTCGAGCTCGACGTAGCCTTCAGCCAGACGCCGAAGGAGCTGCGGACGGTCCGGAGACTTCTTCGCAGTGCGCGCGAGCAGCCGCTCCAAGCCGGTGATTTCGGTGACCAGCAAGGCGCGAGCACGCTGCTTCAGCCGCGTCTTGCGCGTATCGCGGAAGGCGGTCTCCATCTCTTGCGTCGGGTCGTGCGGCTTGACCTCCCGCTTGGCCTTCATCTTGCGCGGCGGCGGAGCCGACTTGAACGCAACGCCTCGCTTTTTCTTGATGTCGAATTTCTTCGGGCCACCCGGGCACGCTTTCATGTGCGCTTTTGCCGTGGGGGAAACGCACTCGTTGCTGAGCTCCCTGGGCTCCTGAGCCGCTGAGGCTCGTGAGGGGCAGCACAGCACCGTGCCGAGGATGACAGCTAGAACAGAATACGCTCGTATGGCGCTCATTCTCTTACCTCTTATCTCCCACAAGCGGATTCGACGACCTGACGGTAGAAGCCCAGCTCATCACGCCAGTACTCTCCGTCGAACGGCCACAAAACATGCTCATTGTCCGGGTTGACGACGCCGTAGATCTTCGAGTCGGCGACGCTCACCTGGCCCTCTTTCAGCTTCTGGTCGAGCAAGTTGCGTTGCGCGGCGGTGATATCGATCAGGATCTTCTCACCGTTGCGAAGGTGCTCGTTGAGCTCGTCCACATTGCGTTGGTAGCGGGACAGAGCCAGCTCGCCCGCCTGCCGGACCGCCATGTCGCGGGCCAGCTTGAGGGAGTCCTTGATCTGACTCCCCAGGCCGGACACGCGGAACGCGGACGGCGCTTTGCGGAAACGCTTCATCTCCTCGTTGAGCAGACGGACGTACTCGATGTTGCGGAGCAGCTGGCGGTCGCTCAGCGCCGCCCCCACGATCGGCTCGATGTCGGGGTCCAGATTCGAGCGTCCCTCGCGCACGGCCACGAGGAACTTGAAGAACGGCTCCTCCTGGTTCGCACCCTTGTACTTCTTCAGAATGCGCTCGAGCTTCTTCTTGATCGGGACGTACTTCACGTTGAATCGCGCCACCACGATGCCCGCAGATTCGTAGTTGCAGTTGGCGAAGTAGATGACCGCCTTGAGGACGTCCGCTTCCGGATAGAAGGAGTTCGGGAAGTAGGGGGACTGGATCGTGTGGATGTTGCCCAGCGCGCGCGGGTAGTCGCCCGCCATGAAGTACGCCCAGCTCTCCTCGAACAGCGCATCGAGCCAGTACTCACTCGCCGGCTCGATCCGGTTCCAGTACTTGACGGCGGCGCTCAGATGCTTGCCGTTGATCTTGGGCGCATTCGTCTCGGCCTCCAGCCGAATCGAGGCCGAGTAGTAGGTGCGAGCCATCGACAGATACGCCAGGTCGCGCATGCGGGACTCGTCCTCGAGCCCCTCCACGCCTTCGTCGAGAGCCTTCTGGATGCGCTGGAAAGCTTTCACGGCCGGGATCGACTTGCGCATCTGGACGTAGCTGACGCCCGTAAAAAACTGCGCCTTGACATAGTACTCGCTGCGACGGTCCACGCGCTGGAACAATCGAATGGCGTCCTGGTACTGTCGGTTGCGGTACTTGTAGCGGCCCATCATGTAGTTGAGCTGCCAGAACAGACCGCTCTGCGCCTGGTTGTCGAACCGGGCGATTTGCTCGTCGGAGTACTTGCCCACGCGCTCGACGATGTCCGCGGGCTCCGGCAGCTGGGTGGCGAGCTTCGCCAACCACAGCAACGTCTCTCTGAACTTCAGATGGTACTGATTGTCTGCGATGACGCTGAAAATCGCGTAGCTTGCCTGGTAGAACTTCAGGCGATACAGGCAGATCGCCAAGTAGTACTGGGCCAGCTGCTGGTTGCCCGCATCGTCGCTGGTGGCGCCACTGACGACGCCGTACAGACGCAGCGCCGCCTCGCTCCACCTCTCGCGGTCGAACAGCTTCTTGGCGGCCATGAAGTCAGGCGTCATCTGGCCCGCCGTGACAGGTCCTTGTTGTGCAGGTGCACCTTCGTCGAGGTCGATATCGACCGCACCCCCTGCCTTCTTGCCGCCCTCCGCATCGAGGTCGACAATTTGCTGCTGCGCAGCTGCATTCGAACACACGGTCAGACCGCTCAGCAGTAGGGCCGACGCGACAAGAGCAATTGCGACTAGGCGGTTTCGCAACATGGGTACTCTCTTTGGCGAAAAGTCGGCGCGCGCCGACTCAGTGCATGGCCGCCGGCCGGGTGCCCTGCGTGGAGCTGGACACCCGAAAAGACCAATGAGAATCAGCACATACCGCCCGCGGCCGACGGGATGTTAGGCAGCCGACCGGCGCATTGTCAAGCACCCAGTCCACCTGGCGCTCCATTGTAGGTGCTTTCCTTGAAGAGCAGAATCTTGCACTGGAACTGGCATTCCACGAATGGGACAGTTGGGCCGGCCGGATGCCTCACTCTTCCACGTCGATAACCCACCTGCTGACGGCAGGCGCACCAGCGGGGCAAGCGGGTCATCCTGCGGCATCTGGGCCGCATCTGGTGCTTGGACGCCTCGAGCTTCGGCGTGCTTGGCTGGAAACGTACCGCGTGTGCGGCCAACTCCGAGGACCAAGCCGGGACGTCCGGCAGATACTTGGAGGGCTGCTCCCTCTTGGCACCGGCGTTCCGCCCCAGTCGGTGTCGGGTGGGCCACCGCCTCGCGTCTCGGTCGAGTACTGTATATCTTCATGCGCTGGCGCTCCGACTCCCGGCCCTGACGTTCTCCCCCGCGGACCAAGCAAGTGGCTCGCATCTCCTTGCGGTCGGCCGAAGCCGCCACGGCCACCAGGAGGAGGTCCCTCGAGAGCGAGACGTGCTGCCGACGCTCGGTGGCGACGCTGACGGGGTGCAGCTTCCTCATTGACGCGGCTCGTGCGGCTCGGCTACGGTCCGCGAGGTTTTTCCCCGCGCGAACGGGTGCTACGCTAACCGACGGTGGCCGATGATGAAACAGCGTGACTCTGGCATTTCGCTCCTGGTTGCATCTGCTCTGACCCTGGCGGCGCTCGGGTGTGAGCCTGGGGGAGTGGGGGACCCTTGCACGCCGGAGGACGAGTACCGTGAGGGCTTCTCCAACTACGGCCTCGACGAGGTCAACATCGAGAGCCGCTCGTTCCAGTGCGAGACCCGGCTGTGTCTGGTGAACCACTTCCAGGGGCGCGTGAGCTGCCCCTACGGCCAGACCCAAGACCAGGCAAACAACGCCCCACGGTGCTGGGTACCGGGCAAGGTGGGCGAGAAGAAGATCGAGGTCGCCGTGGCGCCGCAGCTCGAAGCGCGCCAGGACGAGGTGGCCGTCTACTGCTCGTGCCGCTGCGCCGGTCCTGACCCGAACGCGCACTACTGCGACTGCCCGGATGGCTACAGCTGCACGAAGCTCGTCGACGATCTCGGGCTCGGTCGCGGCCAGCTTGCTGGCTCCTACTGCGTGCGCTCCGGAACGGCGTACGACGTCCAGAGGAAGCCGCCGCTCACCGAGTGCAACGAAGCCACGGCGCCGTGCCAGGTGAACGAGTAGTTCGCGGCGAGTGCGACCCGCGCTCACCCGCCACGACCTGGCCGTAGCAGCGGAAAGAGCCGTCAGCGAGTACCTCGTGGCACGCGGCTACGAGATCGTGGCGTCGAATCTCCGCATGGGATATCTTGAGCTCGACTTGGTGGCCCGCAAGGGACAGGTCGTGGCCGTGGTCGAGGTCCGGACGCGCGGACCGCGCGCCTGGACCACCGGGCTCGGCAGCATGGGCCCGCTCAAGCGCCAGCGCATCCGCCGCGCGGGCGAGCGTCTCTGGCAACGCCGCTACCGCAACGACGACTCGGTCGAGCGAATGAGGTTCGACGCGGCCAGCGTCCGGTTCGATGCCCGGGGCGTCGCCTCGGTGGAGTACGTCATCGCTGCGTTCTAGTCTCCAGTTGAGCGCTTTTCTGGAGAGGAAGGATGCCCACGCCCGCGCCATGCTCGGCACTAGCCTGGATTCCCGCGTGAAGAGTGCCCAAGGGGTGCCGCGGGTCAGATCGGTCGGAAGCGGCGGGGTTTTCGCCGCCCTCGCCCGGTCGGGGGCGGCGAAGAACCCACGGGGACCCCGTATTCTGGCTCAGACGACGGGCATTCGCCGCAGACGGGCACTTGCACTTGCTAACGTAGCTGTTCGGCCAGTTCGCGCAGCGCCGGGCTCGCCGATTCGCCTGCGTCTGCCAGGACGCGCTGTACGAGCTCGCGCTGCCTGCGGCGTCGATCCCGCAGCTTCGCCAACGCTTCGCCGTAGACGTGGAACAGCTCGCCCAGCTCGTCGCCCCGGCGCAGACTCCCAGGATCGTTCAGATTGCCTTCACCGAGCTCGAGCAGATGCCGTCTGAGCTTGAATACGGGTCCGGCGATTCGGTGCGTCACTACGACGCTCGCCAGCGCGACGAGCAGCACGAACAGTCCCAGGGTCAGCCACAGGACCGTGAGCGTCGCACGCTGTCGCTGCACGAGCAAGCGAGCCTGCTGGCGCAGCTGTTCTGCTTGGGCGACGAGCGCCCGATGCCGGCGCTCGAGGCGCGCGTCCTGTGCCTGTGCCTCCCGGCTGAAGGCCTCGCGCAGTAGCGGGTCGCTACCGTAGTCCGGATCCTTGACGATGTTCATCTGGACGACCGCGCTGACTTTGCGGCTTTCTTCGAGCGCTTCACGTCCGCGCGACAGCACCTGCTCGCCCTGGCGGACCGTCTTTCCACTCTGCGCAAGGACCGCGCGCGAGGTCTCGTACAGCGCAACGCCGAGAGAGACGCTCAGCAGCAGCGCGACCGCAACCGCATAGCCTGCGTACTTGAGCTGGAAGCGCCTATCGAGCAAGAAGTTGCGCAGACGCCGCTGATCGCGCCGCCCGCTCGGACTCCGTGGGTTTCCCTCTTGTGCCATGTTCATCCTCGAGCCGTGCCTGCTAGATACGCCCGATGTTCTCCGACAGCTTGACCACCGCGCGTTCGGCGGCGGCCCGGATCAGCCCATCCTCGCTCGAGCGCTCTTTGTCTCGAACCCCGGTCTGGGTGAGCCTGACCGGAAGCATGCCCCTCAGGACTTTCGTCGGGTACGTGAAAATGGCCAGTTCGACACGAACCGACAGGCTGCCAGCCCCGTACTCGATCGACTTCACCGAGGGGGCCAGGAAGACGCCCTTGATGCGCGTGAACTTGGCGAGTCGCTTCCTGGACTGGGCCGACGTCTCGGCTTCTGGCGCGACGACGTAGCCCTCGCGTGACCAGAGCGCCTCGGCCATGGCCGCGCGAACCATCTGGTCCACCTCGCTGCCGGTGCGCCCCGTCAAGTCGCTGGTCTTCCCAATCGCCACATAGTAGCGGGTGGCCGTGGTCAGTTTCGCCTTGACGAGCGCTTCCTCGAGGACGCCGACCGAGCGCGAACAGGCTTTCCGCACGGAGCCCTCTGCCTCCACCGCGATACGCGCTCGGAGGCAGGTCTGTCCGCCGAGCTTGAGCTTGCCGAGCGCGGCAGCGCACGCGCTGCGAACGCTGGCGTTCGGATCCGACAGTCCCTTGCACAGCGAATCGACGGCGCGGGCGTCGCCGCTCGAACCCAGTGCTAGAGCCGCTTGCGTACGAACGCGGAAATCGGCATGGTCGGTCAGCCGTGCCGCCAGCGTGTCGACGCTCTCGGTCGCCCATGCGTCGACAGCCAGCAGGCACAAGACAGCACCGATGATGCGAGCGCTCGTCCGGGCCACTCGAGTTCGATGGTACACGTCTGCTCACTGGGAACGCCCGAGGCGGAGCAAAGCTGGGCTACCCATCCCCACGTACGGCCGTTTCGAGGCTTCGCTTCAGTCCCCCTGCGCAATGCACCCCGGAGCCCGGAAAAAGCCCGAGCAGCTCTACATGTGCGCTAGACTGCTACCTCGAAAACGCACCCGCGGATTCCTATGCCGAACCACCTCCTTGCCGCCCGCACGATCCGACGCGCGCTCGCCGTCGTCGTGACGGGATTGGCGATCGGTGCGAAGGCTGCGGCCGCGCCGCCGCGATTGCACGTGCGCGGCACCTCTCGAATCGAAGCACGCGCCGTAGTGCAGCCTGCAGCGCAGCCGTGGCGGGTCGGCCTGCGCGGAGTGCTCGTCGACGACGCCAATGCGCCGATTGCAGGCCAACGGCTTGCGGTCGAGCTTCGCGGGGACGGACCGGATGCCCTGGCCGTGCGTTTTGCCGCGTGTTCTCAGAACGCGTCGGCCGACGCTGGGCCCATTGCGAGCCGAACGACCACCAAGACCGATCGGCTCGGAGCGTTCTGCCTGGAGCTCTCCGACTGGACGTCGGATCCGCGAGGACGGCCGCTCGACATCAGCTACTCGGGAAACGCGGACTACGACGCGAGCGCGGCCACCGTCAGCGTGAACCGTATCAAGCGAGTCGTCACGCTGCAGTTCGCGCCTCCGCCACGGCGGTTGGCGCTCGAGAAGAAGCGCCACAACCTCAGGGTGCAGACGGCGATCGAACCGCCCTACGCGCCGAAGGAGCTGGCGGACACGGTCGACCTCGAGCTCGTACTGCATGCTCGAGACTCTGGCGAGGCCTCGCGGAGCCGGCTTGTCGCCCGAGCATCCGCACGGGCCGGACAGAGTGCCTCGCTCGAGTTTGGCGGCGTGGACCTGGGCCCGGCTGGTCCGGCGACCCTGACGCTCAGAGCACGTCCGAACCCGGCGTTCGATGCGGCCGAACGGCTTGTCCGGATCGTGCGCACCGCCCGAGTGACGCTGTCCCTGAGGAGCGCGCCCGTGGTGTCAGGACCGACCGACCCTGTGACATTCGACGTTGAGGCACGCGCCGGTGGCAGCCTGGTACCTGTCGGCGCTGTCGACGCAGCGGTCGGTTCGAACCGGGTGACAACCCCCGTGCGGGGAGGACTGGCGCGGCCGGCGCTTCGGCTCGGGGTCCCGCGTGGAAGCACGGCGTCGGTGTCCCTGCGGTACCTGCCCGGACGGCCCTGGTGGGAAAGCGGCTCTCCTCTGGAGCTGGAGCTCAGGGTCCCGCAAGCGGATCCGTGGTCTCAGGCGCCCTGGATAATTGCAGCAGGCCTGGTCGTCCTGTGGCTTGGTCGGAGCTGGTGGCGACCCCGCCCTTCCCGTCACTCTGCCGAGCACCGACCGGCACGCCCGGTGACAGGAAGGCCCGCCCTGGACGTGGTCGGCCACTGCACCGACGCCGGCAGCTGGACAGGAATCGTCTTGGACGCTCACGAGGGCACGCCGCTCGCCGACGTGGTCGTCCGGGCGAGCTGGCCAGGTTTTGGCGCTCACTCGCTCGAGCTGTGCACGGTGACCGACCAGGCAGGCGCATTCAAGCTCGAGGGAGAGAGCCCAGGCACGAACGAAGGAGCCATGCTCGAGGTCCGGTCACGCTCCCACGCTCGCCTGCGCAGACCACTCCCTCTACGCGGGACGCTGCGCATCGCGCTGGTGTCACGTCGCCGTGCTCTGCTCGACTCACTGGTGAGGTGGGCACGGCGCCGTGGCCATCCGTGGTGGAGACGCGGAGAGCCGACGCCGGCCCAGGTGGCACGTGAGGCCCGCGCCCGAGATGCGACGACCACCGCGGTCTGGGCCGAAGCCATCCAGGCGGCAGCCTTCGGGCCGACCCCGCCGCTCGAGGGTCAGGAAGAGGCGTTGGCAGAACCGCGGGCCCAGGCACTTGCCCCCACGGAGCCGGCTGGGGGCGTCGAAGAAGAAACGCCCTCCCATGCTGCGCGCCGTTGACTGTCCGAAGGGCGCGTTCCTATAGTGTGGCCGCCTGTCGCCACCGAGGGCGCCCGCGGATGGAAGTCGTCTACATCATCGTCGCAATAGCGGCAGTCGTCGCTGTTTACTTCCTCGTCTTCAAGCAGCCGGAGGCGCCGCCGCCCGTAGTCCGTCGGGCGTCGGAACGTCCTTCATCGCAGAAGAGCGCTGCGGCAGAGAAGCCACGTCCGGAGGATGCGGCCTCGCCGCCCGCCGGACGGCCCGAA
Organism: Polyangiaceae bacterium; assembly: GCA_016929495.1. Lineage (GTDB taxonomy): Bacteria > Myxococcota_A > Polyangia > Polyangiales > Polyangiaceae > JAFGIS01. Next base: position 1,273 of record JAFGIS010000229.1, on the reverse strand, counting down.
GCCGCACCACCGGGAGGAGAACAGGACCTCGAGCCGTCGGAGATCTCCGTCGCGGAGGTGGTGGCTCCTGAGCCACGGCCGTCGGTGGTTCACGTCCCGGACGTGGCCAGTCTGCGCAAAGGCCTGGCCAAGTCGCGTGGCGAGGGAGGCATCTTCGGTCGTCTTCGTGCGCTCCTCGGCGGGAAGAAGGAGATCAGCCCGGCGATCGCAGAGGACATCGAGGAGATCCTGCTGAGCTCGGACGTGGGCGTGGCGACGACCTCCGCCATTCTGGAACGTATCCGGGATCGGTTGACCAGGGGCGAGCTCGTCGACTCCTCGAAAGTGTGGGAGGCGTTGCGCGCCGAAGCGTTTCGTGTGCTGCAGGTGGGTGATGACGACGGAGCCTTCGTGCTCCGAGCCACGCCGACCGTCGTGCTGATGGTCGGTGTGAACGGGTCGGGGAAGACCACGACCATCGGCAAGCTTGCCACTCGGCTCAAGGCAGAGGGCAGGACCAGCGTGCTGGCGGCAGGAGACACCTTCCGGGCGGCCGCCGTCGGACAACTGGTCGCGTGGGGCGAGCGTACGGGGAGCACGGTCGTTCGGGGCAAGGATGGGGGTGACCCTGCGAGTGTCATTTTCGAGGCCATCAAGAAAGGCAAGGAGTCGGGCGCCCATGTCGTACTGGCCGACACGGCTGGCCGCCTCCACACCAAGACCAACTTGATGGCAGAGCTGCAGAAGATCGCTCGCACTGCCGCCAAGGCGCTCGAAGGCGCACCGCACGAGATCCTGCTGGTCATCGACGCCACGAATGGGCAGAACGCACTGGCCCAAGCGCGCGAGTTCAAGGATGCCCTTCCTCTGACCGGCATCGTCCTGACCAAGCTCGACGGCACCGCCAAGGGAGGGGTGATCCTGGGCATCTGCGACACGCTCAAGCTGCCGGTCCGCTTCATCGGTCTCGGCGAGCGCCCGGACGACCTCCGAGCGTTTTCGCCCGAGGAATTCGTGGAGGCGCTCCTGGGCAAGGAAAGCGAGGCAAGCGCGGCCTAGCGGGCGTGCGAGGCGCCTCGCGCTCGCGGATGCGAGTTCCCGTGGACGCATGCAGTTGGATGTTGATCGGCGGAAAATCCGCGTGCTATAGTCGGACCTCCCTCGCGCTTATTGAATTTCATTAATATTTTTCAGTATTTGGATGCTCAGAACCGGGCAGCGGTGGTTCCAGGAATCGCGGAAGAGGCATCGATGATCAAGACTCGCATCGGGCTCCTCGTAGCAGCTGCGCTTT
>JAFGIS010000228.1 GCA_016929495.1 Polyangiaceae bacterium | reverse complement strand
CCAGACGGTTGGAAGGCATTTTGCCCCGTGCGGAGGGCTTCCCGATCCGTGCGGGTGGTCTCCGAGCTCGCGCACCAGACTCCCACGACCACGACCTGCCGCCGGAACACGGTGCCCATCTTCCTGCCGGCCAGCGCCGCCCACAGGAGCCGTTCCGAAGCCGTGGGCGCGTGCCGCATTGCGCGGGCGCGCGAGGCGAGAAGCTGGCGGTGGAAGCAACTGGGACGACTGAAAGCGTGCATGGGGACCTCCTCGGCGCGGCTTGTTGCCGGGCCGAGCCCCTCATGGCGCGGCCTCTGTGCCACGCCCAAGCCGAGCCGCGACGCCCACTGACCGGCGTGGCGCAGAGGGTGCGCCCTTCCCGCGAAGCCCGGCAACGAGCTTGCCGGGGCTGGGGCGGGCAATCCAACGGCACCGCCGGGGCTGCGGACGGGGCTCGCACACCTGACCGACAAGCCCAACAGCTGACGATGGACAGACTCGCTCGCGTGCGGAACCCGGCCCACCGATTCGCTCGTTGGCATGGCAGAACCCTCGGGAAGGGCGAGGCAGCAGCGAGCGTTTCGATGGGCGTAGTGTGGTGTGGTAACGTACGCGTCGTGCATGCGCTCAAGGCCCGCGTTGAAAACGGTCGCTACGTGATCGATGAACCCGCACAGCTCCCCGAGGGAGCGGAGGTACAGCTGCAGATCGTCGATGGCGATGATTTGGAGCCCGCCGAACGAGCGCAGCTCCGCGCCGCAATCGAAGAGGGAATGGACGACTCCGAAGCAGACCGAGTGATCAGCGCCGAAGAATCCTTGACCGAACTGCGAGCGCTGCGGTGCAGGTCGAAGTAACCAAGCGCGCCCAGCGAGAGGTCAATCGTCTCGGCCGGTGGTGGCTGGCGAACCGTGACAAGGCGCCGACTCTCTTCGAGGAAGAGCTTAGCGCTACCTACCAGCTGATTGCTAGCAACCCGACGGTTGGCCAGCTCTACACGGTGAGCCGCGGTCGACGCATCCTCCGCGTGCTGACCGGAAGGACGAAGAACCACGTTTACTACTACCAGCACCGAACAGACGTGCTGCGTGTCGTCTCGCTCTGGAGCGCCGTCCGAGGACGAGGCCCCAGGCTGTAGCGGGCCCTCGCACCGGAGGCCCGGCGGGCGGGCGTACGCTGCACTCGATGTCCCGGCACACCGGCACAGCGCGGGACAGACGGGCCAATACGAGATGCAGCTGGCCCCGCACAAACTCGAGTCCCGCGGGGCCCGGCAACGAGCTGCGCCGAGGAGACCTGTGCTTGCGCTCTCGCCCGTGCAAGCACCGACCGCGCGTGCTTCTCGTCTCGCACGCTGGCGACGTCGTGGGACACCCTGCTGGGTCCTGAGACGTCACGCACGCGCTTCGTCGCCCTTCCTCTGCGGGCTCCCATGCGCGCACGGGCGCTCCGAGCGCCCGTGCTGCATTAGGCAGAGCCCCCAGCGCGCGCAGGCGCACGCAGGGCGCCGAGCACGGTGGGCCACACAGCGACGTTCAGAGCGAGGGCATCACCACAGCTACGTCTACAACGACCCGATCAACCGGACCGATCCCAGCGGTTTCTGGAGCTGGAGCGATCCGGCGGTCGGCATCACCGCCTGGGCGATGTTCGTCGTGGGCGCGGCCGCCATCGCCGGGCCGGGAGTAGCGGCACTCACGGGGCCAGGGGCGGCAGCAGCCACTGCAAACCTGGCCTCAGGGGGGTTGAACACGGTGTTCCAGGGGGCGCAGGCGGCGGGGCAGGCGGCGTATGATGCTGCGGCGAGCGCGGGCCCGGCGAGCGGCGGGGGGATGCCGAATGGGCCGGGGGTGCCTGTGGATACGAGTGGTTACTTGGCCGAGAACGAGGGTTGGTCCGAGACATGCGGATATGACCGCGGCGGGGTGCTGTTCTATTGCGATGAGCAGGGCGTACACCTAAGACTCTTCGTCGACGCGCCGGGCAGTCCGTCGGGAGGGGCGGCCGCAGGCGCCGGCAGTGCCGCGGCCCAACCGCGGTTGTGGACGAGGTTCGTCAATTGGGTGAAGAGTCTGGTGGGGAGGGGGCCGCAAGCTGAGAGCGCAGGATCGACCGCAAGTCTTGCGAAAGGAACGACGCTCGCCAGGAGTCTACGGGAGTCGCTCGCAATCAAGCAGGCCATGGCGAATCCGACAGCGGGTCAGCAAGTCCGCATTGTGCTGAAGGATGGGCGCTGGCCAGCGAGCCAGGGCTGGGTAAAAATGCAGCAAATCGTGAAATCAGGCGGGCGCGAGGGCCCAATAAACGTGCACTACGTTTACAATACCGTAACGGGCGCCGCTGATGACTTCAAGATAGTCATGTCAGGCGCCAGGTGAACCCATGCGTGTGATCGCCAGAGATGTCAAGTGGAGCGAATGCCCCGCCGGAATCGCCCCGTACACCAAGGAGTCACAGACGTTTCTGACTGTAGGGCGCGAGTACCGCGTTCACGGGCTGGCCATCTTTGGAGGCTGTCCAGCAATGCTCGTGGTCAACGACTCGCGGAGCCCCTCGTGGGAAGCGAGCTGGCTCTTTGACGTCGTGGATCCCTCGATCCCCGGCGACTGGATCTGCAACGCTTTTCACGCGGAACCGTCCATGGTTCTGGGTCCGGCATTCTTCGCTCGGAACCTGGCCTCCTACGAGGCGATGGTCGAGCTCGAGGCCGAACAGGTCGATCGTTTCTGGAAGCACGCAGAAAGTCTGGAGAACGAGTAGGCTGCCCTGTGCTGGCGCACCGATTTCTTGGCCGGTGTGCTGGTGCACCGATTCTTGGCCGACGAATTTCGACGATTCTGGCGACCGATGAGACCGGTCGGTCTTCGAGCCGTCCCGCTTCGCGCCAGAGGCTGCTTCGGGCGACCTCCCACGCCGGGCCTTCTGGGTCCATTGCTGGGCGGCCCGGGCGAGAGAGGGCCAGAGGCGCTATCCTCAAGCCATGCACGCACTGAAGACACGCGTCGAGAACGGCCGAATCAAGCTCGACCAGCCAACCAACCTACCCGATGGTGCGGAGGTAGAGCTCGTGATCGTCGGTGGCGATGAGCTTGATGACGAAGAGCGAGCCCGACTGCATGCGTCCCTCGAGCGCGCCCTGGATGACGAGGACGCAGGTCGCGTCGTTGACGCCGACGAATTCCTGGCGGAAGTCCGTGCTGAGACGTGAAACTCAAGATCGTTGAGGAAGCTCGCGCTCAGTACCGAGAGCAGAGCGCGTGGTGGCACGAGCATCGCGATGCGAAGGCGCTGTTCGCTCAGGAGTTCCTTGCAGCCATCCGGCACCTACGAACCGCGCCAGAAAGCGGGGCGCTCTACACCAGGAAGCGGGGACGAGCTATCCGGCGCTGGCTCATGCCGAAGACCGAGTACCACGTCTACTACCGGTTCGACCGCGACCACGACCTCTTGATCATCTACTCCCTCTGGGGTGCCCGCCGTGGCCGAGGCCCGGAGCTGTGACCCTCGCTTCTTTCGCCGTAGCCCGGCAACGAGCTGCGCCGAGGAGACGCGCTCCGGCGCTCTCAGCCGTCTCGATGCCGAACGAAGGCGCTTCTCGTCTCGCGCGCTGGCGACTTCCTGGGACGCCCTGTTCGGTCCGCAGACGTCGCGCACGCGCTTGGTCGCTCTCAGGTAGTCGAGTACCGGTTGCCGGATCCATGGACGCTACAGCGCCTTCAAGTTCTGTTTGGGGTGTCGGAAGACAATCCAATGTATGACTGCTTCCCTGTCGACGAAAGCGTGGCCAGGGTGCTGGAACCAAGCGTCGGCCATCCGCTCGTTTGCGGTGATCGGGACTTCTTCCTTGAGGCGGATGCAGAGGAGTGGCGCAGCGATTCCTGACCGACGTGCTGGCGCAGCGATTCTTGGCCGACGAGCTTTCACGATTTTCGAGGCCGACGACATCACTTTTGACGACTCGCGCACCTGTCCCATGAGCCCCGACGCTGCACACCCATTCAGCCCGAAACAGCGCAGCACAAACCTGTCCGCACGGCGCGTGCGGCGCTTCGAGACTACGCCTTCTTGCTCCTCACGCTGCTCGCCGCAGCCGGACGGTCGGCAGCTCCTCGGAGCGCTCGGACTGCGCCACGACAAGTTTCGACTCGATCCCACGTCGACCTCGGACTCGACCGCGCAGCACAGGATACCGCGCCCGCGCGTGCGCCGGCTTGTGCCCGAACGAAGTGCACCTCGTTCGGCGTCGCCCCACCGAGCCCTTGGTGGGGCCGGTGCTCTGCATACGACGTGACGTCGTCAACCCCGAGGTCCAGAAGGACGGCCCCGATGACCGCGGCCTGGTGCTCGACATCCTGTCGGTGCACGATGACGGCACCCGCAGCGACGTGGAAATGCAGATCGACGACCGCGGAGCCACCGAGAAACGGGCGCTGTACCACTGGGCTCGGGTCTACCGCGATGGTCTCGGCCGCGGGGACCACTTCGCGGACCTGCACCCCTGCCGGGTGGTT
>JAFGIS010000227.1 GCA_016929495.1 Polyangiaceae bacterium | reverse complement strand
CTGCGAAGCGGCGGCCGCCAAGTACGTGGAGCAAATCAACGTGGGAGGCCCCAAAGGCCCGGCAGACATAACGCGTGCCCAGTACGCGGGTATCCTGAACCGCGGCAGCTACCTCACGGGTTGCCCGGTGCCTCGCAGCATGGGCGTGAACATCTGCATTGCGGTCCAGAACGGCCGGGCCGTCGGCGTGACGGTTACCACAAGCCCGCGGAATGCGGCGGCCGAGGGCTGCGTAGCCGCCGCGGTGCGCCGGTTGAGCTTCCCGAGCAACCCAAGGCTCGACGTGACCCGCACGACGTTTGCGCCAGGCAAGTAGTATGCAGGCTTCCTCCTCTCCCGCTGACGAGCTCAGTCCCCGAGCTGGCGGTCGTGCGTCGACGTCTGGGCTGAGGAGGATCCGGCACGCTTGGTGCTGGCGCGCCGTAGCCATGGCCGCACTTTCGGGGGCCTGCTCGGTACCTGTCGCGCGCGGACTTGATGAGCAGGACGCGAACCGCGTGGCGACCGCACTGGAGGAGCAGGGAGTCGCGGCGAGCAAGGAAGTAGACCCGCAGGCCGAGGGGCGATGGCTGGTGAGCGTTGGTCCGGACGACGCGCCAGCAGCCACCGCGGTGCTCGCGAGCGAGAACTTGCCTCCGCGGCCGAGTCCGGGCGTGCTCGAGGCGATGGGTGAAGACGCGCTCGTGCCAAGCCGCGCTTCGGAGCACGCTCGGCTGATAGCCGGCGTTGCTGGTGATTTGGAACGGTCACTGCGCAGCATTGACGGCGTGCTTTCGGCGCGTGTTCATCTGGCCGTGCCCGTTGGGGACGCGCTGGCCCTTGATGACACTCGCCCGCCGCCCACGGCTTCGGTCCTTCTACGGCACCGCGGGGCCACTCCGCCCGTCTCTGTGCAAGGCGTGCAGCAGCTGGTGGCCCGAGCGGTCCCTGCCCTTTCTCCGGAGATGGTGTCCGTCGTCGCAACGCCCGTTCCCCCAGCCAAGCGAGCTCCAGAGCGGGAACTTGCCCGATTCGGCCCGATCACGGTGACCCAGGGCACATCACGCACCCTTCGCGCGATCGTGGGTCTGGTCATCGTGCTCAATCTTGCGCTGATCGGGTTGCTCGTCGCGCTCTGGTCGCGACTGCGGCGCGCCCAGGCTACGCTGCTGGACATGCAATCGAACGCCGGGATGCCCGCGCCACCGCCTTGACGTTGGCCCCTTGGCCTACCGATCGCCGCGCCGCTCGCAGCGGACTATTTCCCGTGGACGAGAGGCGAATCGTGGCCAGGGCTGGCTTTCCCCCTTGGCGCATGCCCGGAGGCGCTCGCAACAGAGCTCGGCGCGGATCCGGTCAAACGACGACAAGTGCAGGACCTGCGCCTGTTGGTTTCGCGACCGGTGAACATTCGCCGGGACTGCGCGACACGGCTCGGACCTCACAAGGGCGATGACCGGCGCCACGATTTGGTCTACATTCCCGCCGCCACCGAGGCGTTGACGAATCGGCTCGCGAACGGTATCTGCGAGACAGGCGTCGGGCTCGGTAGCAACAGCCAGTCCGCCGCAGTCTACCGAGGTGCACCGCTCATGGCAGAACAGAAGGAAAGCTCCGTCCTCTTCTCCCTCAAGGAGCTGATGAACCTCGAGGAGGACCGCATCCGCGAGGAGGAGGCCGTCAAGGAGGCGCAGGCCAAGGCTGAGCTCGAGGCGCGCCAGGCCGCTGAACGCGCGGCCCGCGACACCGAAGAAAGGCGCCTTCGAGAGGAAGAGGAGGCCCGTCGAGCGGAAGAACAGCGGCGCCGTGAAGAGGAGGCTCGGGTCGAGGCCATCAAGAAGGGCGAACTCGAAAGGGCACGCACAGAGGCCGAGCACAAGGCGCGGATGGAGGCGATGGCCGCCCAGCAGATGCACGAGGCCCAACTCGCCGGTCTGGCCCACGACGTGACCAAAAAGCGTCTGAAGCTCGGCGTCGGCATGGCGGTCGGTGTACTGCTGATCGTTGGCATCGGCGGGGGCATCATGTTGCAGAAGTCCCAGGAAGAGGCGGCGAAGAAGCAAGCTGCCATCGAGGCGCAGCGCCGGGCCACGGTCGAAGAGCTCGAGAGGATGAGGCGCGACTTCGAAACCGCGCGGACCAAGGAAGAGGAACTGCGCCGGACGCTCGAAAGCGCCAAGGATGATGCCGAGCGGGCGAGACTGGAAGCGCAGCTGGCCGCAGCAAAGCAGGCCCGACAGGCTGCCAGCCGCGCGATGAGCGGCGGCGGCAAGCCGAAGGGTGGCGGCGACGCGAAGAAACCCTGCAACTGCCAGCCGGGTGACCCGCTCTGTACCTGCCTGTGAGTGATCCCAGCGAGCTCAGTCTGGCCAGCGCTGCGCGTGCGCGTCTGGCGTTTGCCGCCGACTACCCGTCGCTTGCGGCCGCCGGCACAATATTCGCCGAGCTTAGCCCGTTCGTTGGCGTCCTGAAGATCGGGCTGGAGCTGTACATTCGAGAGGGCGCGGCCGCTGTCGAGGCGGGTCGGCTAGCAGGCCTTGATGTCTTCGCCGACCTCAAACTGCACGACATTCCGGAGACGGTGGACCGCGCCGTCGGGTCTGTCTGCTCTCTGGGCGCTCGGTATGTCACCGTGCATGCTTCGGGAGGGCCCCGGATGCTCGAGCGGGCCGCGATACGAGCGGAACGTGAGGGGACCGGCCTGTCCGTGCTGGCCGTCACGGTGCTGACGTCGCTCGATGCCGATGACCTGCGCGCCGTCGGAGTCGGTTGCGAGCCTCGCGACCAGGTGGTCCGGTTGGCCCGTCTGGCACTGGCATCGGGCGTGAGCGGACTCGTCTGCTCAGCAGCGGAAGCGGCGGAGCTGCGGCGCGTTCTCGGCCACACCCCGATTCTGGTCACCCCCGGTATCCGCGCAGCTCACGCGGACGACGACCAGAAGCGCGTCGCCACACCCGAACAGGCCGTCACGGACGGCGCCAGCCTGCTCGTGGTTGGACGCCCTATTCGAGACGCCTCGGACCCTGTCGCCGCTGCCGAGGAGCATGTGCGCGCCATCGAGCGGGCGCTGCGGGCCAAGACAGCCAACCCGTAGTAGCTTCACCCTAGCCGGGAGCTAGCTCAGCAATGGGTCCGAGAGCGGTCCGAGCCCCGGCGGGCAGCCGCCGCGGCCGCAAAAATGCGGCCGGATGTTGGCCATCGGCCCTTGCTCGCTCTACAGCGCGTCCGAGACGGTCAGCCGAAAAGACGGCCTTCTGCCGTCAGCCAAGCGCGGTCTTCCACCCTCTCAAGCCCAGCTTCGATCTCGCGTGCCGTGGCTGATACGCAAGCCCCTGGACCCCGTCGTCTCGTTGTCGGACTGCAGGCAGTGCGCGAGGCCATCTGCGTGCACCGCCATCTGGTGCAGCGGGTTGCCGTCGAGGGGACGTCCACCCCGAGACTGGAGGCAGTCGTACGACTGGCACGGGACCAGCAAGTGCAGGAGGTCGTTCGCCTGCCACGCCCGGAGCTCGACCGCCTCAGCCGGGGGGTGAGCCACCAGGGCGCCGCCGCCTGGGTACCTCCCCTGACCCTCTGGAAGCTGGAGCAGGTGCTTGGGGATCCGAATGGCCTCACGCTGGCACTGGACGGAATACAGGACCCGCAGAACTTCGGGGCCATCGTGCGCAGCGCCGTCGGTCTGGGCAACACACCCGTGCTTTGGGGCGAGCACTGCTCAGCGCCCTTGAGCCTGGCAACCTTCAGGGCTTCTGCTGGTGCGATAGAGCATGCCCGGCTTTGCCGGGTCAGGTCGTTGCGTCAGGCATTGGGCGACGCTCGCGAACGTGACACCCAGGTGGTCGGACTGGATGTGGGCGCGACGAGGTGTCTCCACGAGGTGGAGCTCATCGGTCCATCCATCCTCGTCATCGGCGGCGAGCACCAGGGGATCGGCGGATCGCTGCGAAGAGTGTGCACATGCTTGGCCCGGCTAGCCGGGATGACCACGATCGAGTCACTGAACGCATCGGTGGCCGCCGGTATCGCGCTGTACGAAGCAGCGATTCAGCGAGCAAAGTCAGCATCTTAGGCACAAACACTCATGTTGTCTTTGAATCTGTCGTCACCTCCTGAACATTCGTGCCGTCCCCGGGGTCAACCGCTCTCTTCAATGTATCGAGCGCAGTGAGAACGGCGTCATCGAATAGGTCTGTGACAACGGATAGTTCTGACCACGGTTGCGCGTGCTGCATACATGGTCGTCTGGGCACCTGATCCGTCACCTCAGCGCAGGCCAGCGTGCCGTCTAAGTATTCGTAACAAGACAGCAATAGCCTCATCGACCTCCCCGAGCTTCGTGAGTTCCCCAATACTGACGCGAATCGTGCTGGCCGCGCGCTCGGGACCCAGCATCGCCGCCACGACCGGAGAAGGCTGCACCGAGCCTGCGCTGCACGCGCTACCGCTGGAGACGCAAATACCGGCCAGGTCCAGAGCTGCAACGAGCTCGTCCGAACGCCAGCCCATCGCCGACAGCGAGGTGACGTGTGCCACTCGATGCTGTGGCGAGCCGTTGACCTGGCATAGCCCGACCACTGCCTTCTCGATGCGGTCCCTCAACGGGCCGAGGGCGGCGTACCGGTCAATCCCTCCAGCCGCAGCATGCCGCAGAGCCACGTCGAAACCTGCCGCGGCAGCCGCATCGAGCGTACCGGCCCGCAGGCCGCGTTGTTGGTCTCCGCCGAGCAGCAACGGGACGGGCGAAGCGCCCCGCCACAGCAGCGCGCCAATGCCCTTGGGCCCACGGATCTTGTGGGACGCCAGGGCGATGCTATCGCCCGAGGCCCAAAGCTCGACCGAAACTTTGCCGAGCGCCTGCACAGCGTCGACGTGCAGTCGTGCTCCGGCGCGGCGGGTCACTTCTGCAATCTCTGCGACCGGCTGAATAATGCCGGTCTCGTGGTTCACGGCAGACACAGCCACCACTGCGCCGGCTGGAAGCCCGGCTAGGGCTGATCGCACGGCGCTGACACCCAGCCGTCCGTCCGCGGGGACTTCGAGCCAGACGACTGCAATGCCGTTCTTCGCTAGGTGCTCGGCCACTCGAACGACCGAAGGATGCTCCAGACGGCTCGTCACCAGGGCCTGCGCAGAACGAAGGGCGGTGTTGTTCGCCTCTGTCGCTCCTGAAGTCAGCAGAACGTCGCGCGGATCGACCCCAACCGTCTGCGCAAGGGTCTGCTGGAGTCGCTCGACGACGGCCCACGCTTCGCGGCCGGCAGCGTGGACGCTCGATGGATTGCCCCAGTAGCTCCGTGCGGCGTCGCGTGCGGCGTCAGTGGCTTCCGGCAGCGGTGGCGCCGTCGCGTTCCAGTCGAAGTACAGGTAGCTGGCCGCCACAACGACGCTCAGCGGGCTTCGGCGTTACGAGGGGTTCGGGCGGGTGACCCGCTGCTCGACCCGCAGGTAGAACGCCGCCCCGCCGAACGGTATGCCGTGGATCTGCTCGGCCCCCGGCGACCTGAGTTCGATGCTCCCTCCGTGGCCCCGCGCGACGCCACGCACGATTGCCAAGCCGACTCCCGTGCCGCCGTGTGCCCGAGTCGGCGAGCCATCCGCCTGCACGAAGGGCTCGAACAGGCGTTCGCGCGCGTCTTCCGGCAGCCCGGGGCCAGTGTCCGCCACACACAGTTCGAGTTGTGAGCGTCCGACCTGACGCAGCCGAACCCCGATACTCCCGTGGTCCGGCGTGAACTTGGCAGCGTTGTCCAGCAGATGCTCTACGGCGCGAGACAGCCGTTCGGCATCGCCGAAGCCGGAAATCGCGTCGGTCGGCACGTCGACAGCAATCCGGCGGTCGCCCTGACGCAGCTTGTCCAGTTTTCGCGCAACCGCCTTCCTCACCAGCTCCGCCATGTCGTACTCGCGATACACGAACTGCATGCGACCCGTCTCGAGGCCGGTCACGTCAAGCAGATTGTCGATGAGTCCTCGAAGACGCTGAATGCAGTCGGACATGGCGTCGAGCGCCTTCTTCTGAGGCGCCGAAAGCGGTCCGAGCTCCTCGTCGCGCAGGAGCTTCGCGTACCCCACGATCGGCGTCATGGGGGTGCTGAGCTCGTGGGAAATCGTCCGGTAGAACTGCTTGCGAGCCAAATCGAGCTCGAGGAGGCGTTCGTTTGCGGCGCTGAGCTGAGCGATCTTCTCCTCCAGATGGCCGACGATCTTCTGGCTCTGGATCATCAAGTGCTTGCCCGTACGTTCTGGGCTTGCTCGTTCCCTATGGCCGCCCAGGTACCCCTGGACCGTGCTGAGGAACGACCGCCCATCGATCGGCTTCTGCAGAAAGCCATCGCAACCCACCGCCAGACTCGTGTCGCGGTTGCCTTCCGCGGTGATAGCGACGATCAGCAGCCGTCGCAGCAGCGGCTCCGAACGAAGGCGCAGAGTGACCTCGTATCCGTCGAGCCCTGGTATGGCAATGTCCACCAAGACGAGGTCCGGCAGGACCTCGCGCGCGAGGCGGATCCCCTCCAGCCCGTCCGCCGCGTCGATCACCTCGATGCCCGCAGGACCCAGCAGCTTGCGCACGAGCAGGCGGTTGGCGGGATCATCCTCGATGTGCAGGATCGTGGGCATTGCGCTCCCCCACATTCCCTCAACCTCATGGTCGCGTCCACCAGCAAACCACGACGGCTGCCCGGCCGCGTCGTGTCTCCCGCGCGCCGTGCGCGCTCACAATCCCATCAACCTTTCGCCAGACGCACTCGGTCATCGCCACCGGAAAGCAACGACCGCCCACGCCCGTCGAAGACGCGCACGTGGTTCGTTCGCGCAGAGTCCGCTGCACGGGGAACTCGACTGGTCGAGCGGCCGCCGGGCCTTGCCCACTATCCGGCGCGTCGGAGCACAGAGGACGCTGCAACTGACACGCGGTCGGGGCAGATTGAGGGGTTCAACTTGAAACTCTCCCGGGATGCGGACATACCGATGCCTGGCACATCCGGACGCCCCCTTTCGGCCTGCCCTCATGAAGCCGCCGCCCCCCTTGAAGCCTCCGCCACCGCCACCGCGACCGCCACCGCGTCCGCTGCCGAAGAGGGCGGCGCTCGCGCCTGGGCCCGCGCCCGGCGCTGCGGCGGAGCCGTCGACGGCGACGCCAACGCGAGGCAACCTGCCCCGAATCGTCGTTGCCGATGACGACAACGAGATCCGGACCCTGCTCAAGCGCGCGCTGGAACGTCACTACGACGTCGTGCTGGCCAGTGATGGCCCCGGGGTCGTCGCGCTGGCGAGCAGACAACCGTATCCCGAGCTGTTTCTGCTCGACGTCATGATGCCCGGCATGGACGGCTTCGAGGTGGCAGCTCAGATACGCGCGCTTCCCCATGGCAAACGAGTGCCGATCATGTTTCTCACCGCCCGGGATTCCCCGATGGACAGGATCCGAGGCATCCAGGCCGGTGCCCGTTCCTACCTGGTCAAACCCTTCAAGCTCGAAGAACTCATGGCGAAGGTGAAGAGCGTGATCGGGCGCTGAGCCAGGACCCATCATGACAATGGACGCTCCGACGGCGCCTGCGTGCGAACGGCACGACCGCTCTGACACGGCTCCCCTGCCCACAGCACCCGACCCGTCCTCCGAGCCCCAGCTTTCCGTCTGTTTTCCGATTCGAGCGCCGGTGGCCTACGCGCTCGCCGTCGCGACGGGCCTGCTCTACTTCCTCTCTTTCCCCGGGCTGGATCTGTGGCCGCTCGCCTTCATCACGCTGGTGCCGTTGAGGCTCGCCCTCGAAGGCCAAACCGTGCGCAGGGCGACGGCTCTCGGCTGGGTCGCCGGCTTCGTGATGACGATGACCGGCTTCTACTGGCTACTCGAGATGCTGCGTGTCTTCAGCGGTTTCCCGACGGCGCTGTGTGCCCTGTTCATGTCGGTGCTGTGCGCCTACCAGGCGGGTCGCTTCGCGCTCCTTGGGTGGCTCTTTGGGCGCATGACCATGCGAGGCTGGCCTGCAGCGACCGCGTTCTTCGGCGCCTTCGCCACGAGTGAGCTCGTCTTTCCCCTGCTTTTTCCCTGGTATTTCGGTGCCTCGGTACATCAGCTGCCCGTGCTGTTGCAGGTGGCCGAAATCGGTGGACCGATACTCGTTGGGGTCACGCTCGCGTCGGGCAACCTGGCTATCTGGGAGCTGGTCGTCGCTCGCCTCAAACGCAGCCCGGTCTCGTGGCGGCGTGTTGCAGGGCTTTCGGCCCTCGTGTCCGTCTCGCTGGTCTACGGCGCGGTGCGCATCCCACAGGTCGACGCGCAAGTTGGCTCCGCACCCAAGGCGACCGTTGGGACCGTTCAGGCGGACATGAGTCTGTTCGGGAAGCGCCGCGACAAGCAGGAGGGGCTCAGGCGCCATCTGAACCTCACTCGGTCGCTGAAGGAACAAGGGCCTGTCGACTTGGTCGTGTGGAGCGAGACCTCGGTGGTGGGCGCGGTCGAGGAGTCTGCGGCCGAGGCCGTGATGCCGCGCATGTTCACCCGCGCGATCGGCGCACCGGCCATCTTCGGTGGCGTCTTGGCGCGCCCGGTGAACGATGCGCGCCGCTATGTGCTCTTCAATTCCGCCCTGGTCTCGGACGCTCAGGGCAACCTGGTCGACCGCTACGACAAGCGATACCTGCTCGCGTTCGGTGAATACCTGCCTTGGGGCGATACTTTTCCGATACTCTACGAGTGGTCGCCGAACTCGGGCCATTTCGCGCCCGGCACTCGCGCCGAGCCCGTGGTTGCTGCGGGTCACTCGGTGGCGGTCCTGATTTGCTACGAGGACATCCTGCCCTCCTACGTCAACACCATCATGGGCCACGCGAACCCCGAGCTACTCGTCAACATGACGAACGATGCCTGGTTCGGCAACACGACTGAGCCCTGGATCCACCTTGCGCTCGCACAATTCAGGGCAGTGGAGCAACGGCGCTATCTGGTCCGATCCGTGAACAGCGGCGTGAGCGCCTTCGTCGATCCCGTGGGCCGAGTCGTGTCGCACACTCAGCCCTTTGTCCAAGCAACGCTCCGCTCTCGAGTCGCCTGGCTGAACAGCAGCACGTGTTTCCGGACCATCGGTCAGGCCCCATGGTGGCTCCTGGCGTTGCTGTCGGCCGTGGGGGCCTTCGTGCCAAGGGCTCGTTTGGTGCGGCGGCACGTTGACCGAAATCGGCCCTCTGGCCGTCTTCGGTCAACCCGAACCCGTTCGAATAGCGAAGCCTGCGCTCTCGTCTATGCGGAGTGCCATGGCTTCACCACGCCGATCAGCTCGAGCCGCAAGCGGCCGGCGCGACAACGGCGCCATTGACTGGGCCGCCCTTTCGTGAAGGATGTTCGTATGCGCGTACGACCGAAGCAGGTCGCAGTAGCTGTCCAGCCGCGCAGGACGCTGTTCCCCGGATATTGTCATCGGAGCAACAAGGAGACGAGGGAAATGATCAGCAACGCTTGGACTAGGTTGGCTCTTCTCGCACTGGTCACTTCTGCCATGATGGGCGGCTGCGTCATCACGACGACCAACGATGACGACGATGACAGCGGCTTTGCCGGCAGTCTTTGGGATGACGATGACGACACTGGCGGCAAGGCGACTGGCGGCAAGGCGACTGGCGGCAAAGCGAGCACGGGTGGCGAGGAGAACACCGGCGGCGTCGAAGAGACAGGCGGCTCGGAAAGCACGGGCGGCGCAGAAGCCCTCGCCGGAACGTCGGCAGGTGGCGCGGGCGACGGGACGGGCGGGACCCAAGGCGTGGCGGGCTCGGCAGGGGCCGGCGAAACAGGCACTGGCGGCAACACGAGTGACACCCTTCCGACCGTGTGTGCAGCAGACCCAGAGTCCAACGACTGCGCGTCCTGCATCCAAGAATCCTGCGGCGCAGACGCAGACGACGACTTCTGCAGCGCCTGCACCGGCACTTGCGCAACCGAAGTCGACTGCTTCATGCAGTGCATGAGCGATCCGGACAAGGGCGACGACCTCGAGTGCGGGGCAGAATGCGGGGATGGCGAGACGTTGACGAGCGCCGAATCAGTAGACCTCACCAACTGCATCTTGATCGACCCAGTAACCGGTACGGATGGGTGCGTGGTGCAGTGCTTCGAGGAGTAGACCGGCCACCGCCGTGTCCGGGACCCCACTGACAGACCACCAGCGCAGCAGCTGGCTCCTCAGCGTCGCCCGCCACGGTACTGCACGCTTGTGCACGCCTGCGGCGGGACCGAAGATGGGGGCATGCCGCCAAGGGGCCTCGTTCGGTCCTCCCGGAGTGATGCCCCCTTGGTATCCCCCAGCCGGCGCTTGGCCTTGTCAGGCTGCTGTCCGCCGTGTCGCCCCGCCAGCGATGTGTTAGGGTTCAACCCGCCATGATCACGGTGGGCTGTGCTGGCTTTGCGGTACCTGCGACCCGCTACTTCAAGGAGTTCCACTTCGTGGAGATCCAGGAGACGCATCTCGCGGTTCCGGGACGTGGAACGATGCGTCGCTGGCAACGCGAGGCTCCGGATGGTTTTCTCTTCGCCCTGCTCGGCCCGCGAGAGGTCGGCCAGGAGGGCTTCCGCGCAGGCAAGGTCGTCGAGACTGCGCTCGACAATCTGCGTCAGGTTGGCACGGAGCTGGCTGCCACGACGGCTGTCTTCCTCGCGGCGCCCGATTTCTCACAGAATCGCTCCAACCGGTCCGCCCTACGCGAATTCCTCAAGGCAGTGTCATCGCAGTTCCAGCGCGTGGTCTTCGATCCGGGCTCGGCGTGGAAGCCCGACGACGCGGATGACCTCGCCGAGGAGACGAAAACGCTGGCTGCCCGCGACCCGCTCCAGAGCGGGACCTCAGCGCGTTCGGAAGCCTACTACCGTCTTCCGGGGCCAGCCGGGAGAAAGAGTCGCTACGAAGACCCGGCCATCGACCGCCTGGCACAGCTCGCACGGGCAGCACAGAGCCAGACCGCCACGTACGTCTTCGCGAACGTCGACATGTTCGCCGACGCAAGGCGCTTCAAGAAGGCCGTCAAGATCACCTAGTGCCGAAGTGATGCGTTTTTCGCCGCCCCCGACCGGGCGAGGAGCGGCGAAAAACCCGCCGCTTCCCACCGATCTGACACGCGGCACCCCTCGTTTTTGGGCATCGTTTCAATTGAAACGATGCACTAGCGCGACCAGGCCCTGCCCCGACTGACCGTAGCCTCACGCGCGTAGGGTAGAGCCCTCACTTCGACCGCGCGGAACCGGTCATCTGGCCGCGGCCTTCCGCTTCGCTGCTTCCGTACCTTTGCTTACATTGGGCTCATCGCCGGGCTTGGCTCCCCCAGAACTCGCCTGGCGAGCGCCCTCCCGAGCTTCCTCCCGGCAGAGCTCGCCGCTGCCGAGAACTGCAGGGCATCTGCCGTCGTGGCTGGTTCGGTCGCGTACGTGTCGGAGCGCCGCACGTCGCCAGTGTCTCGAATGGGAGCCCTTCCTTCCCCTTCAACCACCCAAGCGCGACCGACGACGGCAACGGTGGTGGCGCGACCCAGGGGAATGACCCGCTGATCCACACCCGTCGGCATCGCCGAAATGCCTCGAGGCCATTCGTCCACGCGAACGACTTCGACGATGAGCCTCGGATAGTCATTGCCCGGCGAGAGGACTCCCGCGCGGCTGAGCTCGTCTCGCGCACCCGCGATGGCGGCAGCGACGACTTCGGCATGCGCAACCTTGGGGGGCGCAGCTGCCACGCTCAGACGTCCTTCGGGTCGTGTGCCGCCGTAGGCTGGCTGGTAGCCGCAGGCGAAACCTGCAGTTACCAGCATGGCTCCGAGAAGGACGAGTTTCACGGGAAACAACAGCTTGCTCACAGCGGACCAACCGTTCAGCACGGAAGACATGTTCAGGGTCCAACTCTGCTCGAGACCGCTCCTCTGGCCCAAGAATCTCGGAGGACAGTATCGGGCTCTCGGCGCGGCACACAAGCCTGGCCGGCTCCTCCAGGCGCGCGGGCATCTGAGCACATGTCTGCGGGCACCGCAGCTGGGTGCTACGTTGGGCGACCCGTGACCCCACGGCTCGCATCCCAAAAACCACCTCCAGGCTCGACTTCCCGCAGCGGCCGCGCAAGCCGGACAGTACGGTCCGCACTCGCGGCGGTGCTGATCGGCTGCGCACTCGTTGGCGCGGCCTGTGCTCGTCGCGGCGAGCCGTCCGCTGGGCGCGCATCAAGCCGTGCGGTGGCCACTGCGTCGGCGGCCACTGCCCCCACGGTGGTCCCGCGACCGCAGCCGAAGCGGCCATACAACGTCTTGTTCATCATCATCGACGCGTTGCGTGCGGACATGCCGTGGACGGGCTACCCACGCCAAGTGGCTCCCTGGCTCACCGAGTTCGCGAACCAGGCCACCCTCTACCCGCGCATGTACTCTCTGTCGAGCTACACGGCCAAAGCCGTCTTCCCGGCCTTGGCAGGGCGCTATCCGTCGGAGCTCAAACGCGACGACCGTTTCTTCACAGTGTGGTTTCCCAGCAACGTCACCGTGACCGAGAGACTTCAAGCCGCCGGGTACCGGACGCTGTCCGGACAGGGGCACGGCTACTTCATGCCGGCGCTCGGCCTCAGCCAAGGCTTCGACGACTACCGGCTGTTGCCAGGAACGTTTCTCGACACGAAGGGCGTGTTCGACGTCACGAGCGACCGGCTGAATCGGCTCGCCCGAACGATGTTGTCGGACCCCAAGAACGTCGACCCCTCGAACAAGCGCCCCTTCTTCGCCTACTTCCATTTCCTCGACCCACACTTCGACTACTTCAAGCACCCCGGCCATCCGGACTACGGCGACAATCGTCGCGCCCGCTACGACAACGAGGTCCACTTCACCGACTACTGGGTGGGAGACCTGGTCGATTGGGCCTTGTCGCAGCCGTGGGGCAAGAACACCGCCGTGATTATCACGGGTGATCACGGGGAAGGCTTCGGCGAGCACAATCACTACCGGCACGCCTACGAGCTCTGGGAGGCACTCGCGCGTACGGCCATGTTCGTGCATGTACCGGGGGCGCCTCCCCACCGCGTCGAGGCTCCCCGAAGCCACATCGACCTCGCACCGACGATCGCCGACCTGATGGGCATCCAGCCCGACCCAGAATGGCAGGGAAGAAGCCTATTGCCTGAGATCTTCGGGGACAGCGTGCCCGACCGTCCGATTGTCGTCGACCAACCGCGTTGCGACCTAATGGATCGCAGACGGGCACTGGTCGAGGGCGACTACAAGCTGATTGCCTTCGGTGACGACGCCGCGTTCAGTCTATACAAGGTCACCGAGGACTTTCGGGAGGAGCATGACCTTGCCCGAACAGATACGAGTCGGCTAGAGACCATGAAGGCGCACTACCTCGAACTGAGCCAGCGCATCCGCAACGAGCCGCCCGTAGGAACGAGCCAGCTCGCCGGCGCCCCTCCCGGACGGCGCTGGTAGCGCATCACGATGGCCGAGGCTGACACGGAGCGGAAACCGTGATCCTGCTGCACGACGACGAGAGCGCCCGAGTGGTTCTCACCGGCGAAGGGACGGACGACCTGTGCCTGGTCGCGTCAGCACGACCGGGAACCCCTGCCGCGCGCGCTGCCGAGGTGATCTACCGCGTCATCGGCATGGAGCTCGAATGGCGACACGCCACTATCGTCCACGAGCGCATCTTCGGCACTAGAACGGTGTTCGGCAAGGTCATGGCGGCGCGACGAAGCGTCTCGCGGGATCCCTCCCTCGCTCGGACTCCCACGACCTACGTCGAAGGCGCGCCCAGCTGGGGAGATGGGCTCGCTGGCACCATCATCCATGCGGTGGCCCACGACACGACGCAATCGGGTGTCGAGTTGCTCGGCGATCTATCACATCCGGTGGGTCGACGTTGGCGACGAGCCGGAACGCAGTGCGTGTTGCTTCAGGGCATCAATGGCCTAGCTGACGGGGGCGCTCCTTGCAGCTCGCCGAAGGCCGAGTTCGAGCGGCTATTCGACCATGTGGAGGATTCGCTTCGAGCCCACGGCGCGACGCTTCACGACGTCGTGCGCACGTGGTTCTATCTTCGCGACATCCTCGACACCTATGCGACCTTCAACCGAGTCCGAAGCGCACGCTATGCGGCAGCTGGCCTCCTGCGGCCCGGAGTTGGCGCAGAACTTCTCCCCGCCAGCACCGGCATCGGTGGCACCGGTCCCAGCGGAGTTGCCGTGGTGGCGGATGTGCTCGCCGTCCGAGGCGAAACCAACGCAGCCGTGCGGCGTCTAGCCAGTCACACCCAGCTCGAGCCAACGTGCTACGGCTCCTCCTTCGCCCGCGGTGCCGTACTGTCGACTAGCGGTGTGACGGCCCTGCACGTGTCCGGGACCGCCGCGATTGGTGCTCACGGCGAGAGTCTCTTCCCTGGCGACATTCAGGCGCAAATCGAGGCGACCCTGGACCATGTTGCCTCGCTGCTGGCGTCGGCGGCCGGAGCGACCCTGGCCGACATTGCGGCCGCCACCGCGTTCGTGAAACGGCCAGAGTACGCCACGGTGTTCGAAGCGCGACTCCAGGCACGCGGTCTGCTGAGCTTCCCGGCTGTCGTCGTGGTTGCCGATGTATGTCGTGACGAGTTGCTGTTCGAGCTGGACGCCGAGGCCCTTCTCCGGCCTGGCGCGTAGCGGGTTCAAACACCACCAGCGCGTAGCGCGTCTCGTTCGGTCTGTGCGACGCGCCGTCCGTACTGGCCAAAGGGCCGCACAGACGCGCGCCCTTCAGTCGGCAGGAAGCATGGCCGTATCAGGAACAGGGCTTCCGTTGCAGCCCGGGCCCTTCCTGTCCCAGCCCAAGCCATGCCCAGGTCGCTGCCCGACATAGCCTTGCGCACCGAGAACGGACCGCGCGCTACCGGCGGGGCAGGACGGTCAGCGCAGCCGGCACCCGAAGCCTATCTGCCCGGCGAGGTAATAGCGGACCGGTACCGGCTCATCCGCGAGCTCGGCCGCGGCGGCATGGGCGTGGTCTGGTCCGCAGATTCGTTGGTGCTTGGAATCGAGGTCGCTCTCAAGCTGATCCAGGGAGGTGTTCCCGGCGGTGGGGTCGGGTCGCGAATGGCGCGCGAGGCTCATGCCGCTGCTCGACTGGCCCATTCTGCGCTCGTGCGGGTGTTCGACTTCGGTTGGACCAACCGCGGCGACCCCTTCCTGGTGATGGAGCTCGTCCGAGGGGAATCGCTCGCAGACCAGCTCGCTCGACGAGGCCGCATGCCGGCGATCCAGGCTGTTCGGACGGTCCTATCCATCGCCGATGGTCTCCGGCTCGCACACGACAGCGGCATTGTTCACCGAGACCTGAAGCCTGCCAACATCTTCCTCGCAACCGATGGGCTCGGTCGCATCCAACCGAAGCTGCTCGACTTCGGCATTGCGAAGGTAGACGCCCCGCCCGCCGCTCAGGGCAAGATCACGCAGATGGGCGTCGTGCTTGGCAGTCCCGAGTACATGTCGCCCGAACAGGCGCTCGGCAATGAGGACATCGACGGACGAACCGACGTTTGGTCGTTGAGCGTGGTGCTCTACGAGATGGTGGCGGGCGCCCTACCCTTCGGGGGGCCGAACTACAATGCCCTCATGCAGGCGATTCTGAAGGACGAACCGCCGCCGCTTCCAACGCTTTGCGCTGGAGACGACGCCCTCTGGCTCGTGGTACAGCGCGGACTGGCCAAGCGGCGCGAACAGCGCTGGGCTGACATGACGGAGTTCGGCGAGGCGCTCGCCCTCTGGCTCTTCGAGCACGGGGTGAAGGAGGACCTGGCCGGCAACTCCATCCGGGCCGTGTGGCTCGATGGAGTCCTGTCCGGGCTGCGGATCGAGGTGCCCCTCTCCAACGCGCCCGATGTGGAAGAGCCGACGGCCCGAACGCGCTACTCCAAACTCCGGGTTCCGCCGCAACCGCACAGGATCCTGCCAGAAGGTACCAGCGGACAGGCACAGTCCCGGCAGAGCTCGAAGGAGCGCCTGCGCATCGCGACACGCTGGGCGCTCCCTCTGGCAATCGCTGCGGTCATCGCGTCCGCGCTACTGGGCTGGCCCCCACGCACCAAGGCGCGAAGACCCCAGGGGCCGGCAGCCATTCAGCCGGCCATTTCGACTGCAGCGCCGCGGCCAGAGGTCGTACAGCACCGGCCGCAATCGACCCAGCGTCCCGAGGTGGCCCAGATACCGGTTCGCGCACCAACTGACCAACACGACCGCCCTGCGGCAGCAACAGCGCCCAAGCCGGCCAAGGCAGCTCGGCCAGTGCAACGCCGCCGCAGCCCCGCCGCCAAGCGGCCGGTCGACTTCGGCTTCTGACGCGTTGTCTTGTCGAAAGCGATCCCAACGACGAGGGGCGCGAGACCTGGACCTAGCGCGGACTACGGACGCCAGGCCTTGCGCTCGAGCCGTGAGCGACGTTTGGCCACCTCCGTCCTGCTCTCGGCGGTGCCCCTGTCTAGCAGCGACAGGGCACGCTGCGGCTCCTTGACATAGTGCTCGTAGAGCTTCGCGAGCTCGAGCCGAACGCAGGGATCATCCACCTCTTGTGCCAGCTGCTCGAAGAAGCAGAGCGCCCGGGCCCGGTCGCCGCGCGCCTTGGCGATGAGCGCCCTCAAGCGCAGCGGCCGCGACCGGATGCCCCGCTCCATAGCGCACGCCGCAACGGCATCGGCATCGTCGAATGCCTTGGCGCGCCAATACGTATGCGCGAGCCCGACCAAGTCGCGATCATCGATCGCTGGAAGCCTCTCACCGTACAGCGCCACAAGCGCGGCCATGGTGAGTACGTCGTGTGCGTTGTGGTCCACGACCGCGCGCAGCGCCTCCTCTTCTCCGCTGCGCAGGAAATGGGCGTACCGCAATGCAACCTCGACGCCTGCGATGTCTGGTCCACGGTCGAAGCCGAGAACTCTGCTCTCGACGTCGACCAGACGGCACGCGCCGATTCTGTCGCGATGCAAACGCCGAGCCACGTGCAGCAGGTCGAGTTGCGGTCGCTTGGGCAACGGCGGGCACCCAACCATCACGCAGCGGGCGGCCAACAGCGGCACATCGAAGGTCTTGCCATTGTACGTGACCAGGATGCTCGCACGGGAGACCCTCTCCTGAAGCAGTTCGAGCACCGCCTTCTCGTCTGCGGGGGTTCGCAACAGCAGCTGCTCAAGCACCAGCCGATCACCGTCGAACCACGCCAGGCCGACGAGGAAAGCGAGCGTCCCAGCGCCTGCGAGCCCCGTACTCTCGCAGTCGAGATAGAGAGCACGAGCCAGCGACGCCTCCGCCAGCGTCGGATCGAGTGCCAGCAGTGCCAGCACTTCGGCAGATGCGGTGAGCGCAGCGTCGACCGGTATCCTCCCGACGCGAAGCGAACGACGCTGTGGTTGGATGCGACGGTGTACGGTTCCGGAGGCGGTCTCGACGGCGTCGAACGGCAAGACAGTCCGACTCGGATCTGCGGGAGCCCGCGCCGCTGCGGCCGGCTCCCCGAGCATCTCGGCCATCTTTCGCCGCAACGCCTCGAGAGTCGCTTCGCGCTGCGTGGTGGCATCAGCAGACGTCGGCCCGACAGTGGAGGCCGGCGGCACCTCGGCGTTCGCTGGCGCACTCAACCGTGCACCGAGGGGGCGGCCGAGTAGAGCCAGCTTGTGCTTGAAGGCCACTGAGCAGATGTTTAGCACTTGGCCGCTGGCCGTGCACTGTACAGCTCAGCTCGGCTGCGCGCGCAGAAGCAGCCAACCCGCCGGCCGCGCTCAGTTCGAGGCCGGCCAATCCTGTGGCGATTCACGGAGACGCCGCGTTTCGGCCGGATCGGGGCGCTAGCGCTTGAGGACGCTACCGTCGTCGACCAAACCGACTTTGGACTCGTACACGATGTTGCCGCGCTGGGGGTCGTGAAGCGTGATCGTGAATTCGTCGGGCACATCGAACTCGAGCTCGCTCGGGACTCTTCCCTGCGCGCCCCTGGCCTTGTCCGCGCCGCTCGTCCTCACCGTGATCTTCGAGCCTTGGGGCTTTCCAAACTCGCAGCGGACGCGGTTGAGCTCGACCTGCTTTCCCTTGGCAATGTGGAAACGCACGTACCACCAGTTCTGGTCGTCATCCTGCTCGAAGAGAATGCCTTCGCGCTTGACCGCATTGCTCGCAGCCGTCATGCAAGCCGCCTTCTTGGCCGGATCCCCCGCGGCTTTCTTCTCGCAGGCAGCTTCCTTTGCCTTGCCCATGTCCGAGTCACGGTAGTTGATGACGAACATGGCGCCCGGGTGCTGCAGCACCTCGGCAGGCGAGGTCTTGGGAGCGGCTGTCGGTGCCGGTTCCTTCTCCTTGGCACTCTCCCCTCCCTGGTCGGCTGCTGTGGCGCCCGCTGATTCACCTTGCCCTTGCTCTTCCGGGGCGTCCTTTGGTTCCGCCTTGGCCTGACTCTCGGGCGTGGCTGCTCCACTACCCTGCGCGGACGCGCAGCCGACCAACCCGATCGCCAATCCAACACTCAGAATGGTGCTCGCAAGTTTGAGGGTCTGCATCTTCGGTCCTTGTCGGTGGGGGTACCCTCGGACTACTGCGCTGTGCCTGTCTTGTCGAGGGGCTCTCGCGCCAAAAGCCTGGAACACGGTCTCTTTGCGGACAATTCGAGCATCGGACCGCGCCGGCGGTCGCCGACAGACCCACCACCTCGTACGAGCCGTCATGCGCCCACCCCGACGAGCCATGACGGGGATGTCGCGGCCACCGTGCCGTGGACATGGCCCGTGCATTCGACACCACCGAAGAATCAGGAACCTCGAAACCCGCCAGAGGCGCCCGCCGCGCAGGGCAACCGCATCTAAATTCGGCTGATGGACCGTCTTGCGCGCGCCTGGAGGCGCAGCGCTCGGCTTGCTTTCTGGCGCCTTGCG
>JAFGIS010000226.1 GCA_016929495.1 Polyangiaceae bacterium | reverse complement strand
GTGCCGACGCACGGAATCCAGGACGAGTCTGGCACACGAGAGAAGCCGCCCAACCAGCGCCTGGATCCGACGTGGGGCCGGACGCGCCTCGCTCCGGGTGACCGTCGCGTGCACGTGGCGGCTTGCCGCCGCCACTCTTCTCTGGGCCGCCCCGCATCCGGTACGCTCGTGCCGTTTGGCCTCACGCGGCTCAAGCGCGCCCCGTTGGGCAGATCGTTTGCGGCAGGGTCCAGCGACCGACCCGCCAGGTCATTCGGACGAACACCCGAAGACAAGTTCGGGCTTGACTGTACCCCACGCCGGGGTACACTGCCCCAGTGAACGTCGAACTCTCGAGCAGGGCCCGAAAGCAGCTGGTCAGGGTCCCGGTCCACATTGCTCGGAAGTTCGCGCTCTGGGTAGACCTCGTGCGCGTTGATGGACTCGAAACCGCCCGAATGGTCCCCGGCTTCAGGGACCATGCCCTCAAGGGCGAGTGGCAAGGCTACCGCGCCATACGTCTGAGCGACGCCTACCGAGCGATCTACATTGTGCGGGACCGTAGGGCAATCGAGACCGTCTGCGTCGAAGAGGTGAACAAGCATGACTACTAGACGTACCGTGAGGTCGACGTCGAGCTCGGACCAGGCCTTCCTTGAAGGACTCATCGGCGGACCGCTGACGCTCGGCGCCGCGTTGTCCGGGATCCGGGAGAGTGACGGCGAGAGCCTCTCGCAGTTCGCCGCGCGTCTTGGGATCTCGCGCTCGCATCTGTGCGACATCGAACAGGGCCGTCGGTCTGTGAGCCCGGAGCGTGCCGCGCGATTCGCGAAGCTACTGGGACAACACCAGGCGCAGTTCGTCAGGCTTGCGCTGCAGGATCAGGTCCGAAACGCGGGCCTGAAGCTGAAGGTCGAGGTCCACGCAGCGTAGAGGATCGACTGGACTGCCCAACCCGCGGCTGGATCCGACGTGGGCCGAGGGGCGCCTGGCTTCGGGCAACCGTTGCCTGCACGTGGCGGCTGGTCGCCGCCACTCTTTCCTGGGCGCCTCGCATCCGGTAGGCTTCTGGTGCTGGGCCCCACGCGGCTCAAGCGCACCACGTTGGGCGCTCGCGGCTCTCTTGCGCGCAGGTGCGAGCGCGGTCGCGACTTCTGGCCCTCCACAACGTTTGGTGGGCGCGTCGGGCTGGGCTGGGGAGGCGTGGTCGGGGGAAAGCAGGGCCGATCGGGCGTGAGACAGAGACGACGGACGAAGCGGTTGGACGCGCACGGTGCCAAGGCCATGCTCGGGGTCACTACAAACACGCCCGACACCATGCGCGCCACGAGCTTGCTGCGGACTATCCTCAATCAGAAGCACACCAAGGTTGTCGGCTTCGAATTCGGCGATCGCGGGCTGGTCGTCGATGTGGCCCCGACAACCCGACTGCCCCGATGCGCAGGATGCGGCCAGCCGTGCCGTCGGTGCTATGACGCCCGGAGCCGGCGGTGGCGGCACCAGAACTTTACCGCGATGGAGGTGGTGCTTCGCTACACGATTCGGCGGGTGGAGTGTGACCGATGCGGGGTCACCACGGAACTGGTGCCGTGGGCGGAGCCTGGAGCTTGGTTCACTCGCGATTTCGAGGACACCGTGGCGCTGCTGGCCCAGCGGACGGACAAGACACACCACACCAGAGGCAGCGGGGGTCGTCGCTCGCGCCGGCGTCGACGACGGCGCCGCGCGATGTGTCGCGGCACGCGGAGTCCGGCCTCACGTGGCCGCCCTCCGGCTTGGGCAGCACGGCGCCGCCTCCACGCGTGCGCGGTCGAGCGCTCGCTTCAGGTGATTGGGTCTCGGCCGAAGGGATTCTGGGGCCGTTACCCCAGAATCAGCACCCCAAATCTGCTGTTTTCTTTGGCAAAAACTGGGTGGGCGCAGCAGGATTTGAACCTGCGACTTCGTCCGTGTGAAGAACGCACTCTACCACTGAGTTATGCGCCCAGCTGCTCGGGGCTGCGGGCCTCGGGTCCTGACCAGCAGGGCCTGGCTCATAGCGCGCCCCTCGGGGCCGGGCAATCGTGAATCCCGGACCCGAGGATTTCCATGGCACCCGAACCACGGCGTCCTTATGGCGGCGGACCGGACTGTCCTGGGTTCCCAGGACCGCGCGAAGCTAGGGTAGAGGCAGCTCGCTGCCCGGCGCGTCGAGCTCGTTGCCGCTTGGCCGGCAATGCTGTAGCGAGCAGCGGATGACTGTGTCCGAGCCGAGCCACGGCCGCGCGCGCCGCCTGCTGCGTTGGAGCGAACGCACCTGGGCACTGCTGCTGCTGGTCGGAGCCTTTGCCGGCGCGTCGGCGTTTTCGGCCTGGACGCACAGCATGGCGCAGCCGCCTTCGGAAGGGCCTTGCACCGACGGTCTGGCCGGGTGGCCACGGTCGGTCGATCCAGTGCAGGGACTCGGGACGGCACGTCGATTGGCGAGTCGCAAAGATCTTGCCGGGCTCGTTGCCGCTGGCGTCAGAGTCGATGGGAGCGTGGACGCCCATGGCAGCGGCCGCGTGCGCTACGTTTTTCAGAGTCCACCCGGACGCGGCCCGCACGCGGGCGGGATGACCGCCCAACAGCGTGCACGGGCATGCGGAAAACAGACGGTCCGGCTGGGTCCTGCCGGACTGGTGGCTGGAGCAGACCACCCGGACCATGGCTGTCCGAGCCCGGCGCCCGAGCCGCTGCCGGATCCACAGTGCGGACCGCGCGAGCTCTGGGCCATGGCGCTCGGCAAGGGGGCTTCGGGGACCGCTCTAGCCCGCGCGGAGTACTTCCACTCCAACAGCGGCCCGGCATGGTCGTTTCGGGTTGGCCGAGGGGAGGTGCATATGGTGGTCGACGCAAGCTGCAAGCGTGAGCTCGGTCCCGCCGCCGCGCGACGGCGGAGCCGCTGAGGCCGTGCGGTCACGCCTGATGCCCCGGGCCCGGTCGAAGAAGCATCCGGAGCTCGGCCCAGATCTGCCCCCGCGTTGCCGGGTCACGCGTGGACGAGCCGACCAGCGGGACTTCCACCTGCGCCCGAAGGGCGGAGAGCCGAGGCTTGTGCGCCGATCCGCTCAGCTTGTCCATCTTGGTGGCCACCATCAGGCAGGCAACCGGCGGTCTTCCCGGCGCGGGTCGCCGCAGAAGATCGAGCAGCTCATGCTCCTGGTCCTGTACGCCTCGCCGTACGTCGACCAGAAGCAGCATCGCGCGGAGTGAGACGCGCTCGAGCAGGTAGCGTTCGATGAGCCGGATCCAGGAAGCCTGCTCGACCTTGGAGCGACGGGTGTATCCGTAGCCCGGCAAGTCTACGAAGCCGAACAGCTCGTCCTTGGTTCGGACCTCGTAAAAGGCGACGCGCCGCGTGCACCCTGGGGTGGCGCTGGTTCGGACGAGGTTGTGCCTTCCCATCAGCGCGTTCATCAGGCTGCTCTTGCCCACGTTGGAGCGACCGGCGAAGCAGACCTCGACAGCCCCCGGCGGCGGGAACTGGCCGGCCTCGACGCAGGCCCGGATGAGCCGCGCTTCGACGACCACCGGCGCTCGATGGCGGCTCGGGTCCATGCGAGGCAAGAGTCTGGTACCGACGGGAGCGGCTTGCCAGGACCGGGAGGCACATCCCGGGCCTATTCCGGCTGCCTTGTGCCCACCGGGCCGAGGCTGGGGGCGAGGCCGGGCCGACCCAGGGAGCTGCCCGAGCCGGCTGCTCAGCGGCTGTCTCCCTGTGATAGCCTCGGCTGCGGAGCTCCCGTGACCGACCGCGACCCACCATTCGACCTCGACGACAGCGAAGATGACGACCGCACCACGATCGTCAGGACAACGGACCTTGGGAGACTGTCTCAGCCCACGGCGACCGATCGTCACCTACTCGTCGGGGTTCACGGCCAGGCGATGGGACAGGTCGTTCAGGTGGTGGGAACCGTGTTCCTCGTGGGTCGACAGCAGAACTCCGAGCTCTGCTTGCGCGACTCAGGGGTCAGCCGGCGCCATGCGTTGCTGCGCTGGAACGGTTCCGGCTATGACCTGGAGGATCAGGGTTCGGGCAATGGAACGTACGTGAACGGCGAGCGCACCACGGTGCGAACACTTCAGGACGGTGACATCGTTCAGTTCGGTCCCAACGTGGTGTTCCGGTATTCGGTCACGGACGCCAACCAGGAGGCCATGCTCCACCACCTGTACGAGACGAGCGTCTCCGACCCGCTCACCGGGGCACACAACCGCGAGCATATGAACATGCGCCTGGCGGAGGAGGTGTCGTACGCGAAGCGACACAACACCGGGCTGGCGCTGATCATGTTCGATCTCGACCATTTCAAGCGGGTGAACGACACGTACGGTCACCTGGCCGGTGATCGGGTTCTCGTGGCGCTGGTCCAGAAGGTCAGCGGTCAGATACGTGGCGAGGATCTGCTGGCCCGCTTCGGAGGCGAGGAGTTCGTGATCCTGCTGCGCACGACCGACCTGTTCCAAGCAGCGAACGTTGCGGAGCGGATCCGGCAGAGCGTCGAACGCATGAGCATCGAGTACGAGGGACAGCGCATCCGAGTGACCGTGAGCCTGGGCTGCGCCACGCTCGACTGCTGTGATGAGCCCAGCGTGCAGGAGCTCATCGCGGCCGCCGACCGACGCCTGTACGCAGCGAAGAGGGCAGGGCGCAACCGAGTAGTCGCCAGCGATTGATCCGTTCCCTATCCAACCCCAGCGTGCGCACGCAGTGCTCCTTCGACCAGCGACAACGCGCAAGGCACGTCCCCTTGTTCGAGCGCGCGTTCGCCGGCGGTCGCGCGCACGAGTCGTGCTCGCAGGTCCGGTGCGAGCAGCACACTGGCTCCGCCGCATCGCCGACAGACGAGCCCCCCTCGAGCCGAGTCGATCATCGCGCGACGGCCCGGTTCACAATCGCGTCCACAGCGCACGCAGCGCTCGAGGTCAATCCCCCAGCCGAGCGCCACGAGCAACTGCAGCCCGGCGTGGGCCAGAGAGGGTC
>JAFGIS010000225.1 GCA_016929495.1 Polyangiaceae bacterium | reverse complement strand
CTCAGACTGCGGGCATTCGCCGCAGAACTCGACGGCTTCGCCCCGTTCGAGGCCGTCGAGTTCTGCGGCGAATCACGGAGACAGGACGCTAGGTCTCGTCGGCGCTCACCGTCAGAGCAGCGGCTCCTGTACTGCCTCGCCTGGCTGGTACACGCACATCGGCTCGGGCCCAAGCACATTGCCGCTGGTCGCATACGCGCGCGCGCGGGAGCCTCCACAGAGCCATCGAAACTCACAGCGGCCACACTTGCCCGTCAACAGATCCATGTCGCGCAGCCCGAGCAGCGCCGGGCTCGTACGGTAGAGCACGGAGAGCTGGTCGCGCTTGACATTGCCGAGCAAGGGGTACGGCAGGAATCCTGCGGGGAATACGTCGCCATTGCGCGCGACGAAGATGACGCCATTGCCGTCACGCATACCGAAGCCCATGCGCTTGCTCGCTTCGCGCACGGCAGTCCAAGGCATTCCGGTCCGAAGCTTCGACTGTATCCAATACCTCCGATAGTGAGGAGCCTCGACGGTGCTCATGTGAAACGGCGCGTCATGGGACATGGCCAGGACCCAGGAGAATAGCTCTTCGAGCTCGGACGCCGTGAGGCTCTCGAGCATGGAGCCTCGCCCGGTCGGGATCAGAATGAACAAGCTCCAACGGATCACCGGCGGCGCCTGTCCGCGCAGCAGCTCCATCAGCTCACGCACGTGCGGCAGGGTCTGGCGACATACGGTGGTGTTGACCTGCACCGGGATCTCGGCTTCGCGAGCCCACGCGAGTGCTCGCTGTGAAACGGCATAGGTGCCCTCGACGCCGCGGAATGCATCGTGTACGGCTGCGCTGGGCCCGTCCAGGCTCACGCCCATCGTGACCACACCAAGCTCGGCGAATTTGCGCACGGCCTCGCGCGTGAGCGTGGGCGTCGTGCTGGGCGTGATGGCCACGGGCTGACCCACCGAGCGCGCATAGGCCATCAGCTCGAACAGGTCGGGTCGCTTCATCGGGTCGCCGCCGGTGATCACCAGCAGGCTGCCCATCGTCTTCACGTCGTCGATCAGAGAGCGTCCCTGCTCGGTCGACAGCTCGTCGGGATCCCGCTCTGCCACGGCTTCGGCGCGACAGTGTCTACAGGCCAGGTCGCAGGCGACCGTAACCTCCCAATAGACGTTGCGCGGCGCTCGGCCGTAGACGTACGTCTCTCGGGTCGTGCCTGTTGAGTACTCTGGCATCTGGGCCGGGTCTTCGAAGCGTGTGCGTGTCTCGCGCGAGCGACACGCTGCAGCCGTCTGGCGCACTGGCAAGCATGAAGCTCCGCCGGTCTGCGTCAATCGGGGCTGCGCAGGCACGAGTTGGCCGTCGCGACGGGGACTCGGGAAGCAGCGCGTGGCAGCGGTTTCCGGGAGCGGCCTTGGGGCCGGCCGCGCACACCTATGGCGGAGGAACGGCGCCGCGCCTGCGGCTTTCGAACATGCCGACGCTCGGACACGATCTTGAAAACCCGTGCCACAGGGGTTAGGAGCCAGAAGCTTCACGCAACGAGCGAACCAGAAGTTCCATGAGATACACGAAATACCACGGGCTCGGGAACGACTACTTGGTCGTGGAACCGAGCGAGCTCGAGCGTGAGCTCGGGCCGAGTGAGATCGAGCTGGTCTGTCACCGCAACTACGGCGCCGGTTCGGACGGAATCCTCTGGGGACCCCTGGACACGACAGAAGCCGACTTCGCGCTCCGCATCTTCAATCCGGACGGCAGTGAAGCGGAGAAGAGCGGCAACGGCCTCAGGATTTTCTCACGCTACCTGTTCGATACCGGCCGGGTCAAGAGCGATCCGTTCACCGTCCTGACGCTCGGCGGCAAAGTGCGCTCGCGGGTGCACCCAGGAGGAAGGCTGGTCGACGTCGAGATGGGTCGCGTGAGCTTCGATAGCACACGGATACCCGTGGCTGGACCGCCCCGAGAGGTCATCAACGAGACCATCGAGGTGCTGGGGCGCGCCTACACCTTCTGTGCGGCCACCATCGGCAATCCGCATTGCGTGCTGCCGCTGCCCGAGGTCTGTTCGACGTTGGCGCGCAGCGTGGGACCCGTCATCGAGGTCGAGCCGCGCTTTCCGAACCGCACCAACGTGCAGTTGTTGAAAGTCCTCGGACGGTCCGATATCCAAATCGAGATCTGGGAACGGGGTGCCGGATACACGCTCGCCTCGGGGAGCAGCAGCAGCGCCGCTGCCGCCGTGGCCCGCAAGCTCGGCCTGTGCGATCGTGAGATCACGGTTCATATGCCCGGCGGCCGCCTCAAGATCACGGTCGAAGACGACTTCTCGATCGGGATGACTGGACCGGTGACTCGAGTGGGCGGGGGCGCCCTCGACCGAGAGGCCTTCACCGCGAGCATTCCCAAGGGCTGACCCATGGCAAAGATCAACGCAAACTACGACCGGCTGACAGCCGGATACCTGTTTCCCGAGGTGGCACGTCGAGCCCAGGCCTTCGTTCAGGCGCACCCCGGGGTGAAGCTGCTTCGGCTCGGTATCGGAGACACGACCGAGCCGCTGGCTCCAGCCGTGATCCAGGGGCTGCGCGAGCGCGTCGAGCGGCTGGCCAAGGTGGAGATGTACACGGGATACGGAGACTACGAGGGAGAGCTCGCCTTGCGCGAGGCGATCTGTCGCGCATACGCCGAGCGCGGCATCCGCCTGGGAACGGACGAGATCTTCGTCAGTGACGGCGCCAAGTCCGATTCCGGAAACATCCAGAGCCTGTTCAGCTCGGAATCGGTCGTCGCGGTGGAGGATCCGGCCTACCCGGTGTACGTGGACAGCAACGTCATCGCGGGCCGCTGCGGCTCGTTCGACTCCGCACGGCAGGGCTACAGAGGCTTGGTCTACATGCCCTGTACGGAACAGAACGGTTTCTTCCCTGTCCTGCCCGCGGCGCGAGTGGACCTCGCCTACTTGTGCAGCCCCAACAACCCGACGGGTGCGGTGGCCACGAGAGCGAACATCCGACGATTCGTGGACTGGGCGCTCGAGCACCGCGCGGTGATCATCTTCGACGCAGCGTACGCCTCCTACATACGCGATCCGGAGCTCCCGCGGAGCGTCTACGAGGTGCCCGGATCCGAGCGTTGCGCCATCGAGATCAACTCGTTTGCCAAGAGCGCCGGGTTCACCGGCGTCCGGCTGGGCTGGTCGGTCGTACCGAACGCGCTCGCGGTGGAGGATGGCGAACCAGGCAAGTTGAACCAGATGTGGCGTCGGCGCCAGAGCACCTTCTTCAACGGCGCCTCCAACATCGCCCAGCAAGGCGGCATCGCGGCTCTGAGCGAACAGGGACATGCCGAGTGTCAGCGGATCATCGACTACTACATGGACAATGCCGCCATCATCCGCAGCGCACTGTTGGGCCTGGGGCTCACCTGCTATGGTGGTAGCAACGCTCCGTACGTGTGGCTCAAGACGCCCGCTGGCATGAAGAGCTGGGATTTCTTCGACAAGCTCCTGGCCGAGACGCACGTGGTCACGACGCCCGGTTCCGGCTTCGGTCCGAGCGGCGAGGGCTTCGTGCGCCTGAGCGCTTTCGGGCATCGCGCCGACATCGAGGAAGCAGCAGAGAGCATCCGAACGAACTTGAGGCTCGGGTAGGCCGCCGAACTGGAGTCCTGCGATGGGCACGCTCATGGTCGGCAGTCTAGGCCCCGCCGTCGTGGTTCAAGCGGCACGGCAGTATGGCACACCGCTCTACTTGTACGACGAGCGCACGATCGTAGAGCGTTGCCGGAACGTGCTCGCTATGCCCAATGCGTTCGGTCTGCATGCGGGCTACGCCATGAAGGCGAACGCCAACCGCGCCATCGTACAGCTCGTGGCGCGGGAAGGCATCGGTATCGATGCGAGCAGCCTCAACGAGGTGCGCCGGGCCCGCATGGCCGGCATTGCCAGCAGGAGAATCGTGCTGACGACGCAGGAGGTGCCCGAAGGTGCCGACCGCTCCGAGCTCGAAACCTTGATGTCAGAGGGCCTGCTCTACAACGCTTGCTCTTTGCGGCAGCTGCACCTGGTTGCTGAGTTCGCCGCACGAACGAGAGCCAGGCTTTCGATGCGAGTCAATCCCGGAGTCGGCAGCGGAGAAACCGTCACCCGCAATACGGGCGACAACTACTCGAGCTTCGGTATTCACATGACCCAACTCGCGGAAGCGACGAGCCAGGCCCGCAAACGTGGGCTCACCATCGAGCAGGTGCACGTGCACATCGGCTCGGGGGGAGACCCGGCGGTCTGGCAAAGCAACGTCGATCGCATGCTTGCCATCACCGAGCAGTACTTTCCGTCCGCTCGGACGCTCAACCTCGGGGGCGGCTTCAAGGAGGCCCGCATGCCCGAAGAGATCGCTGCGGACGTGCAGGCGCTCGGGCACTATGCAGAACGACGCTTTCGCCAGTTCGCCGAGCGCACCGGCCGCCGTTTGGTCATGGCGGTAGAGCCTGGAACCTACGTCATGGCCAATTCCGGGTATCTGGTCACCAGCGTCATCGACAAGAAGTGGTCCGGCCCGGAGGGTTTCGAGTTTCTCGTCGTCAACGGCGGAATGGAATGCAACACTCGCCCGGCGCTCTACGGCTCTCGCCACCCGTTCTACGTCGTCTCGGCCAACGGCTCGGTTCTGTCCAGCGATTTCGATCCCGCTGTGAAACAACAGCCCGGACGTGTCGTGGCCGGACGCTGCTGCGAAAGCGGTGATTCGCAGACGCTCGACGCCGAAGGGCACGTCGTCCCGCGACCCATGGCGGATCCGTCCGTCGGCGACTACGTGGTCATTGGCGGGGTGGGCGCGTATTGCGCCAGCATGTCGGTGTTCAACTACAACTCTCATCGCCAAGCTCCAGAGGTTCTCTTGCGTGAGGACGGCTCGCTGCAGCTCATCCGTCGGCGGCAAACGCTCGAGCAAATCACGGCGAACGAGTTCGCGCTCGACGAGTGAACTGGCCCCAAAACGCCCCGGCGGCGCCTCTGTTCGAGACGCCGCCCGGGAGGCTCGCGGACCGGCTACCAGCCGCGCCGCGGGGGCTGGGCGAACTGCCCGGGGAAGGGGTCAGCCTGGCGGCGCCTCTCCACTTCCCCAGGTGTCCATGGGAACGGGTACCCGTTCTCCTCGAACAACGCAATCCCGATGACCCCCACGTTCCGGCTGTCGCCCTTGCGCGCCGCATAGGAGGCGCCCACTGAGCCGAAGCGGAACGCAGCCACTTCATCCATGGAGCGACGGTAGCCGTCGATGGTGAGGGCGCCGTAGGGCGCCAGAAGGTAGCCGCGCTTGGTGTACGCCCCGGCTTCGCCATCGATTACGTCGAGCCCGTCTACGGTGACCACGGCCTCGAGGCGCCCGGCCGTGCGGTTACGCAAAGTGATAGCGTACCGCCGTCCCTGCTCGCCGATAATGACGTTACGGTCGCCGGCGCGAACCGACGGGTATGGCTGTCCGCTCTCGTCGACCACGCCCACCTCGATCGCGTGACCCGCCAGACCGATGAATCCGCGCTCCCAGGACCAGACCGCGCCGCCCAGCATGGCTCGTGCACCACTCTCGTTGTTGTAGAAGAGGCTCGCGAACACGGTGGGTGACATGCTCGCGCGAACGAACGGTGCGCTCGTGACTTGGCTCACCCGGGTTTCGCCCCATTCGGTCGCGAGGCCAGGTCGATCCTCGTCTTCCTGCGCCTCGGACAGGACACTGGATTTCGCCGCTGCGTTGCTGCTCGGAGATGCCGAGGGAGCCGGAGGCGGTCCCGGTTGGGCCTGCGATGGGGCGGTGGGGTAGCCGTAGCCGGGGGCGCCATCGGCCGCGTATTGCTCGCTGGCTGGCGCCTCGCCCTGCTCCGCGACCGCGGGCGTCTGGGGGGGAGCCTGTTCGGCGCCCCGCCCGCAGGCAGCCATCATCAGCGGGACAAGACAGGTCCAAAGGCGAGCAGCGATGCGTGTCATGCGTATCTCCTCGATAAACCAACCACGAGTGAATGGAAAACGCGGCCCGAGCATGGTCCTTACACTACCGTGACGACGAGTTTCTTCCACGGGGCGTTGTTGCGGCTCGCTTGCCGAGCCGGTGAGGGCAGCCGCCGGCCACGTACTCGAGGACGCCCCTTCTGGCCGGGCCGCCGACGTGCTGGCGGGGCGTACAGGGCAGCATCCAACCGTCCTCGTCCGATCAGAGTCGCGTTGCGGGGGCGGCCCTTGATGACAGAGCCCTTGGTGTAGGCCCGCACCGAGCGTCGAATCAATCCCGATACTGGCGCCCTGTACCCCTGGATCGTCCGGGCCTCGGCCCTCTCGAGCTGCCAGAGGGCGACGCGGGACCAGAGGATGACATGGGGCTGACGCCGCGAGGATTGGGCTCGCGGGTGGCGGGCCGGCACCCGGCTCTGTGTTGGACTCCGACAGCCAATGGAGACGGCCACTTCCCGCACTCCTGTGGGTCGTTCTGTGCCTATGCTCGCTCCTCCTCCCCCGAGCCCCCATGGCCATCACCGTTACCTTCCTCGGCGCCGCCAAGAACGTCACCGGTTCGCGTCACTTGGTTCAGGCGGACGACACGCGCGTTTTGATCGATTGCGGCCTGTACCAGGAACGGCACAATGCCGCGCGCAACTGGGATCCGTTCGCCGTGTCTGCGCGCAGCGTCGACGCCGTGATTCTGACCCACGGGCACTTGGACCATGCGGGGTGGCTGCCGCGCTTCACCCACGACGGCTTCAATGGAACGACCTTCTGCTCACCGGCCACTTCCGAGGTCGTGCCTCTGGTCCTGGCCGACGCCGCTCACCTGCAGGCGGAAGACGTGGCCTACAAACGCAAGCGGCATGCTGCCGAAGGGCGGCAGTCCATTCATCCTTTGGTGCCGCTCTACGACGACCATGACGTTGACGTGGCCTGCAAGACCCTGCGGCCCATCCCGTTCGGCGAGCCGCGCCCCGTCGCGTCCGGGTTCCGCGCCACGCTCTTGCCCGCCGGGCACATCCTCGGCGCGAGCATGATCCTGCTGGAGCACGAGTACTCAGGCAAATCGCTGTTGTTCTCCGGAGATCTCGGTCGGCCCGGGCGACCTTTGGTTCCGGATCCGGCGCGCCCGCCCAAGGCCGACCTGGCCGTCGTCGAGTCCACCTACGGCGACCGGATCCATGACGATGCGATCGATATCCCGACGCAGCTCGCCGACGCGGTCAACACGACCCTCGGACGGGGCGGGTCGCTGCTCATTCCTTGCTTTGCCGTCGAGCGCGCACAGGAGCTGCTCTACTACCTGAAGAACCTGCGCCAACAAGAGCGGATCCCGAGGGTCCCGGTGTTTCTCGACAGCCCCATGGCCATTCGCATGCTCAAGATCTTCGGCCACCACCCGGAGGCCATGGACGCGACGTCACAGGGGCGCATCCAGCGCGGCGATTCCCCCTTCGACCTGCCGGAGCTTCAGCTCTGCACGACGCGTGATCAGTCCAAATACGTCAACGAATTCCGCCGCCCCGCTGTCATCATCGCTGGCTCGGGCATGTGCACCGGCGGCCGTATCAAACACCACCTCTTGCGCCACATAGACGAGCCGCAATCCATGTTGCTGTTCGTCGGCTACCAGGCCACCGGGACGCTGGGACGCGAGATCCTGAACGGTGCTCGCCAGATCCGGCTTTTTGGCAGCGGCCATCGGGTTGCCCTCGAGGTTCGTCAGGTTCACGGCTTCTCGGGCCATTGCGGTCAGGACGAGCTGCTCGACTGGCTCGGCGCCATGCCCGAAGGCCCCAAGAAGGTGGCTGTCGTCCATGGCGGCGCGAGCGTGACGACCCGCTTTGGAGCCCTGGTTTCCGAGCGTTTCGGTTGCGACGTCGTCGTACCCGAGTACGGCACGACCGTCAGAGTCTGATCGCTACTTGCTGCTCGGTTGACCCACCCGTCCCGAGCGGCCCGCCGCGTGCGGTGGTCCAGAGCATTGCTGGGCTCAAAGGACGCGGCGGCGCCGCAGCCCAAGGCCAATCAGGCCGAGCATACCGAGCCAGAGGCCGGAACTGGGCGTGCGACCCGCGCCCACACGGCAGCCGCAGCCGTCGTCGGACTGCTTGTTGGAGTTGGCGCGAGCCGTATCGTCGTCGTCATCGCCCGGGGCGCCAGCAGCCGAGCTTGCGTCGTCGTCATCGCCGGCAGCCGAGCTCGCGTCATCGTCATCGTCGCCTCTGCCCCAGCTCGAATCGTCATCGTCGTCCGAGGCGCTTGCAGCCGGACTCGCATCGTCGTCGTCATCGGCGCTGGCCTGGTGCGCCGCACCGGCGGCGGCGTTGGCGTCCTCCCGTCCGTCATCGTCATCGTCGGCGCTGGCCATCTCCCCGCCATATCCGCGCGCAGTCGGCTCGACCGCAGCGTCATCATCGTCGTCGCCGTCCGAATCCGATGCGGTGTCGCCCTTGAGGCTCCCTCCGGAACTCGACCCGCCAACGAGATCGAAGTACGGAGGCACGCACAGCTTCTCGGTGGTCGTCGTGGTCTCGCACGCAGCGTCGTCATCATCGTCGGCAACGGGCAGGTCAGCTGCCGCGCCGGCCACGCCGGACGTACCCCCTGCAGGCATCGGCTCGGCCGGTGCCGAGCAGGTACCCTGCGCTGTACTGAACTCGTTGCAGGTCCATCCGCTGGGGCAGTCCGTGTCGCCGTCGCATGTCTGGGTCTCGTCGATGGGCTTGCATTGCCTCGTGTCGGACGTCGTGCAGGTGCACCCGGAGCCCCCGGAGTCCGTAGTCTGAGCCCGGACCCCGGCAGCAGCGCCAGTGCCTGCCTCGACAGGCCCGGTCCCCCCTGCAGACGGAGCGGGACGAGAGGTGGTGCACTCGCACACCTCGCTGGCAACGCACTCGAAGCCCGCGCCGCAGTCCGCATCCTTGGAACAGGGCAGGAAATAGTCCGGCACGCACGCGGATCGGGCGGGCTCATCGCATTCGGCCGGCTCGGGGTCAACGCACGTCTCGCCCTCCGGGCAGTCTGGTGCTGACGCCACGTCCGAGCAGGACGAGTCTTCGACCTGGTAGCAGGTCATTCCGACGTCGCAGTCCGTATCATCGGTGCAGCTATCTGGAATGCACTGGTAATCCGAGACGGTTTCACAGACCACTTCGGACGAGCAATCCGGGTCGTCGTCGGTACAACTCGAGACGTCGCACTGCTCTGCGCCGACGTCGTCGCAAAGCCATCCCTTCGGGCAATCGGCGTCGACCTCGCACTGTGCTGCGCGAGCCACCGTGGGAGCGAAGACGAACGCGGCCACCCAAGCCAGAGACGATGCCAGAGCGAAACGAGCCATGTGAGACCTCCTCCTGCCAGAGCGTTGAACCGGTACCCGTGAAGCAACAAGCATACCACAGAGCGGTGTTCGGATGGCAGTGGCGTGAAACCGGCCGCTGTTGCGCCAAGCGGCGATCTCGGGGCGCACCGACTGCGACACCGCTGTCGCGCTTGGCTCACCTGCGAGCTCAGGTCCCCTCGTCAGCGGCCGACACCTCGATCGTCGTGGCGTACCAGAGATTCGAGTACTCGAGGTCGAGCACGTCCTGGAAGTTGTCCGCCGAGATGGTATCGTCGAGCAAGCTCGAATCGTCCATCGGGATCTCGACCAGCTCGCGGTCCACGACCTTGCCGCGCACGAGGGTGCGGCTGCCGCCGGGCAGGTCGTCGCGATAGATCTGAAGCCGAGGGAATGCCTGGTCCCCCTCGGGGATGAAGTACAGGCTGACCAGGATGATGTAGGTGCCCGCCTGGTGCTCGGGCTGCAGCTCGTAGGACTCGGTGGACAACTCGGTGTCGTACGAGTCGGCGGAGAGCAGTCCATTGGTCGTGGTGCTGCCGTTCGCGGGGGTCCCGAATTCGCCGTTCGGCTCGTACACGTACAGATCCAGGTCCGCCGACGATTGGGTGCCGCCCGCTTCATCGCCCCAAGTCAGGATCACGGAGAACGAGTCCACGGCCCCCTCGCCCGGCGTCTGGGCGGACTCTTCGCTCGCTGACAGGCTGCCCACGAGCGCAAGCCACGGTTGAAGGGGAAGAAAGCTCGTGCTGGCCTGGTAGGTACCGTACGTCTTCGAGCTATACTGGCTCCATGCGACCTCCGGGAAGTAGATGCCGAGGCCGCTCGTGCCCTCCTTGTTGCGCGTGCCTCGCACGCTCAGGACCGCATTCGACTCCTCGAACCAGGCGTTCACGTCCGTGGCCGAGGTAGCGATCGGCCCCACGAACGGGTCTTCCTGGGAAAAGACGTCGAGAATGCTGCCGAGATCGGTGATGTCCGCTGCTTGTGAACGCATCAAGTCGTTGGACGCCACGGCTGTCTTGATGTCGGTGCGCTTGCCGGGAGCCTGGGTGAGAACGGTTCGTGTGAAGTCTGCGAGCCGGTCGTTCAGCGCCGGCAGGGTCGCCAGATCGAAAGTGGCCATCGTGGCCGAGCGCGCACGCAGGCCGCTCGAGAACGCGTCCGCGTAGCTGGTCACCACCGCCTCCCCGAGCTCCGACGCCGACAGGGTCGGGGTGGCCTGGAGGGTCTTCAGGATCTCGTCGTACGGCCAGCCCGCGCCCGGTTCCACCTCCTCGGAGGCGACCATGATGTCCGCAACGCCGCGCAGCGCCATGCCGACCTCGTGCATGCCGAGCATGCACGCATCCATGCCCAACAGATCGAGGTGGACACCGGAGTCACGGACGCCGGCGACCAGCTCGCGCAGATCCATGGAGCTGTCGCTTCCCGTGTCGAAGAACCCGCCCTGGTAGCCCAGGCCGTGGTTAGCCAGGATCAGAGCCATCCTGCGCGCCGGATGGTTCTCGGCCGCCCAGCGCAGGAACTCGGTCAGCGTGGCGCTCGAGCCCATGTTGACGTCATCGCCCAGATCCGTCGCTGCTTCGAGGCTCGCGGAGCTGTCGTCCGCGCTGTCCTGTGTGACGACCATCCGGTAGGCGCCGGTGCGGTAGTCGGAGGGTACGGAGCTCGAGAAGGTGTCGGAGAACTCGATCTGAAGGAGGACCTCCAGGTCGTCGCCGGAGCCGACCTCCTCCATTTCATTGAGGTCCTGCCACAGAGCGTCCGACAGGTTGTTGTCGGCCACGCTGTACACCGCGATCGTCCACTCGCGTTCGGGGGTGGTGTCGGCGACACAGAGACCGTCGGTACAGGTGAAGCCAGACACGCACTCCGCGGGACAGGCTCCCCGCTGGCAGGAAGCCCCACCGTCCCCTTGCTCGCACTCGAGACCCAGGACCTGACAATCCTCCCGGGCGACGACATTGCCGAGGCAGCGGTTCACGGAACCATCGATGCAAGTGCCCTCTGCCGTGACGCTACCGCAGCCGTCCTCGAAGTCAGCGGCGAAGCAATCGGAGAAGTCATCGACCTGGCGGCATTCGTCGAGCCCGCAATCGAACACGAAGAGCTCGCTGTCTCCGTCTGCGTTCGCCTCGCAGAACCGGAGCTCGTTGTCGCTGCAAACGCCGTTCTCGTCGACGTCCGACGGGCAAGCGCCGTGCGAGATGCAGTCCGCTCCTCCGTCCGCACCCGCCTTCGGATCGCAGACCCGGCCCCAGGCCGCGCAGTTGATGCTGCGAGCGACCCCGACGGCACCGCTTTCGTCGCAGTAGCGCATGACGTTCCCGTCGCACGTCCCGAGCGGCGTCAGCTCCCCGCAGGCGGCGGCACGAATCAGGTCGGCGCAGACGGCTTCGTCGCCCGTCACCTCGCAGGTGGCGTTCACCTGGCCGCAATCGATGCTCACGAGCTCGCCATCGGAGCAGTACTCGACGACGTCTCCGGTGCAGATCCCTTCCGCCCCAACGTCACCGCAGGCCTTCGACCCCGTGCTGCCGGCTGCTCCTGGTGAGCCGGCCTCGGTCTTCTGGGTGGATGCGCCTGCAGCGCCTCCGCCCCCCTCTCTTGCTGGCGAACCAGCGTCGTTTCCCCGGTTGGACGTACCCGCAGCTTCGCCGCCCCCCGAGGAGCTCGAAGGACCGCTCCCCGCCGATCCGCCCGGCTCGGGCTTTTGGGCCTCTTTGACGGTGCATGCAACGCTCGCGGCAACCAGAGGCACGAGCACAATGGCGCCAACCGAGCAGCGGCGAAGAGCCGAGGCGATGGCAGCACGTATCCTGCTTGACCGGTAACCGAAATCGCTGGAGCTGGGCATCGAGGACCTCGAGGGTAGGGCCTCGACTCGGGTGAATCGGGGCCAGAGAATCAAAGCGGATGCGGGCAGACTTGCGGAAAGAGAGGCCCCGCGAGCGCGTGCGCCCGCGAGGCCGTTTCTCAGATGAATATGCCTTTCGGCATGATGGCAGATCCGGACTACTTCTCGAGCTCGATCACCTGAGCTCCGAAATCGCCCAGCGACGCCACCGCGATCGTGTCGGTCATGGCCAAGTGGTAGCCCTGGTCGGCATTCAGGGCCTCTACTTTCTTCCGCGTCGGGGAGACATCGTCTGAAGCGTCCAACTTGGCGAGCTCGCCGCCATGCAGGAAGTAGACGGTCTTGCCGACGGCCACCGGCGAGACCGCCGGGAACAGCAGGTTCGCGGTACCCGTCCGGAGCTGATCCTCGTCCGGGGTCACGGTCAGCATCCGTGCGGACCCGGTACTGGAGTAGCCGTTCGGCGTGATCGCTGGCAGGAAGAAGATCCCGTCACCCCGAACCACCGCAGCGAGCCTGAGGGAGTTGTCGATATCGGCGGTATCGAGAGCGACGCACGCGTCCCCGGCGATGTCCACCAGCTCGAACCGGCGCTCCGGGACCCAGCACGCCGTGCCGGATTCGTCCATCGTGCCGTTCTGGTAGTAGCAGTCGGTGGAGTTGAGCTTGGTCTCGGTCCAGTCGAAGACGACGCTGAGCAGGCGCTCGCCGCCCAGCGGTCCCACGAGCAGTCCGGGGATCTTCATGGGGGACTCTGCCTCGGTCAGGTCTTCCGCATCGACCCGGTCGAGGAAGTAGTTGACGTTGTCACCGCCGCCCCGGGTGAAGTAGCCGGAGAAGAGCACGTTGTCATCGAGGTGCAGGCCGGTGGTACCCCAGGCCTCCTCGCGCTCGAGGCTCTTCTCTTCCTTGGGCTCGGTCGGATCACTCATATCCACCAGTACCTGCGTCGTGCTCGCCTCCTCGCTCGAGTTGGGCGTGCCGGCCACCTGAAGCACCAGCTTGTCACCCACCTGAACCACGGCGCTGCCGATCTCCACCGGGTTGAGCTGCTTCTCGAGCACCAAGCGACCGGCCACCTTGGGAGCGTCCCCGCTGGCGTCCAGAACCAGGATGCTCGTCACCTGGCGGCCGCCGGCGTTCGCGTGCTGAGCGACGATGGCCACATGGTCGTCGAACACGAACGCAGGAGCGTTCTTGAACGGCAAATCGTTGTAGTAGTAGCAGGACTCCGGTTCTGCCTTGCCCACGATCGCCTCGTACAGATTGAGCGCACCGTCTGCTGCACGCGGCGAGGCGGCCTCCTCGAGCGGTACCAGGTCGACATAGGGCACGCGTGTCCACCAGTTCGACTGGATGCGCAGCACCTTGTCCCCGACCGGAACCGTGCGCCACACGCGGTTGATGAGCTCGAGCGTCGCGGGGTCGGTGGGTTCGGACAGATCGTCGATGTTGAACGTCTGGACCTGCTGCTCCGAAACGCTGACCAGGCGCTCGTTGTGAATGAACGCCCGCCGGACCTGGCCGTCGGACGCGGCGAGCCCGCGCTTCATCAGCTTGTCTTCCGTGAACTCGAACAGCTGGATGCCGCCGCTGAAGCTGCCGCAGCTGTCGGCGTAGCTGCCGTAGAAGGGCACCAGGATGAGGCCGAGATCATCGAGAACGTTGAACAGCTTGTGGACGCGATCCTGGTCCTCGCCGAGCTGCGCGTAGCTGCCGCCGAAGGCCTCGCGTTTGATCTCCGAGGGAACGTCGTCGCTGACATCGATGAGCGAGACGAACAACGAGCCGTCCTCGTTCTCGGTGTCGAACCCGAGCGCCAGAAGCCGGTCCCCGCGAGGTTCCATGTAGTAGATCCAGCCGTC
The DNA here is from genome assembly GCA_016929495.1 of Polyangiaceae bacterium. Lineage (GTDB taxonomy): Bacteria > Myxococcota_A > Polyangia > Polyangiales > Polyangiaceae > JAFGIS01. The sequence continues at coordinate 14,549 of JAFGIS010000225.1, read as the reverse complement.
CATCTCGAGGTCGCCGGTCTGCTTGGGATTCTCGGGATCGCTGAGGTCGATGGTGAACAGAGGATCCTTGTCTTCGAAGGTGATGACATAGGCCTTGTCGTCATCGAAGCGAACCGCGCGCAGCTCCTCGTTCTGCTGCGTGATCTTCATCGTGAGCTCGCCGAGTTTCTCGAACTCGAGGTCGTCATTCCCGTCGCAGTCCTCTTCGCCGCAGTCCTTGACCGTGAACGTCTGCACGACGGGCATCGCGAACGTGCCCCAGCTCGGAGGTTGGCTGATGACCCGCAGCACGTTCAGCCGCTCGTCCATCTGCCAGCGGCTGAAGACCGCGCCCTTGACCTCGACACTGCCGGCGAGTTTGACCTGGCCCGAAGCGTCGCTCACATCGACGACGTCGATCGTGGAGGCGGCGTTCGAGGTGACGCCCGCCAGATAGAGTCGGTCTTCGGTCGCCATCACGGCGCGACGTGAAACGCCCCAGCTGCTATCTTCCGATTCGGGGACGCTCAGGCGATCGATCTCGTCGATCGCGGAAGCGTCCGAGATGTCGTAGGATACGACCGTCGTCTCGGGCTCGGCGTTGTCACAGCTGTAGCAGTCCCTCTGCTTGTACGTGACCAGGTAGAGTATGTCGCCGATGGCGCGCGAGTCGGAGATGTCGCCGGGCACCTCGAAGGTCTTCCCGAGCTGCTCGATGTTTGCCGGGTCTGCCACGTCGAACGCCATGACCTCGCTCACCGTGCCCACCTGGTTGCCGTAGTCGTCGCGACGCAGCGCGCTGCGGTAGATGCCGATGACGACGTCGCCCCGGAGATACATTTCGAAGGGCACCGAAGTGTGTCGGAACGCACCGAGCAATGTGGGCTCGTCCGGCTCGGAAAGGTCGACGACCGAGAGCCCCGCGACACGGCTCATCGCGTACAGGGTGTCGTCCTTCACCTGGATGATGTCGGCCTCCTGGATGGCGCGAGCGGCCGCCGCGCGCATGTCCTCGGTGAGCCCATCCTCGACCGCCTGAGTCTGCTCGTTCGCCGTGCCAGCGGCCCCGGCGTCGGACATGCCGATCCCTGCTGGCCGACCTGAGGGCTCGGCCTCATCGCCCCGGCCGGCAGCACCAGCAGAGGGTTCGGAATGGGTTTTCCCGGCAGAACCTGCTTCACCCGATCCGGAGTCGGTCGTCCCAGCAGAACCCGCTCGACCGGCGGAAGACTCGGAGCCGGTCGCGCCTGCCGCCCCATTGTCGGCCCCGGCGGCTGCCTGCGAGTCGTCGTCGTCGTCCTTGACGGTGGTGACCGTGCAACCTGCTACCAGCAGGCCGATCCCCAGCGCTCGCCACATGTGCTTCAGGATAGACACTCTTGTTTTCCTCCTCGGCGGATCTGTAAACAACAGTAGTACGTAACCCGGCCGCCAGATCTTCCATCGATCCCAACGTTGACCCTCGGTCACGCCGGACGCCGGATGGTCGGGTGGTGCGGTGGTGGTGCGATACTCGAGACTAGCACCCCAGGTTCTCGCATATACCCGCGCCGCGGCGGCCAAGGCAACCGCGAAGGTCGTCAACGTGTTCCCATCACAGGCCAGGGACTTTTCCAGTACAGCGGTATCTGGTCACGTAGGCAGGCCGCGGCACCAGCAGCGCGCGGTTTGCGGGCCGGCAGTTGTCCAGCAGCGCGCGCACAGCGCTATTTCCGAACGGGTGGGCTGGCGCCGGCGGGCGTATCCGGCTGCCGAACACGGGTCGTCTTGTCGAGCCCCTTCTTGACCTCCACCCAGATCCCGTCCGAAAGGCCCAGCTCGACAGGGCGACGCTCGAACTCCTGGCTGCGGATTTCGACGTCCACCGAGGCCCGGGACCCATCGTAGTGGACACATCCCTCGTTCACGCTGAGAACCCGATCGCGCCGGCTGACGATGATATCGGCATTCGCGCTGTAGTTGGCTCGAATGAAGACCCCGTCCTTCAGCTTCACGGCTGCTCGGACTTCGAATTCGATCGTTCCGTCCTTGTCCTGACCTTTGGGAGCGATGTACTCGAGGGCGCCCTCGAAGCGCTGCTCGCCCAGTGCCCCCACCAGGATGGAGACCGGCATCCCTTCTCGGAGGGAACCGACCTCCGATTCGTCGACGCGTCCCTGGAAGATCATGTCGCTCATGTCCGCCACCGACGCGATGGTCGTGCCTTCGTTGAAGTTGTTCGCCTCGATCACGCTCCCTCCCTCTTTCACCGGGACTTCGAGCACCATGCCTGCCACGGTCGAATAGACCAGGTTGGAGACCCGCCCGGTTCGCTTCGACGCGCCCGCACGAACCAACTGCAGATTGGCCTCTGCGGCTTCGCGCTCTTCCTGTCGCAGCTGGGCCTCCAGCTCGAGCTTGGCGAAGTCAGCATCGGAGAGTAGACCTTGGTTTCGGAGCTGCGTGGCCCGCTCGAACTCGCGCAGGGCGTTGCTGCCATTGAGCTCTGCCGAGCGTAGGGCCGCTTCCGCCTGGTTGAGCTGGACCACGTTCGGAATGATGCGAATACGTGCGAGCAGCGCGTGCGCTTGGACGTGCTGCCCCGGCGTGACGTAGAGCTTGTCGACGACACCGGACACGCGCGGCTTGATAGTGACCTCCTTGCGCGGCACCAGCGCTCCGGCCGCAACCGTTTTCTTGACGATGTCTCTGACTTCCGGAACGGCAGTCTGGTAGACGATCGGTCGTGGCTTGGACTTCTGGTAGAGGTAATACAGCGTCCAAGCAAATGCTCCCAACACGAGCAGTGTGACGAGCACGGGCACGAGACGGCGGATCATTCTGTCCTCAAGGCTTCGACCGGACTGATCCGGGCGGCATGCCGGGCAGGGACGAGCCCCGCGACGACGGCGGCAACCACCAGTAGCACCGCGGCAATGACGGCCGCGCGGAAATCGACCTCGGGCCGAACGAGCGGAGCATCTGGCATGGAGGAGAACGCGCGATCCAGGGCCGCCAGCGCGCCGACACCGGCAACGATTCCCAGGTAGCCCGCGATGCTCGCGAGAGCGACGGCCTCCTGGATCACCATGCTGACGATGGCGAAAGGAGTCGCCCCCAAGGCCTTGCGAATTCCCAGTTCGCGTGTGCGCTCCTTGACGGTAATCAGAAGGATGTTGCTGACTCCCAACATGCCGGCCAGCAGGGTCAGCGTACCGACCAACCAAACGAAGCCTTCGACCCCGCGGAACAAGCTCTGAGATCGGCTGAACGTCTTTGCAGAATTGAACGAGCCGATGGCCTGTTCGTCCGCAGGGTGAATGCGGTGACGCGCCATCAGCGTCGAGCGCACCGCCGCCTCTACGCGTTCCGCCTGGACCCCGTCCGCGGCGTTCAGCGCAAACCAACCCACATGCCCACGCTGACCCACGACGCGCTGGAAGGTCGAAAACGGGATGAAAACCGCCGAGCGAACGCGCTCGCCCGGATTTCCGGTCCTCTCCGACGAGACCTCCCCCACGATCTGGAAGTATACGCGCCTGATCTGGATGTACTGGCCGATCGGGTTGTTCGCCCCCATGAGCACACGGCGGGCTTCGGAGCCAATCACCGCGATCTTGCGAGCATCCGTCACATCTCGGGAATTGATGAAGCGGCCGCGCACGATCGCCATCGGCTCCACCCGCAGCAGCACCGGAGTGTCGCCCATCACCGCGAAGTTGCCCGTGGTGGAGCCGAAGACGACGTTGAGTCCGTCGCGCCACTCTCCCCCCCGCAGGCGGGGCGACAGGTCCTCGACCCCCCGAAGCTGGGCGATCGCCGCAATGTCGTCGTTGCGAAAACGCACGCCGCGCCCCGGCTGCAGACCGTGATAGGGGCGTGACGTGCGCTGTGGCCACACGAAGACACCGCGGCTGATCATTCCAGCCAGGTTCTTTCGGGTACCGCGCTCGATGCCGTGGCCGAGACCGAGCATCACGAGCAGCATGAACACTCCCCAGAAGACGCCGAAGGCCGTGAGCACCGCGCGCAGCCTGTTATGTGCGAGAGCGGCCACGATTTCCTGCCATGAATCGAGCAGCATTCATCCCCTCCGAAGGGCCACGACGGGGTCGACATGCACAGCACGAAGCGCAGGGAAGAGCCCGGCCAAGGCCCCGGCCACGACCACGAGGGCCCCGGCGGCCAGCATGACCCCGATGTCGACCGAGGGCTCACGCAGGAAGGGAAGATCCTGGAACAGCCGAGCAGCGAGCTCCACGGCGCCCACACCGGCCAACAGCCCTGCGTATCCGGACAGAGCCGTCAGCAAGACGGACTCAGCCAGGATCATCCCGACGACCGAACCCGAGGTGGCGCCCACGGCGCGGCGTATGCCAATTTCCCGCGTGCGCTCGGCCACGGCAATCAGCATGATGTTGCTGACGCCGACCACTCCCGCGAGCAACGTCCCCAGGCCCACGAGCCAGACGAACGCGCGGATCCAGCCGAAGACACGGGTCACCTTGTGGAACTCTTCGAGGTTGTTCCAGACCCGAATGGCGCGGCGATCCTGGGCAGACACCTGATGGCGCGCCGCGAGAAGGCGCGACGCGCGCTCGGAGGCTTGCCGGCTGGCATCGAGGTCCTTGCTCTTCAGGTCGAACGCGAGAACGTGGATGCGCCGTGGGTCATGGTAGACGAGCTGGGCCGTAGTAATGGGCACATAGATCTGCCGGAGCTCCGCTTCGCCGCCCACGTCCTCGAACTCGCCCACGACCAGGTAGACGAGCCCGCGGATCTGGATGGAGTGCCCGATCGGGTCATTGTCGCCGAATAGCGTCTTGCGCACCTCGGTCCCGATGACGCACACCTTGCGCGTTTCGGCCAGATCGGCGTCATTGAGGAATCGTCCTCGCACGATCTCGGTCTTCTCCAGGTACTGATACCCCGGATGCACACCGTGCACTTCGAATCCGGAATGCTGGCTACCGCGCCTCACCTGGAAGTTGCCCCAGAAGTAGTAGCGTCCGCTTCGGTGCTCGCTCACCGCGATGTCACGGCCGAGCGCTTCGAGGTCTTCGTTCCTGAGCTTCACCTCTCGACCCGGCTTGCGTCCAGCATAGGGAATCGAAGTCTGCCCGGCGTGTACCCAGATCGAGGCAACGGCAGCGTGACGAAACTCCCAGGCAGCACCGTTTTCGAGCCCGCGACCGGCCCCGAGCAACAAGGCGAGCATGAACATGCCCCACGCCACGCTCAGAGCCGTGAGCAGGGTTCGCAGGCGATTGTGCTCCAGCACACTGAGGATCTCGACCCAGCGTTCGAGCAGCATAGCTATGCCTCTGCGCTCATGATCCGGCCGTCCCGCAAGACGATGGTTCGATGCGCCCGTTCCGCGATGTCGTGCTCGTGGGTCACGAGCAGAATCGTCAGGCCCTCCTGGTTGAGCGTGTGAAGCAGATCCATCAGTTGGTAGGAAGTCTGGGTGTCGAGAGCGCCAGTGGGCTCGTCCGCCAGAAGCAACTTGGGCTCCGTGATGAGCGCGCGGGCCACGGCCACCCGCTGGCATTCGCCTCCAGAAAGCTCGGTCGGCAGGTGATGAGCTCGCTCGCGAAGCCCCACTCGGCCCAGGTACTCGAGAGCGCGCGCGTTTCTCTCCCGACGCCGGACGCCCCGGTAGTACAGCGGCAACGCGACGTTGTCGAGCGCCGACTTGAAGGGGAGCAGGTTGAAGGTCTGGAACACGAACCCGATGAATCGGTTGCGGTAGCGGGCCGCCTGGCGGTCGCTGAGATCCCGCACCAAATGGCCATCGAGCTGGTAGGTGCCGCTGTCGTAGCGGTCGAGAATGCCGACGACGTTGAGCAGGGTCGACTTGCCCGAACCGGACGACCCCATGATGGCAACGAAATCGCCGCTCGCGATCTCCAGGTCTACGTCGCGGAGCACGTGTAGCGAGCTCGTGCCGCTCCGGTACGACTTGTTGATCTTCTCCAGACGCAGCATCCGTCCTATCAGCTCAAGACCGTAGCGATGCCTGGGGCGAAGCATATGGCCGGCGTGCACGCGAGCACAAGGTCCGCTGCTGTGGGCGCGGGCGCTGGCTGACCCCCTCGTGGGATGGGTGCCGGGCTCGGCGCCCCCGTCGCAGCGCCACTGGATTCCCGATTTGGCCGAGCTCCCGACACATTCGGGGCCAGTCGAGGCAGCCCCTCCCCGGTCGGTTGCGTTCTTGGGCGCACACTGGTAGACAAGGATTGATGTCGAGAATGTGGCGCTCGCGTGGAGACCGTGCCTCAGCGTGCGTCGTGGTGCGCGCGCCGCGAGTCGCGCCGGCTCGCGGGCGCACGAACACGGCCTGCCTTGCCGCTCCGTGCCTATGATCGCGCGTCGCATTCGAAACGCGCTGGCGCTAGCCAGAAACCCACTCGGTGCCGCAGAACGTTCGCCGAGCGGATCGCTCCGCGCGCTCAAGGTCGCGCTCATCGCGGATGAGCTCACAGCCTCCTGTCTGTCCTTCGAGTGCAGCGTGCGATACCTGACACCGCTGAACTACCGCCCTTTGCTGCACAGCTGGCGTCCCGACCTGCTCTTCGTCGAGTCGGCCTGGAACGGCTACGCAGATTCGTGGCGGCACCGTATCGCAGCCTATCCCGGACAAGACTCGCACGGCCGCCGCGCGCTCCGCCGTGTGGTCGACCTGGCGAAATCGTTGGGGATCCCTACCGTGTTCTGGTGCCGCGAGGACGGGGTGCACTTCGAGCGTTTCATCGACAGCGCGAGGCTGTTCGAGCACGTCTTCACCGTCGACGAAACGTGTGTTCCTCACTACCAAACGGCGGCTCCCGAAGCGAAGACGATCGAGACGCTGATGTTTGCGGTGCAACCGCGGATTCATCATTGCGAGGGAGCTACCTACGACGTCGCTCGCGCCGTGTTCATGGGCACCTACTGCACTCTGCAACATCCGCAGCGCCGGGCTTGGCTCGACCTGCTGCTGCACAGTGCCTCGGCGATCGGAGTGACGGCTTTCGACCGCAACCACCACAGAAGAGAACCGGAGTACCGTTTCCCCACTCTGCCCTGGCTCGAGGTGCAACCCGGCGTTCCGCACGCCCGCACCGGCGACGTCTACCGACGATACAAGGTCTCCCTGAACGTAAACACCATCGAAGACTCGGCAACGATGTTCTCGCGCAGGCTCATCGAAATCCTGGCGTGCGGAAGCGCCCTGGTCACCACGCCGGCCGCTTCGGTCGACCGCTACTTCCGAGACTACTGCGAGGTCATCGAAGATGCCGAGCAGGGCGCGGAGCTCTTCTCCCGGCTCCGGAGCAATCCCTTGGACCGGCACCTTCGCGAACGCGCCATGGCTGGCGTCGCCTGCGTGCATGGCCATCACACGTGGAAACACCGCCTGGAGCAGATCCTGGACACGATTGGCGGCGCGAGTAGCTCGCGCCACGGCGAATCATGGAGACAGGCGCCTACTTCTGCTGTCACCGCGCGGTTGGAGCGGCGCGGCGTAGCATGAATCTCTTTCATCTGACGCTGGCGTCGGCCGCGATGCATTCGTCAATCCCTGTCGCCTCCAAGTAGTTGTCGTGCTGCCGCAGCACGGCCATGATGTCCTGGTCAGTGATGGTCCGTGCACCCAACAGCGTCCGCCTCGACACGATTTCGGCATAGGCCCGCCGTGCGGAGGACTTGTAACCGGTCTCCAACGACTCGCAGCCAGCCGTTCGTGTCAGCGAGGAGCCAGACCACAGGGCCAGTATCAGCGGCGCCGTGACTCTCGCGATCCGGGAGTCTCCGAACTGGGCGCGGAGCCTCTCATAGAACTCGAAGTCGGCTCCGAAGCGAGCACTCCTGAACGGCCCGCATTCCATGCACAGGTCTCTGCCCATCATGAGCGAGACCATGCTCATGCGCACTGGACCTCCGTTCCGGAAGAACACCGCCGTGCCGTCCGTCCTCAGGCGGATCCAGTTTGCCAGGCACGCGAGCGCTGAGCGCGGACCGAGCGCCCGCACCTGCAAGGCCAGGCGGTCCGGCAGCGCCCAGTCGTCCGCGTCGTGGAACGTCACCAGGCTGCCTCGCGCCAACGGGACGAGATGGTTGCGTATGTTGTACGTGCCTTGCTGTCCGCGCGATTGGAACAACCGCACACGCGGGTCGGCGCCGAAGCGTCGACGCAGCACCTCCAGCGTCCCGTCCGTGCTGGCATCGTCGCAGACCAGAACTTCTAGATTCGCGTAGGACTGGGCCAACAGAGAGCCGACGGCGTAGCCTATCGTCTCGCTCGCGTCGCGCGCTGCCACGATAACGGAGACAAGGGGGCCATCGCGTCCACAGGGGTTGCGGACCGCTGCGGACAGGCATCCGAAGAAGGGACCCTCGACGCGTGCGATGTGGACCGGCGGCAAGCCGTAGGCACCAAGGAATCGTGTCAACGCGCGTTCAGCTACGTCGGGACGCGCGTCCTTCGCTACGCTATACGCGAGGAGGTCGAGCGTTGGGTCCATCGCGACGCGGAGCGGATGTCGCGCAAGCAGATCGAGGACGTCCTCGCTGGACAGCTCGCCCGCTTCCCAGCGAGCCGCCAAGTACGTCGGGTGCAATCGGGCACGCGCGATCGCAGCAAGCCGGTGCCCGATGCCGTCCAAACGGTCCGCCACGAACGGGGCCACCATGTCGAATGCGCGACGGCTGCGCACGAAGTCGTCCGGGAACTCCCTGACCAGGCCGAGGACCCCATCCTGGTCGCCGAGAACGAGCATCGCCTCGACGAGCGGTGGCAGGGCACGCCGTCGCATAGGGGGCGTCAAGCTGGGCAGACTGCGTCTGAGCGGCTCGACGAGGTCTTGTGCCGTATCGTGGCAGCTAGCCCCATTTGCGCGTAGGAGCCGACGGATCAACCCCTCGGGATGGTCGGTCCGAGCGCCGTGGACGTCTTCCTGTTCGGCGCTGGTCGCTCGTGCGCTACGCAGTCGAATATCTCGCGCGAGGCCGTTTCTGACAGCGCGTAGCCAGCGCCACAGCCTCGTGCAGGTGGGGCCCCGGGACGTCCTGTAGACCGCACGAACGGCGCGCCACGTCAGCCGACGGTCCAGTTTCCCGTCGAATTCCTCCCCGGCCTTCGCGGTCATCACCTCTCGGTCCCCTACTTCGTGTTGAACAGCTCGTCGAACACCCGGTCGAACTCGTCGTCGTCCGCGACGATGCGCTTCTCCGTGGCGGGTTTCGGCTGCAGCGCGGCGATACGCGCTTGGACGTCGCGGTAGCCCGGGTTGTGACGTGCCGCCTTCTGGTAGTAGTGCAGCGCGTCCTCCAAGTTGCCTTGCCGCTCGTAGACGCTGGCGAGATCGTAGGACAGGCTGAGCTCTTGCTCGGGCGTCTTCTTCGTCGCGCTGAGCCCCCTCACGTAGGCCGTGACGGCTTCGCCGAGCTGGTTCAGCTCGGAGTGGATCATGCCGATCATGGCATTGCACATGCACTCGCGCCCGGAATCGTTGGCAGCAAGCTCGAATTCGCGAATTGCGTCGGGCAACAGGCCCATCTCCTTGTACGCGACGCCGAGGTCGTAGTGCGTGGAGCTGTCGCTGTCGTCCACCTGCGCGCGCACACCCTCCTTGAAACGCTCGAAAACCTGGTCGACGTCCACCTCCTGGTCAGCGGTAACGAACGGGCTCGCCTCCGCTCGCAGCGAGTCCGGCGACAGTCCCAGCTCCTCGAGCGCATCGAGCGATGCCGCCGCGTCGAAGCCCTGGCTCGAAGCAGCGTCGCTGGGCGAGACGGCCGGCAGCTCCGAGCCGACGACCCCAGCCTCGGCCATTTCCCGCTCGAGCTCCTGCAGACGCTCGATGACGAGCCGATGATTCGGTGTTCTCGTGAGCTGTTCGGTCAGGATCAGGCGAGCGTCCTGGAACAGACCTCGAGACGTGTAGAATTCGGCCTCCTCAAGCACGGATTCGACGTTGGACGGCTCGTGCTCGAGCCTCTCGACCACGGGGGGACGTACGGCGGGCCCGGCTGTCCGAGACGCCACCCCGGCGAGCGAAGCGTCCTCGAGGCCGGAAAACGGGAAATGCGGCAACGGCGCGTCGGAAGGCGGAACCGACCCGCGAATGGAAAACGGATCGTCGATGGCGTTCAACATCGTGCCGCTCGGCCGCCGGCTGGACGCTGGCGCGGCGTCGGGCCCTTGGCGCCCATAGGCCTTCGTCGGCGGCGCCTCCGAGGACCGATGCGCGCTCAGCTCCGAGAGGTGATCGAGCAGCTCCGTCGCCACGGCATTGTCCGGGTCCTGCGCCAGGGCTTCGTGGATCAGTGGCTCCGCTCGCTGCAGGTCGTTCTCATCGAGGAACAGCGCGGCAAGTGTCAGCGTCTCGGTGAGCGCGCCTTCGACATCACCGACATCGAGCAGCACTTGCCGTAGCTTTTCCCTGGCCTCGACGGAGCGTGGGTCGAGTTCCAGAGCGATGCGCAAGGCCTCTGCCGCTTTGGCATGGAGCCGAAGCTTGCGGAACGACTCCGCGTCGGCAATCGCCTTTCGGGTGCGGAGTACCGCGTCGTGGTCCACACCCGCGTCTGGAGCCAGGAGGGGCTCGGAGGGCATCGCCCTGACTGCGCCCGTTGCGGAAGCAACGGCAGAAAGCGGGACGCCTGACAAGGCCGCCTCGGAGAATGGTACCTCCGAGTGCACGATGACCGAGGGGGGGGGTTCCGACACCCGCGCTCTGGCGCCCGGCCGAGGGCTGCGCCGGCGTGGAGACACCGCAGCGGCACCATGCCGCACTTCGTCGTCCTCCACGACCTCGACCTCGTCGTCCAGGTCGATCACGTCGTCTTCCTCCGTCGCCTCCGCGGTGACGTCGACCTCGCTCTCGAACAGTGCGCGTACCTGCTCGTCGTTCGGCGCAATCGCGGCCAGGTGCCGCACCAGCTGCTCGAACAGGTCGTGCTGCTCCTGCTCGCGGGCAATACGCGCCATCTCCTTGTAGACTTCGATGGCCTTTTCCGGCTGCTCTATCTGCGTGAACGCGTGGGCGAGCAGCCCGAGGGTGTTCAGGTCCTTCGGATCGGCCTGAAAACAAATCTGGAGCCGGGCCAGGGCCAGAAGCCCCGATTCCTTGTCGCCTTTCTGCAGATATAGGCCTGCCGCGACGCGGGCGTACTGCGCATCCTGACGGAAGTGCAGAATGCGCTCGAGCACCTTGAGGGCATCATCGTGCCGTTGCAGCCCAATGAGGATCTGGGCTGCTTGCCAGAAGGCGGCGATGGCCTCATCCAAACGTTGCAGGTGAGCACAGGCCTCGGCGAATCTCAGCTGGTAGAGAGGATTGCTGGGCTCCAGCTCCACCATCCTCGTCAACACCTTGATGGCGTCACGCTCGCGCCCATTGCGCTGCAGCCAGGCGGCGAGTTCGTCGTACGCGGCCAGGGCCTCGCTCGTCAGCCCTTGCTGCATGTAGATCTCGGCGAGCCTCGGTGTGATGTGCGCGTACTTGTCGGCGAGCTCTGGCGCATGCTTGCGCATCAACTCGCGTATCTGCTTGTAGACCGCGATGGCCTTGGGCGCGAAACCATGCTTGGCGTAGTACTGGCCGACTTGGTCGTACGTCGCGATGGCGTCGCCGTAGGCCTGCATGCGCGCCTGCAGATCGCCGATCTTGAGCAGCGTCCGCGCGTCTTCCGGGTCTTCCCGGACAACGCGCTGGTACTCCTCGATCGCCCGATCGTACTTCTTCCTATCGATGTACTTCTGAGCGCTCTGCAGGATTCTGTCGCGGTCTAGAGTCACGGAGGGTCCAGCTGGCCTCACGGCGGCGCTTCGATTTCGTTCAGACGGGCGCGAATCTTACGAAAACACTGAGCTTTTCGTCAAGCGAGCTGATGGGAGAGGTCGTGCGACGCGATCGGTGACTCCGCGGAGTCCCGCCATCGCTCTGGTCTGCTGCTGCCGTGAGGGCATTGCGCCGTGGGCGCGGCACTGATCGGTTTTCGCGGCACACGGCACGGTCTCTCAAGGGTACAGACGCAAACCGTGCGCGGTCGAGTCGAGCCAGAGGCGTCGGCGTCGCGCAGCCCACCCGGCACCACGTGCAGCATGCCGAAACCTAGATCTGTGCGCACGTGAAGGCCACGATTTGCCGACCTGAGCCGAACAGCGGGCGAGATCGGTCGCGCAGCGTCGCGCACAGCGCGGTCCAGCCCTGGCACACTCCCACAGGATCGAGCCGCACGCGGTTGGGCACCCATGTCATCCGGCTTGAGGCGGCCCCCTCACCAAGCAGAACGGTGGGCCGGCCATCTGAGCTGGTGCTCGTGGACTCGGCGGGCGCCCGACCGCAACCGGGCCCTTGCGGCACGGGGGGAACTGGCGTGCACTGGCGCGCGAGCGGAAGCACCGATGATGTCGCTTGGCAACCGTCCCGAAACACGACGCTGCTATCCATGGGTAGGATGTACCTGAGCCGGAGCACTCGAGGCCCGAGCAGGGATGGCTGGCCCGACCCAACCCAGCAACGCGGACTACTCTTGGTCTTCTGGCACGAGCGGCGAGATCCTCTATGACTGAACCTGTGCGGCGTGGAGGCACATTCGTCGGCGTGCTCGGTCACGTCCAGCTGCTCGCTCGAGAAGACGGGGCAGCTGCAGCGCTCACCCAGCTTGGCGCAACCGTCCGGACGCTCGACTTCTGGGACGACCCTGTCAAGCTCGTGGCCCCGGACGACGAGGAGCTTGGCGTTCGTCCGCGTGCGCTGGTGTTCGAGGCTCTCGACCGACCCGATCTGGCCGTGGCTGCGCTTCGCGCCGTTCGCAGGGAGTCGGAATTCGAAAACGTGGGTGCCATCGTGGCCGTTACGGTGGGTCAGGTGGCGCGTATCGATCCATCGAGCGGCTTCGATGATTTCGTCCTGCATCCGTACGTTCCCGAAGAGCTGTACGCGCGGATCCGCGCCATCGAGTGGCGCCGCAGCGAGTTCTCGACGGAGGAACGTTACAAGGTGGGCGACATCATCATCGACCGCGCCGGTCACGAGGTGAGCGTGCAGGGGCGGACGGTCCTTCTCACGGCAAAGGAGTTTGCGCTGCTCGCGTACCTCTGTGAACGTCGCGGCAAGGTGCTCAGCCGCGACCATTTGCTGGCCCGGGTATGGGGAAGCCGCTACGACGGCGGCGAGCGCACCGTGGACATCCACGTTCGCCGCTTGCGCGCCAAGCTCGGCCACGCCTTGCCTCTGGACACGCTGCGCGGCTCGGGATACAAGCTTCGCGCCCCAGAGGGCGAGCATGAAGAGCACGAAGAAGACATCTGAACCTCTGTTCGTTTCCACAGGCTGTCCCGCGGGCATCGGTCCGGAGGTGTCGGTCGCGGCCGCCGCGCGGATGGCGTCCCCCCGGTGCGTGCTCGTCGGGGACTCGGCGACGCTGCAGCTCGCGGCCGAAGTCGTCGGCGTGAACCCTGCTCGCCTCGTGTGCTGGGATGGTGAGCCGCTCGGGCGCGGCCGAATCGGTGTAGTCCCCGCGGGGCCCGTGCTTCGCGTGTCGGATCGACGACCCGGCAAGCCGTCGCGCACTTCGGGAGCGGCGCAGCTCGAGTACGTGCGTGTCGCTTTCGACCTGGCACGCAGGGCTCGGAGCGTGCTCGTGACGGCACCGGTGAGCAAAGCGGTCATCGCGCACTCGGGCGCGCCGGGGGCCGAGGGCTTTCTCGGCCACACCGAATGGCTGCAGCGCGAAGACGGGGCGCCGACCAGTGTCATGTGCTTCGTTGCGCCCGAGGTCGCGACGAGCCAGGTGACCACGCATTTGCCTCTGGCCAAGGTGCCCCGGGCCCTGAGCCCGGCTCGCGTCGCCGAGGCGACGGTTCAGCTAGCGCGGCTGCTTCGCTCACTGGGCGCCAACAAGCCCAGGCTTGCGGTCTGCTCGCTGAACCCACACGCTGGTGAGAGCGAGATGCTGGGCGCCGAAGAGGCAAAAGCCATCGTGCCCGGCATCGTTGCGGCGCGCCGGGCGCTCGGCGTCCGCGCCAGGCTCTCCGGGCCGATTGGCGCGGAAACGGCCTATCGCAAGGCTTTCGCAGGCGAGTACGACGGGGTGGTGGCGATGTACCATGACCAGGCCACCGTCCCCATGAAGCTGGTCGCCTTCGGCCGTGCCGTCAATGTGACCATGGGGCTATCCATCGTGCGCACGAGCGTCGATCACGGCACGGGCTATGACATCGCCTGGAAGAATCGGGCCGATGCGCAGGGCATGCTTTCGGCGCTGCAGCTCGGTGCGCGGATGCTAGTGCATCGTTTCAGTTGAAGCGATGCTCAAGAACACGGGGTGCCGCGAATCGGATCGCTGGCAAGTGGAGGGTCTTTCGCCGCCCTAGCCCGGTCCTGAGCATTGGTCTCATCTCGGTTTGCGGTCGGTCTTGGACGCGTGCGACCTGACGCGTACTTCCACATTCGCCCGTCTTGCGGCGTGCCGGGGAAAGCAGACCGACAGTCAGCAGCCGAGGTGCACCCCGCTGGGCAACCAACGAGAACCGGCTCCGTCCGCCTGCGGCCGCGGCTGCGTCGCCCGTCGTCGTCGCGGGTCCGCCGCCCGGGCGT
>JAFGIS010000224.1 GCA_016929495.1 Polyangiaceae bacterium | reverse complement strand
TCTCGTCGCGCCAGGGTGGCCAAATCAGACTCGATCGGGTCGTCCAAAGCAGGCTAGCTCACTGCCGCAACGGGCACCGGGCTCGCCGGGAGCTCCCCAGCTCTCTCTGGCTCGGGTCGTTCGAGCGCCGGGGCCATGCTGCGGCGCATCTCGGGCACGACCTGCTGGAGAGCTTCACGCACCTGGTCGGCCGAGGCGGCGCTCGTACAGGTCTCGAGCAGAACGAGCCGCCGTCGCACCTCGTCCATGCCGACGGGACTGAGTCTGCCGATGAAGATCTTCTGGTGCTGCGTGCGGTCCATCTTCTCGGCGTCGAACGCTATTTCCTCGAACAGCTTCTCCCCTGGACGGATCCCCGTGAACTGAATGGGAATGTCGACGTCCGGTTCGAACCCACTGAGTCGAATGAGTTCGCGTGCAAGGTCGACGATCCTGACGGGTGTGCCCATGTCGAGCACGAAGATCTGACCTCCGTGGCCCATCGCCGCTGCCTGCATGACCAGCTGGCTCGCCTCGGGAATCGTCATGAAGTAGCGCTGCATCTCCGGATGCGTGACCGTGACGGGTCGACCCTCGGAGATCTGCGCCTTGAAGATGGGAACCACCGAGCCCGTGGACCCGAGCACATTGCCGAAACGCACGGCGACGTACTGGGTCGTCGATACCTGCGACAGTGACTGGATGTACATCTCTGCGACACGCTTGGTCGCTCCCATGATGGAGGTCGGATTCACAGCCTTGTCCGTGCTGATCAAGACGAATGCCTCGCTCCCGAAACGGTCGGCGGCGTCTGCCACCTTGCACGTCCCGAACACGTTGTTCTTGACGGCCTCGCCCGGGTTGAGCTCCATCATGGGTACATGCTTGTGCGCTGCCGCGTGGAACACGATCTGCGGCCGGCACTTCCGGAAGACGGACTCCACTCGCGCCGAGTCACAGATGTCGCACACGACGGGAGCAATCGCCAGCGGCGGGAAGTCCCTCAGCAGCTCCTGCTGGATCATGAACAACGGGTACTCGGCTTGTTCGACCAGCACGAGCTCCGACGGCGCGAAACGGGCCACCTGTCGACAGAGCTCGGAACCGATCGAACCTCCTGCGCCGGTCACGGCAACACGCTTGCCCTGGAGGAAGCTCCGAACGAGCTCCGTGTCGAGCTCCACAGGCTCTCTGCCCAGCAGGTCTTCGATGGACACGTCACGAATGCGTGAAAGGTTCACGCTCTCATCCAGGATCTGATAGACGCCGGGAATGACCTTGGCGCGCACGCCAGCGTCCTTGCACAGGGCCAGTATGCCTCGCATCACGTCGCCCCGCGCCTCGGTCATGGTGATGACGGCCTGACTGGCCCCGGTGGCTCGGGCCGCCTCGACGAGGTCCAGGGTGCGTCCGAGCACCGGAACCCCGTGAACGGTGAGGCCCGCCTTGCCTGGATCGTCGTCGAGGAAACCGACTACCTCGAAGGGCACGTCGGGGTGGCTCGCTATTTCCTTGGCCACCATCACCCCTGCCCTCCCAGCTCCAACGAGCAGGGTGGGAACGCTCTGCACACGCGGCCGCTGCCGCGCCGCCCGCGACTCGTTGAACAGCCGCCGAGCCACGCGCACGCCAGCCACCCCCAGAAACGCGAACAGCGTGTTGGCGACAATGACGCCGATAGGCACCAGGGCGTACTCGACGTAGCCGGACCAGGGCTTGGCCCACGCCGAGAGAAAGCGCGCACCGAGCAACACCACGGCGGCCAGGAGCACGGCCCAAAGCATGCGCGTCGCCTCGCGTAGCCCGACGTACGCCCAAACGAAGCGGGGTACGGCGAACATGTACAAGGCGCCGAGCTCCAGTAGGACAACGTACGGCCAGGTGAAGACCATACGTTTGACCATCTGCAGCGGGAGTTCCCCATCGAATCGGAGCAGGAATGCCGCGCCGTATGCCAACGACAGCACGGCGACATCTATTGCCGTTCTCAGAGCTCTTCGAACGGCAGCCCGGTCGGCTAGGAGCAGTCCGGCCATCCTTCGCCCTTGGTCTTTTCTCCCGTTCCCTGGGTTCGCCGCGTCCGGCAGACCGTAGCGCCGCGCCAGAGCGCGCGCCAATCGTATTCGTGTGTTGTTTGCCACGTGACCGCGCGGACACTCTGCAGATGAATCCTTCACTATGCGACCGGAGGTCAGGTCCACCGACAGGTCGGCCTGAAGCTGGGCTCGCGCCATCCGAGTGTCTCGTGTGCTTGGGGGGCGGACACCCACGGTCGACCGCAGGGGGACGCTCGCACTTCTGTCCCGAGGCGCGTTCCTCCGGGCCGAGGCTCGAGCACAGCCGATCCTCGCCTCACGAAGGCACGTCCCTTCAGTCTGGTCTGGTCAGCCGCCCATCTTGTTCTTCTGCACGCGAGCTGTTCTCAGTCGACGCCAGAGGAAAGCCCTCCGAGACTTGGGACACGGGGTACAATCGCCGCGGCTGCACACGGACGTCGTGGTACGAGGGCGCGCAGTGGACCGAAACGGGCAAGGATCTGACGGCCCCGAACGAACGCCGCCGCAGAGCAGCGTCGGCGTGCGCTTCGCGCAGCGGCCGCGCCCACGGCTGCTGCACCTGGTGACGGTGCCCCTGAGCCTACGCTTCCTTGCGGGGCAGACCCGGTTCATGGCCCTGCGTGGCTGGGAGGTCCACGTCGCATCAGCCCCGGGCGTCGCGCTGCAGCAGTTCGCACGCGACCACGACGTGATCGCGCACGAGCTGCCGCTCACACGCCGCATTGGCCCGGGTGCGGATCTGCGCGCGCTCGCCCAGCTCCTGCGGCTCTTGATGCAACTCCGCCCCGACGTAGTCCACGCCGGAACGCCAAAGGCAGGCCTTCTCGGCACGCTGGCCGCCGCGCTCACCGGCGTGCCGGTTCGTATCTACCATCTGCGAGGGTTGCCCCTGGCCACCGCTACGGGAATCAGACGCGTCATCCTCCAGGCGACCGAACGCTTGTCCTGTTCGCTCAGCACTACGGTCCTGTGCCAAAGCCGATCTCTCGCAGAGGAGGCGATCGCCCGCGGACTGTGCCGTCGGGACAAGATCCGAGTGCTTCTGCACGGCAGCAGCAATGGCGTTGACGCTCGACGCTTCGATCCGGACCTTCCCCCCCACGACGCTCGAGAGCGGACGCGGCTCGAGCTCGGCATCGACCGAGCCGCTCCGGTGATCGGCTTCGTCGGGCGTCTGGTTCGGGACAAAGGCATCGCCGAGCTATGCTCCGCGTACGATGAGCTCAAGCAGCGCGTTGCTGGTGTCCGCCTTCTGCTCGTCGGCTTCTTCGACGACACGGATCCGGTCGACCCGACGACGCGCGCCCTGTTGGAGCAGGACGACCGTGTGCACATCGTCCCGTTCACCGAGGACATCGCTCGCTACTACCGGGCCATGGATGTGGTCGCCTTTCCGAGCCACCGCGAAGGCTTTCCCAACGTGCCGCTCGAGGCTGCTGCCATGCGACTCCCGGTCGTGACAACCCGCGTTACCGGATGCGTCGACGCCGTCGAAGACGGACTGACCGGGCTTGTCGTTCCTCCCGGGGACGCACGCGCGCTCGCGTCCGCGCTCGAGCGCTATCTGACGGACCCCGCGCTCTCGGCGGCGCATGGACGAGCTGCACGGCAACGCGCGACGGACCAATATGCCCAGGAGCCGCTATGGGCGGCGCTCGATGAGCTCTACCGAGAGCTCGCGCATCGCCGTCGGCAGACAGGGTTTCCGCTGAGAGCGAAACGTACCGTCGACGTCGCTGTCACCGCCACGCTGCTGGTGGCGACCGCGCCCGTCATGGCCGCGGCGGCGCTAGCTGTGTTCGCGTCCGTCGGACGCCCGGTCCTGTTTCGTCAGGCGCGCCCCGGACGCGACGGGAAGATCTTCCAGGTCCTCAAGTTCCGGACCATGAAAGACGCTCGCGACAAGCACGGCCAGGAGCTGCCCGATGCCGCGCGGCTCACCCGCACCGGTCGCCTGCTCAGGAACCTGAGCGTGGACGAGCTGCCGCAGCTGTTCAATGTACTCAAGGGGGAGATGAGCCTCGTCGGGCCGCGCCCGCTCTTGGTTCAGTACCTCGACCGCTACACGCCGGAGCAAGCGCGGCGCCATGAGGTCCTTCCGGGAATAACGGGTTGGGCCGCCGTCAATGGACGCAACAGCACAAGCTGGGAGGAGCGCTTCGCCTTGGACGTGTGGTACGTGAAGCACTGGAGTCTGTTGCTCGACGCGGAGATCCTCGTTCGCACGCTTGCCACGGTCCTCGGCCGCCGCGGGATCGCGCAGCCGGGCCATGACACGATGCCCGAATTCATGGGAAGCCAACAGGAAGCCGTCCGGCCATGACTGTGCCGAGCACGATTCGCAGCGCACACGAGCGGCTGCTCATCTGGGGAGCTGGTGGCCATGGCAAAGTCGTCGCTGACGTCGCGCGCGCGGCCGGCCACAGTGTCCTCGGATTCGTCGACGCGGATCCGGCCAAGCTGGGCAGCGTCGTCGAGCCGGGCGGGGCCGCGGTCATCATGGACGAATCGCGCTTGTTCGAGAGCCTCGGCTCCTCTATGCGACCGTTCGACGCTCTCGCTATCGCCATCGGGAACAACCGGGCCCGCCTGCAAGCCTGCGCGCGGGTCAGCGGCCTGACGCGCTTGCCCGTTCTGGTTCATCCGAGCGCGGTCATCAGCCCCAGCGCAGCTCTCGGCGAAGCCACGGTCGTGATGCCCATGGCCGTCGTCAATCCGGCTGCACGCGTCGGCATCGGTGTCATCGTCAACACGGCCGCGATCGTGGAGCACGATTGCGTGGTCGGCGACGGGGCCCATCTATCGCCCAATTCGACGCTGGCCGGGGGCGTGCACGTCGGATCCTTGAGCTGGATTGGCGCCGGCGCGACCGTGATCCAGCAGCTGAGCGTCGGACGGTCCAGCATCGTGGGCGCGGGCGCCGTGGTGATCCGCGACGTAGCGGACGAGGTCACCGTGGTCGGCTGCCCGGCGCGGGTCGTGCGCTAGGACCGAGAGCACGGCCGTGGGTCGCATCATCCCGTTCAATCCCCCTGCGCTGCTGCCCACGGGCGAGCTCGACTGGGTGTTGGGTCGTGCGTTTGGCCCCCCGGAGGCGCATCGAAGCGTCTCTGCTCCGCGAGACAAGGCCGCTGCTCTGAGGCTCGCCAACGCTCTGGGGCTCGGCCCAGTGATCGCGCACCGAACCGCAGCCTCGATGCTCGAAGCAGAGCTTGGATCCGAGTGCGCGGCCGCGCTCGCGCGCGCCCTGTTGGCTCAGGTGGCCCACGGCCTCAAGCGACGCGAGGTCCTCGTGCAATTCTGCGCAGCGGCTGCTTCAGCGCGCAGGACGGTAGTCCTGCTCAAGCACGCAGCGCTCGACGCGCTCGGGCTCGCTGGGCCCTCGACGCGGTCGGCGGTCGACATCGACGTACTCGTGCGAAGCTCCGATATCGACGAGATCGCCGAGGCCGCGACGCGCGCGGGCTTCGTGCGCCGGCTCCTCTGGCCCTCGTCGCTGCACCCCCTCGTTCTGCTCTCCCCGGGGCCGCACCGGATTCCGGTTGAATGCCACGTGTACCTACCCAACGTCCGTCTGGCACCCGATGCACAGGACGCCACAGTGGATTCCCTCGAAGGCGCGGGGCTTCTCGGACCCGTCTCAGGTCTCGCCAGCTCGGCGCAAGTGCCGGCCGACCACATGATTGCGTCGCATCTGCTGGCGCACGCACTGGTGCAGCACCGTTTCACGCCAGCGTACGGTCCCATGCGGCTGCTCGTGGACGGCAGTCTGATCGGACTCGATGTCCACGAGGGGCTAGCCGAACGCGCCCTCCGTCCGGTCGCACACTGCGTCGATGCGGGCGAGTTCGAGGCCCTGGTCGAGCTACTGGTGCTGCTGCGTCGGGGCGCGTCACTCGCCCAGATCAGCGAGCATGCCGGACCGGCGCGGCTTCTGGCGCACGTCGTGCACGCCAGTGCCAACCGGCTCTATGCCGACAGTCTCGCCGTGGCTCGGCAGCGGCAGCGACTGCACGACGAAGGCCTGATGTCCTGGTTGAGCGATCACGCACGGACCGCGTTCATGCGCAAAGTGCGAGGGCCAGAGTTGCAGAGCGCGAACACGGAGCGGGAGCACGCGCCACGGAGTCTGCGCGAGCCGCTGCGAAGCGCTGCCCAGTTCGCTCGAGGACTGGTCGCCTCGACACGGCTGTGGCTCACGCGCTCGAGGAGGAGGTAACCTCGTCCTCGGGAACGCCTAGAGCACCAATCAGTTCGCCAACCGTGGCGGCGACGCCGAAAACGCACCCCTCGGCGGGCGAGGGTGCGTTTTCGGCGTCGCCTTTGGCGTGGTCTGCTGCGTG
>JAFGIS010000223.1 GCA_016929495.1 Polyangiaceae bacterium | reverse complement strand
CGCGCGGTTCACCGCGAGTTCACCGGAAGCCCGTTTTAGTTCACCGCGCAGTTCACCGATGGCCGTTTCCGGTTCACCGCGGGTTCCTGGTGCCGAAGCGGGGTGGTGATCACGCAGGACCGAGGCTCACGTCGTGATCGTGAACGCCGCCGTCGTCGAGATCGAGCGGATGCCGGAGGGCGCCGGACGATCGATCGTGAGGAACGCCGTGTGGAAGCGGGTGCCCACCAACGCTGCATGGTTCGGGATCTTGACCACCGCCTGGGCCTGCCCGCGGGAGTCGAGGACGCCCCGGTAGCCCTGGAAGATCCATGGCCAGCGATTGCCGACCGAAACCTGCAGCAGCGCGTCCGGGCTCAGCCCGATCTGCCGGATGTCCACCATGATCGGCCCCGTCCCGAGCGAGGCGCCCGCTTGGTAGAAGAGCCCGGCGTCGTTCGCGGCCGTCAGCACCAGGCTCACCGTCGCGCCCGGGCGGGCGGTCCCGGAGACGGCCACCGTGCCGGGGAAGCCGTACTCCCAGGTCTCGTTGTCCGGCAGGGTCGTGAACACCTCCCCCCCGAAGAGCACCACCCGCTGCCGGGCCGAGTCGTACGCCATCGCATGGGCCATGCGAACCGAGGGACTCGACGGGAGCGGCCTCCAGGTCCAGTTGCTGCCGTCCCATTCCCAGGTGTCATTCAGCATGGTCGGATTGGCCCCGCCGAACAGGACGGCGCGCTGCCGGGCGGAGTCGTACACCATGGCATGGAGGTACCGGCCGATCGGATTCGACGATGGCATGCACTGCGACCAGTTCTTGCCGTCCCATTCCCAGGTGTCGCCAGAAGTGCCCAGACTCGTGGATCCTCCGAAGAGGACGGTGCGATGACGCGACGAATCGTGCGCGAGCACATGCTGCGCTCGTGGCAGCGGCCTGGTAACAGGGGAGTGTTGGGACCAGATGTTCCCGTCCCACGCCCACGTGTCGTCGGCCGTGCCGCGTACACCGGCAAACAGCACCGTGTGCTGCCGCGCCGAATCGTAGGCCATGGCGTGCCCGAATCGGGCAGGCGGGCTCACGGCTGGAGTTCGCTGGAGCCAGGTGTTGCCGTCCCATTCCCACGTGTCGGCCAAGATGTACGGCGTGCTTAGCTGCACCCCCCCGAAGAGTATTACTCTTTTTCGCGCAGCGTCGTACGCCATCGCGTGGCTGTGCCGCTTCGGGGGGCTCGTCGCCGGCGTGCACTGGGTCCACGCGCCGCCATCCCACTCCCAGGTGTCACCGAGCCAACCTCCGTCGCCGCCGCCGAACAGGACGACCCGCTGTCGGGCGGTATCGTACGCCATGGCGTGCCCCGCTCGCGCCGGCGGCCGCAGTTTGCCCTGATTGCGCTCCGTCCACGTCTGCGCCCTGACCGGCAAGCTCCCAAGGACAGCAGCCACGAGGCCGATCAGGCCACTCCAGACTTCCACTCGATTGCGCATCGGTTCGTTCCCCACGCCGTGAGAGCCGTGCGTTCGTGCCGCGCGCCTCGGCCCGCGGACAGGTTCATTGTATCGGCCGCGGCCTTCTCTGGGCAAGTGACTACGGGATCTCGGGGCGGATCGCCAGGGATCCAGGGGGAAGAAGCGGCACCGGAGGCTGAAAACTCGCGGTGCCGCCAATCACGTGCTCGTCGGCGTCAGCTTCCCACCCGCCAGACGAAGGTCTCGCAGACCCCTGGCGAGGCCGGCGCCCGCCAGACGAAAACGCTGCCGTCGTCGCTCCAGGCGCTCGCACCCACGATGTCCGGCCGCTGGAGATCGCACATCTTGGTCGGACTCCCGCCGCTCAGCATCCAGCTCACCCCCGGCGGCGTCGCCTGCGGATCGAACTTCTCCAGGCGCACCTGGCCCGAGCCTCGGGCGACAAAGAACTGCCCGCTCGTGGTGCTGTGCAGCTTCGCCTCGCCCGTGCCGTCGCGGTTCACTCGCCACAGGTGCTTGCCCTCGCGGTCAAACGCCTCGAAGTAGATCAGCGAAGCGTTCGCGTTGCACCGCACCGGGCCGAGGTGCTGCGGCGTGACGCCGATCCGGCGGGAGTTCCCACCGTCCCGATCCGCGACCAGGGGTCCCTTCGTGGCGTCGTCGAGCCAGACGATCGACTGGCCGTCCCCGCTCAGATCGAACGCGATGTACCGATCCGGGAGGGCGACGGCCGTGATGCGGTGCAGCGCGGAGCCGTCGGTCGCAGCTACGTAGAGGTTCGCGTGAACGCGGCTCTCCGTCCCGCTCTGCACCATCCGGGCGGCCGTGAACGCCACCCACGTCCCGTCGTCGCTGATCCGGAGCTGCCGCGGGTCTGCGTCCGGCGAGACGTCGGCGACCACCCGCGGGGTCTCCATGGCGCGGGGGAGCGCGTAGACCTTGCTGCCGTCGGTTCTTGCGAAGGCGACGGTGGTCCCGTCCCCGCTCAGGACGATGCGGTCATAGATGGAACGGCCCACCGCCGCGTGCCACAGCACGCCTTCGCCGCCGGAGGAGGGCACGACGACGAGCTCCTCGCTCGCCAAGGACGGCGACCGGTTCACGAGAAGCTGGCTCCCGTCGCCGTTCAAACAGAAGAAGAGGTTTCCCCTGGCGCTCGCGAGCCAGGAGGCCGGGTGCTTGGTCACGGCCGGGGACTGTCCGAGCGCTCCCGCTGCCAGCGGAAGCAGCATGAGCGTCATGAGCAGCATGCGTCGCATGGTGACTGTCTCCTTGTCAGTAGCCCTGAATGTAGAGCCCGTACTCGCTCAGGAAAGCCAGGCCGCGCAGGATCGCGTTCGCCGGCCACACCGTGTTGCCCTTCGGCAGGATCGCGGGCGGTGAATTGGGCCAAGGCCAGATGGGTGGGGGAAGGATAGGGAAGTTGTTGACGGGCACCAGGTAGCTTACGGGCGCCGCCGGACCGATCCATGTACCCTGGCCCTCGATGAAATCGATTGCCGGGACGCCGCCCTGCACGTACGGAATCCACAGCGTCCCTGCGCGAAATGCCGGATTCGGCTGTGGCGGTAGCGCCATCGCTCCCGGATGCGCCATGGGCGGCCCGTTCGGCGTCGCGTTCTGCGGGTACGAGTAGAAGAAATTGCTGCCGAACGCGCCGTTGGCATCGAGCGCCCGGATCGTGTAGGGACTGCCCGGAGTCACGACGTACCAGCCGAAAGGAAACTGGCCACCCATCAGGGGGAAACCGAACGCCGCCCAGGCCACCCCGACGTACGCGGTAGGAATCTGTGGCGGCTGGGGGAGACCATCGGCACCGGGAATGTGGCAGATCGGCCCGCCGCCTGCAGTGGTCACCCAGGTGGGCGGCGCACCGGTCGGCAGGAAGATGAAGGTCACGCCCGTCGCGCCACCCGGATTGGCGGCATTGGCTGTGCTGATGGCAACGTCGTGGGTGTAGCTGAAGCCCATTGCCGACTGGTTGTTTCGGGCGATCGAGATGCCTCCGAGGATCGTGCTCCCGGTCCCGTTCGGATATTGGGGCGGTGGCGGGCCAGGAGGCTGCGGAGTGTTCGTGAGGTCGTACGGCGTGGCGTAGATCCCGCCGGTATTTACCGCCGGCGCAAACGCCCCGGTGCGGATGTCGAAGGTGAGGGTGTGCACGATCATCGGTCCGGTCACCGGCGGACTCTGCACCACGAACACGATCTCGTTCAGCGTGCGCTCCTGGGTGAGTGGGTTCAGCATGCCGTTGGAGATCGCCATGCCGAGGACCGACCCGGTGAGCGCGGTCACCCTTCCGCTGACCGGCGCCGGGGGCGCCAAGTTGCCCCACATGTCGGTCAGGGCGTACGCGCCGAAAGCGATGTTGCCCCCGACCGTCTCGGCCGTGATCACGTAGTCGGTGAGGAGGAGCGCACTGCCAGCAACCGGAAAGCCGTTGGCGACCTCCATGGCCATCACAGGGTTTCCCGACGCCGTAACGGTTGTCCAGGTTGGCATCTGAACCCCCCTAAAGGCACAGTACTGCGACAGGTGCCAGCTGAGGTCGCCATTCCAGGCTCCGTAGAAGTCGATCACATGTTGTGGGGGCGTCGTAGGCAGGGTCTTCGCGGCGGCCAGGTGACCCGTGGGGTATATGAAATCCCAGAGTTGACTGGGGTGCATCCACGGTGGGCGGAACCAGAGGTTTGTGTCGAGTGCCGCCGCAGTGTTGGTCGGCAGCTGCACAGTGCCTCCCGCCAAGTTGTAGTCGATCAACAGGCCCAGGAAGGTGCCGAGGTTGAAGTCCTCCCAGGCAGAAACGACGCCGAGGTCCTCGCCGTTGACGGGGGCGACCGCCACGAATGTGGTTTCGAAGTAGTGATGCTGTGCCATCACCACTCCCCCGAGAAGCAGCAAGACAGCGACCCCGAGGGCGATGATCGCGCCTCGTCCGCTTCGCATCGTGCGCATTTCTGACTCCTTTCGCGAGAATGCGCCATCAAGGTACGGACCGACTCCACTGGTGGTTGCCGGGACCCGTGCGCGCCCGTGCCCGGCGGAGGGCGGATGGGCGGCCGGTCCGTCGGGCCGCCGCAAACTGGCCCTCCACCCCTCCCGAGAAATTGCCTTCTATTGCCCTAAATTGCCTTTTATTGCCCTAAATTGCTTTTCTGACTGCAGAGTCATTTGGTCAAAGGGGCTCGGAACGGCTACTTTCTTTCCACTGCTCCCGGCCCAGCCACAGCTTCTCGCGCCGGCGGCTGGCTTCCTCATCCTCGAGGGTGCGGACCGCGCGAGCGAGAAGCCGGGACACCACGCTTGGATGGACCCGGAGTGCGGCGGCGATGTCGACGTTCTTCAGGCCGTTTTTGTGCCGGAGGACCACGACCTGCCACTGCCGGCTGGTGAGGTGGTGGCGCACCGACTGAAATCGGTCGAGAATCTCCTCGCTGCGGACGCGCCGGTCGATCCCAGCCGCCAAGACCTCGATCGGGGGCGCCCGCTCGCGCTCTCCGCGTCGTGCTCGACCCATGCCGCATGCCTCCGACCCCGTTTCTCACCCCGAACCCGTTGCGCACGTGGAGTGCGCGCGATGCGTTGCAGGGCGCCGTCGCCAAGAGGGATGAGCAGTTCACGTCTGGATCTCCGCGTCCCAGCGAGGCTGCCCGCGTGGCGAGGCGCCGAGTGAAAACGGCGGACCTCGTGCGGCGCCGGGCGGCGAGCAGGAGCTTGAGGGCAAGAACGGGCAGGCCTTGACGCGAAGGGGGAGAGCCGGAACGCGACGGGCGTGGGAAGGTGGCGAACTCCCTGGTGGCGAGCAGGCCCTTCGCCCCTGTTCGGCTGGAAGGGGGAACGGATGCGAACGGTACGGACGTTCAGCGCGTGTCCCGCACGGAACGGAGGCGCGTCCCTCCGGATCAGCGAGGAGCCGGGAATCCTGGAACCTCGCGCCCGATTGCCGACGCATGGCTGGACCCCTCCTATCAAGGGGTCCCTCCCCAACCAGGCGAATCGGCTTCTCGGCGGGCTGTTCGGGCGGCACAGCCAGGCGGCTACAAGAACTTGGGATTTTTCCTGCGGAGTTTGCGGGACTCGCACGGCGGGAGACGCAGGAGCAGAAGCCCGCATGCCGCGCCCTGGACCGAAGTCGCTTGCCAGACCGGAGTTCGGCCTACCGCGAATGCCGCGGCCCGGCGACGTCCCAGTCCTTGCGGCGGGGATCGCCGCGGAGGACGAGGTCCTTCGAGAGCTCCTCTTCCGGCCGCCGGCGAAGCGGGATCTCGACGCCGTCGCGCTTCGCGAGCTCCTCCAGGGTGTAGCGCCGGCCGGTGGTGTCGACGAAACGGGTGAGATCGAGCTCGCCCCGGCGGAAGGCGGCGGCGCGGGACGGCGCGAGCACGTCGTCCTTGAAGCATCGCGGCGGCTGCCTGAGCCGGTCGTGGCGCGTGGCGTCGATCCTGGTGCGCCAGCGCGGGTGGTCGCAGCGAAGAAGGCGTGGT
>JAFGIS010000222.1 GCA_016929495.1 Polyangiaceae bacterium | reverse complement strand
GCCCCCCTGCGCTGGGATCCGGGCCAGCCGTGTGCGAGAGTACCTCCATGCGACGACTGGCTTCGAGCGGTTTCCGAACGGCATCGCGCCTGGCGGTACCTCGCTTCGCTCACGCGCTCCGCCGCCGCGAAAACGCTACTCCGTTTTAGCGCCGGTCTCCGCGCGTTCGCTTCGCTCGCGCGCTCCGCCGCCGCGAAAACGCTACTCCGTTAGCCGGCACCGTCGATAGTGCGACGGGCGCAACGCCAACCAGACTGATCTTCTTGTCGCCGAACTCGGCCACGACTTCTAGGCGACCGCCCAGGGCAGCGACGTAACGTCCTAGAGTTGCCACCTGGCAGTCATCGAAGTCGGTTCTACTCTCCAGACGTGAGATATCCGCCTGGTCGATCTGTGATGCCTGCGCCACCTCAACCTGCGTCTTGCCGGCCGCCTCACGCAGGGTGCGCAGTGTAAGGTGTACGCCGCGCTGGGCACGCAAGCCGCGTCCCAGAACACGCACAGGTTCGGCTTCTGGCTCGCGCTTCTGTCTTGCGGACTGACTCATGTTTCGCCTCCGCTCTCGTATACGTCCCGCTCGGGTCGGGTCGCTGGCCTTGCACTGATGATGCGGTCGCGGGCACCACGCTCGGCGTGGACGACGCACAGCAACCGTTCCCGCAGTGACGTTCCTATGATCATGATGCGGTCGGTTCCAGACCCGTCGTCCAAGTAGACGGCTCCCGGGTCTGCGAAGACCGTCGCCGCCTCGGGAAACGAAACGCCGTGCGTCGCCACGTTCGAGAGGGCCTTGTCCTCGTCCCACTCGAAATCGCCGTCAATGACGGTCGCCATGGCAGATGGAAGCATGGTCCGGGGCCCATACTTGTCAACTCTCGGGTCGACCCCGATCCCGAGGCCCGCGTTTTCCCATGGAAACCCGCGCTACGCCGGGAAACCGCTCAGCACCCTCTAGGAGCGCCAGCCGTACGGTCACGCCGCCGTCGTGGACTCGCCCGCCTAACGTACCGGCGTTCAGCTGCGGGCGCCAGAGGGAGCGGAGCGACCGACGGACCCGTCAGCTGCAACGCCATGTTGGGCGGCGTACGTTCACGAGGCGTCCGGATTCAACCGACTGCGAAGGTAGTCGGAGCGTGAGCCGTCCCAGCCACAGGCAGTGCACCGACGATGGTCGAAACTGTGCGCGCACGGCGGATGGCCGTACAGGAGGTGTGCGCATTCGGGACACAGCTTTGCCATTTGCGACGAGTCTGCAAAATAGTCGCTCCCGCATTCGTCACAGCGTCGTAATTCGCGTGGGTCGTCCCCGGACCTGGTTGTCGAGCCACATGACGGTCGCTCGGGAATCCTGTCCGATAGCGCGAGGAGCTGCTCCGCCAAACCCAGCGCTTCGTACTTGGATAGTTGCACGGCACCAGCGACTGGATCATGCCCGCTCGCCTTGAGCCAAATGGTGCCCCACTGATCTTGCCAAAGACCCATCTCCGAGGAGCCCGCCAACTCCCGGACTGCGCGACCGCGAGACGCTCTCGCGAGAGCGAGAAGTTCCTCGTTGGATCGTAGAATCGGGGAGCCTGCTGCTACGAGTTCGTCGATGGCGACTTCAGCCTCGCTTTCGACGCAGTCGAGAAGGACGACGCTAACACTGCCGCCACTGATCACAACGGGATGCCTGCCCGTCGCGGTCTCCATAACCGCATAGCGAGTCGTGTCCTCCCAGTGCACCGTTTTCGTCATCGTGTTCGTCCGCCCAACGCATGATGGGCTGCATTGCTCCGCCGCATCCTGCAGGATAACAAGTGCCGGCTTCTTGAAGATCCTGGCCGGCGTGCATACACTTGGTCAGCTGAACATGCGAAGGCCTGTTCAGTCGAGCGTACGCGGCGTTGGCTGGCACCCACCATGCAGTGTTGATCCCCCAGGTGATGCGCCCCGGCCGTCCGAGGCCGGCACTCCGCATCGACTTCTGGCACCTCCCCCGTTTCCCTCCTGTTGCCCCAACCCGTGTCCCGAGCCGTCCCAAACCGTCCCCCTCCGTCCCGATCAGCGCCGCGGCCGTCCCACCAACCCAGCAACGAACACAGCCGAATTCTCGTTGAATCCTCGAGAAAGCCTTCAGCGCCCCCGGCAGGAATCGGACCTGCGACCTTCGGTTTAGGAATCCTAGCCGACGATTCGCGACCGCTGGGACGAGCTTCTTCTGGCTCTTCCTGCGAAGCGACGCGGCTCGAAGATGCGCCGTTGGCCCAGGTTGGCCCACCCTCGGGAGGCCTGGTGGGCTCAGATGGCCGATCCTGCTCGGCGTACTTCGCCAGCTCCGGAATGGCGTCCGCCAGTGGCGCGAGTGGTCCGAGATTCAGCTCTTCGAAGAGCCGCTTGGTACGGTTGTACCGGGCGATCATCTGACTGGACCGGTGCCCGGTTCGGTCGGCAACCCACGACTCCGTTCTGCCGTTGGCCAAACTCACAGTGACGAAGGTCCCCCGGAGGTCGTGCACCCGGATCCGCTGCCTCTGCTCGGTCGTCTCGAACAGCTCCGGTCGCTCACTCTTGAGGCCGATGGTTTGCAGGTGTTCGCGAAGTAGCCCCGCGAGCCCGAAGGATTCGAGCTGGCGGCCATGCTCGTCCGTGAACACCGCGCTGGACCGCTCGGCGTCCGGCCGGAGGTGCGTCTTGTACCGTCGGAGGGCTTCCGTCACGGAGGGATCCAGGGCCCAGGACCGGGGGTCGTCGGTCTTGTTCACGTCGAGCCGAACGGCCCCCTTTGACAGGTCAAGGTCACCCCACGTGAGGCCGAACGCTTCCCCTGAGCGCATGCCCTCGCGCGCCAGGAAGCCCCAGAGCAGCCGATAGCACAGTGGCACGACCGGACAGGCCAGGAGCCTGCGCTCTTCGTCGGGGTAGAGGTACGCAAGCGCCTTCTCCCCTCCCCCCTTGGGCACGAACCCGGCCGGGAGCGGGCTCCGTTCGATGATCCGGAGCGGGTACACAGCCAGCGACAGCACGCGGCTCATGGTGCGGGCGATGTTCCGACGTGTGTTGGTCGCCAGGTCCTGGGGGATCCGCCGCATGACCTCCTCGGCGTCATCCAGCGTGAACGCTGCCAAGAGCCGGTCGCCGACGACGGGGTAGACGTGGCGTTCAAGCATGAGGGCATCACCGTCCGCTGTCCTCTTGGCCCGCACTTGGTCGGGGTAGCGCTCGTGGAGCCTGCCCTTCGTCCAGTCCTCGCCCACTTGTCTGAACGTGAGTGCCGAGGCCCTTGCCTTTGGGGCGGCCACGTGCCCGGCGCACAGTCCCTCAGCCAGCTTCTGGAGGTTGCGCATGGTCGAGTCGTCGGCTTCGGCTGCCTTGGCCAGCATGAGCAGTGCCTGCTCGGAGTGGCCGCCACGGGTCAGCAGGGCCGCCAGGGTGCGCATGTCACGGGCCCTCTGCTCGGCCTTGGCGCGATCAGTGACGCGAATCACGACTCGGGTCCGCTGGCCTTTGCCGTAACGGATGCGGGCGCGGTAGCCGCCGTCGACGGGTTCGAGTCTTTCGTCGGGCATGTGAGTCGTCCTTCCGGACATTCCGGGCGTTCGCTGTTGTCTCGGCTCTACTCTCTACCGCTTGGCCCGTTTCCGAGCCTTCGGCGGCTGCACTTGTGGAACCGGCTGCACTGCCCGCACTGAGTCGTCCTCCCGCTTCAGCAGCATTCGGATCACGCCGGCGCCGTTCAGTCCGAAGTGCTCGGCCAGACGGTCCAAGCGTTCGGACTCCTCGGTGCTCATGCGCATGGTGAACAGTCGTTCTCTCATCTCGGTGGACAGCATAGCAGGCCCGTGTATACGTTGGCATTGTATATGCGAAGGATATGCAATGCAAGACAAATCGGCTTGCGCCCGTCAGCCCAGCCCTTTCAAGGTCACTTTTTCCTCGATTCTGCGAGTAGTCGCGCAGTCGAGACGTGAGTCTTGTTCGCGTATCGAGTTCTCTTGGGCACGGGCTTCTTCGGACCGCGCGGATGGCGCTTGAATCTTCTCAACTGGACGTGGGCTGCCCAGCCGCGCATCTGTTGGGCCAGCGTCGCGGGCGGCATCGTCTGGAACGGCTCCCAGGCGGATGGTTCGATGGCAATGGACATGCCCATGACCGTCACGCGGACTTCGTTCGCGATGTAGTAGCCGGAGACTTCGTTCTGAACTTTCTCGACGCCGAACTGCGCGCGCAGAGCAGCCTGGACGGTGGACAGGATGTTGTAGCTGGCCAGAGCGATGCCGAATCCCAGCAGCGCAGCTCGGGGATAGCCGAGCGTGTTCAGCTCGCCCGCAAGCATCAGGGTGAGTGATTGGAACATGGTCTCCAGCGTCCAGCGCTTGCGGTACAGCTCCGCCACCGCGACCGCACTCACCGCGCCCTTGGGTAGGTTGGTTAGGATAGCGATCTCGTTGTCGCCGTCCCGTGTCCGCTTGTCGAGGCGGAGCACGACACGACGAAGCTTCATCGGCTTGCCGTCGGGAGTGTTGACCGTGACTGCCTGCTCGTAGACTTCACCCGTCTCCGTTCGGCCGTATCGTGTCAACTTGCCAGCCGACGTGAGCGTCATGTTGGCGTGGTGTCGAATGGCGAAGAATCCATCGCGATCGGCGATTCCCCATAGCAGCAGGCTGGTGCAGAAGTTGCGGTCGGCGATCCACAGGTCGTCCGGCTCGACCAGCGCGAGGATCTCCGATGAGAGTGAGCGTTCTTGGGCATGCCCGTCCTCACAAGGGATCATGTTCGTCGCGAGCATCATCGCCGGGTCCAGCACCACGAGCGCATGTCCGGGCAGCGGACCCGCCACGCTGCCACGCACTACCCCCAGACGTCGTTGGGTGGCCGCCAGGTGGTTGCCGTCCAGGATCCGCACCCGATAGCCAGCCACCAGTGCCGGCATCTGTCCGCCCATGGCGACGATGACCGGCCCAAGGCGATCCGCTGTATGGCTGACCAGGGCACGTGTGACCGTCGGCTCCAGGCCGTTGAGCTTGTTGTACACCGAGGTGATGGAGACCGGCAGTGTAGCGGCGACGCCTTGGTAGGCCGCGTGAACCGTGGGTTGGATCTGGCAGACGACCACGCCCATCAGATCGACCACCGACGAGAACAACAGGTCGCGGGTATACTGGCTGTCTGCATGCTCGGCGAAGAGCGCGTCGAGCGCCTCGGGCGCGAGTGCATGCTCCATGGCGGCGCGAGTCATCACACTCACTGCACTCTGCTGGACGAACCGCTCGAAGACTTCAGAGAGGATCATGGTCCGGTGCATGCCGGACATGAGGCTCCATGGAAAGAGGCAGTCACGCCACGACGAAAAGAAGATCCCACAAAGTGCGATATAGATCAGATGGACCTACATCCGCGAGACCTTGAAAGGGCTGGCCCGTCAGCCCCATCACACGACCTGCGCTTCCCGGACGCTTCCGAGGAGGTTGGCGTGAGCCACGCCGCTCATGTGCCGCGCCAGCAGAAGCCGCCCGAGGAAGCGACGATCGGGTCGGGTAGACCCCTCGTACTTGGTTGCGTGAACGACAAAGCCGTCCCCGTCGGAATCTAGGGCTTCTGCGCTATGGATCGCTTTCGCCGTGGGATAGTCCCACATCGCTCGCTGGCTGGCCTTCGTCCGGCCGAGTGCTAGGTGACGGAGAGAACTCACCGTCCGGGAGCGGGTAGTCGAGTTCGGCATGCTCCGCGGCACAGAAACAGACAGCGCCAACAGGGGGCGTCTCGGTGCGGGCTAGCTGGTGCCGCATGATCGCGGTCCAGCTGAGTCCACCCAGAACGAGGTCGTCGATCGCGTCGCTCAGATGTAGCATCGCGATACCGATCGGATGCGGCGTCGGAGTGATCGTCATCCTGGTATCACGAGCAAGAAACGGACGCGGTACCAGTGTCGAATCGCTCGGATCAGAACTCTCGGGGCACTGGCCCCACCGAATGGTTGGGCACCCGAACACGCTACCGGCAGCAACAACATCTGGGAGGTGTCGAGGGGCAACGCTGTCAACACGCTGGAGCTCACAGACGCGCTCTGCCAGCGCCGGTCCTGGCTCGTCGTCGATGTCCATGTTCAGGGCCCAGATCGCCCCGTACCACGGGTTGCGGACGTTCGGCATGCCCGAACGACGGGTCCGACCGAAACCGTCCAATCGAAAACGCGGCGCGATCTGGGCGAGTGGGACTGGTCGACGCGCGAGTCGCTTCACGGACGCGATTTGGCTGAGCGCTTTGTGAAGGTGTTGCCCGGCGTTCCGTGTCGTTTCTGGCCCGATGTGCAGAGTGTGTTTCACCTCGATGTAGGCCAAGACTGCCTCCGCCGGGACGCGCTCCTTTCTGGAGAGGTCTCCGCCCAAGCCTCTTAGGGTCGGAAATCGAGATGCATCGTAGACGATGATGTCGTCACCGGCCGAAGTCCCGTCCGAGGCAACTACGAAGCCCCGGGCAACGGCCACCCGTTCAGGCAGAAAGGACTTCAATACCTCGCAGATAGCGATCTCCAGTTCCGGACCTTTGTCGAAATTGTGTTGCGCTCGCATGCCCTTGATTGCGACGTCGACGCGAGCAGCGAGACCGTCGAAGAGATCCCCGTAGGGGTTCGACGCGACTTTGTCCGAGCCGCGTTCCTTCTTGGATTTCGGCACGTGTCGAGTCTACAGTCGATATCGGGCCAAGGTCCAGCGGCGTTCACGTCCATGGGTCGCGCCTCCTACGACATGAGTTGGTTGTCTGGGCGCCTAGGGAGGGACAGCTCGTGCCCGGCCAAAGCGGAGCGCTTGAGCCGCGTGGGGCCAAGCACCAGGAGCGTACAGGATGCGGGACAGCCAGAAACGCGGACGGCGACCGGATGCCACGGGGGGCGACGGTCACCCGGAGCGAGGCGCCAGGTCGGATCCAGGCGCTTGATGGCCAAAGCCGCCCTCCTGGAGGTGCGTCGTTACCACGCGCCCCCGCTCAGAATCGGCTCAGCACCCGAGCAAGCGTCGATTGGTCAAACGCGAATGTCTCGGGCCGATCCTCGACAATGTGCTGCAGGGTCAGACCACGATGCTCAAGCTGAGCACTTCGGATCGCGTCGCGCAGATCGACGAAAAGCACATCAGGACGGACCCTCACCCATATCTCCGCTCCAGTGACGCAGCATGCCAAGTGTCCCCGTCGATCGATCGTGCCGCTCGCGATCTCGAGTCCGTGCTGCGCGCCGGTCAGTTGAACGCAGAACTCGCTCTTGTCCGACAGCACGGCGCGCATCTGCTGATACTGGTGCGCCTGGCCGTTCCTCACGAGATTGAAGATCGCGGCAAGCATATGGCGATACGGGTCGTTCCCCGGCCGGGCCGGCAGTCTGAACTCTCGACGGGTTCGGCTATTCGGAGCCCAGACTGGACCAGGCATGTCCTCAAGATACCGGCAATCGCGCGCATCCAAGTGCGCACCGAACTCAGAAAGCGCGCGCCCAGTCTGGTCACTCGCGCACGCTCGTGCAGCCAGCTCCAGAAGAACCATCGCCTGTTTTCCGAACATGAAGTTTGAGCGGGCGACTGGGCCCGGGATACCCGCAACGGCATTCCATGCCGTCTGGAAGTCTTCGATGGCAAATCGGAGCAGTGTTTCTGCCGGACAATCCAATGTCATTGATGTCCTCTTCTGGCCACCGGGTTGCAGCTGAGCCGTGTAGGCCCAGGGCAAGATACCGGACGCGGGGCGGCCGGAGAAGGGGCGGCGGCCAGCGCCCCGTCGAGCCGTGCACGGACTGCCTCCATGAACGCGGGCCACGGTGACAGCGGCTGCGCCCGCTCAAGGCTGCAGTCGGACGCGGTTGCAGCAGACCCACCAGCCCCGGGGCCTGGCCCGGGTTCGTGGCCCACCTAAGGGCCACACGGCACAGGAACGCTGGCAACCTGGCTACTTCCCACCGGAGTTGAAGTCCGTTGCGCGTTCATCGGCGCCCCCCGTCGACCAGTCGGAGCCCGAGCTCACTCGCCAACGCGGACAGGTCGTCAGCCTGCTCCGCTGGACGTCTGCCGATCCGTCCGAGCTCGGCGTCGATGACCTCGCGGGTGGCCAGGTAGCGGCGACCGACGATCGCAACGCCCCCGTCACCCTGCGCGTGCAGCCGCCGAACGAGGTTGATGTGCCGGCGTCTGCCGAGCGGGCTCGCGGCCTGGTCGAGCATGCCTCGCTCGCCCTCTCGAAGCTTGGCCGCGACTCGAGCGGCCAGGGCGTCCGCGAGCAGGTCGAGCGCAGTAGCGAGGGCGGTGGTACTCACGCTTGGGCTCCCGCTGGAGGCATGTTCAACATGCCCCTGTAGTACGCGATCAGCTCCTGCGCCTGTCGAGACTGCCGGGCGAAGCGCTGAGCCATGCGCGGGGACGTGCGGCTGTCGGCGAGCCATTGACGAACCAGCTCCGCCAGCGACTCCAGGTTGACCAGGCTATGGCACATCAGAATCCAGACCGCTGCCCGCACCTCGGCCGGGCTCGCGTATCGGTTGGCCAGCGTCGCCATGGCCGACTCGTGGAACTCCGCGGCTGCTTTCACCTGTTCTTGCGTCATTTCGACTCTCCGGTTCCGGTTGCGTCTGCCCCTGCGGAGCTCGACGGCACCCGGCTGCCGGCAATCCGCGCCAGCCCGTGTTTCGCGAGCTCATCGTCCGTGGCTCCCTTCAGAACGTCCCGCGCAAGGAGCGCCACCAACTCCGCGGGCGGTATCGGCGGAAGCGCTTCGATGGGGTCCTGTGGCTTCCCTCGCCGACCCGTCTCGCCCAGCATGACGGCGATACCCCGGATCTTCGCTTCGAGGGCCCGGACAGCAATAACCGGCTTGGCCTGCGCGAACCGCGTGCGTAGGTCTTCCAGGTCCGCCAGGGCCCCCGTCAGGGTCGCGAGAGCCAGGGCGCGTAGCTCCTCACTGTCCCGGACAGCGTCACGCACACGACGGGAGGCTTCGGCGGCGTCGCGCTCCACGCTCGCGGGGCTCAGCTGCCATTGGCAGGCAAGCGCGTCCCCGCTGACGCCCGTGACCCACGTCCCCCGGGCCATCATGCCCATCATGTGGCGGATGCGAGCGCTCTTGCTGGGCCGGGGCGTCATGGCTCACCTCCCTGGCGCTCGCGCGCGGGACTGGTTGGTCGGCTCCTTGTCGTCATGGCTCACCTGTGAGCGCCCAGACGGGCGCGGGAGCGTTGGGGGCCAGGACGGCCCGGATGTGGACCGGCGGTCTAGACGGCTTGCGCGTGCGCGAGGGCGCCGCCGGCACCACCGCCAAGCGATGGGGGCTATCAACACCGCCAGTTGCCCGGTTGCCCTTATAGAAAGTCAATCCGGGCAGGCAGCAGGTCGGCGCCCTAGCGGCCCGGGGGACGGAGACTTCGTCTCCTCCGTCCCCGCCTGGGCGCCGCGGGTTGCCCGAATGATTGCCCGAACCAATCGGGCAGCATGATTGACGCCTCACTGTTTGCCCTCCTGCCCGTCAGCTCGGGCAAAACCACCGCTCTCGCCCCGCACGATTGCGCCGCGAGCGACCAGACGACCAGCTGCGGCGTCAACCGCGGCCTTCGTGCCTTCGACCACACGCCTGAAGCCGGTCTTCGTCCGGACGGTGCCCGGGCAGCGGGCAACGTAGTCAAGGATCCGTCGCTCGTACTCGTCCGTGTCGACGGTCCCCCTTCCACCCTTCGGTCGCTTGACCTCCGGTAGGTCGGTCATGCTGCGGACCCGGTACTCGACCAGCCGTCCATGGCTGACGGCCAGGGCGAACCACCGACAGCGCTGGTGGTATCGGTACTTGCCCTGGGCGACGATCAGCAGTGTTTCTCCGTTTTCGAGGGGCGCGGGCCATCGGGCGACCACGGACAGCTGCTCGACCGCGAATTCAATCTCGCCGGCCTCCTTGGCTGCGGCCTGCAGGGCGACATGGTTTCCAACGATGAGCTCCCCATCGACCACATCGAGCTTCGCCAGCGCGCCGATGTCCGCAAGTGGCACGTAGTTGGCTCGGGCCGTGCTGGATATCGCAGTCACGGCCGCGCCATACCGTTTCGACACCTCCCGCATCTGGTAGGCGATCTGCCCGACGCGGTCGCGGATGTCTCTCGTGGGCGTAACGCTGCCTACCAGCTGCGTGAAGTCGACGGCGCCGTACAGAGGACCAGTCGGCCACTGTCTGCGCACCGTGGCGAGCCCGAAGTCCATGTCGGCCGTAGACCAGACCATCGCGGCACCCTCATCGATGAGGATCGGCAGAGCATCGAGCCGCGGCTTCGCAGCTCGGATCCGGACAAGGTCTTGGGCTGTGGCGCGTCCGGTCTCGCACCGAGACCAAGACACGTCCGCCAGGTCGCAAAGCATCCTGAGCGCCGATTGCTCCTTGGTGAGCTCCAGCGTGACGAAGTAGCAGGGCACGCCCTTGCCTGCGGCGTGCAACAGCTTCGCCGTGATGAGCTGTGTCTTGAGCGTGCCGGTCCCGCCGACAATGCCCTCGAGACCTGCCCGCAGTCCGCCGTCGGTAGCGCGCTCGTAGTCATACCATGGCACCGAAACGGGCCGTTCTCGGCCATCGGCGCGCCGCTCGATGAGGTCGACTACCGACTGAGTGAGCGTCGACACCGGGTGGAGCCCGCGCTCGGCCTGTTTGGGCTCCGGTGTCTGCTCCTCGCCTGGCGGCGGGCGCCCGTCGTATTGTGCATCGGCAAACCGATCCGGATCCCCTGGAGCCGCGCCATTCTCTGCCGCCTGCCGGGCGCAGCAGGTCCAGTCGTTGCCGCCTCCGTGACCGTTCTTGGGCCGCCGGGGCCGAAGAGGCTGGCGGGGCGGCGTCTGCTTGCCGAACGCCAAGCCGTCGCGAATGCACCGCTCGACGTCAGCCTTTCCGTAGTCCTTCACCTCGCCGGACCGGTCTGCCGCATCGAACAGGGCAGCGACGACGATCGGTTCCTCAATCTCGCGTCCACAGATGAGATGTCCGAGGTCCGCGGCCGCGCCGTAGATGGTCGCGTGGCGGCTGCCGTTCGGCGCGGTGGCGATCGCCTCGCACTGCGTCTCGAGGGCCTTTCGGGCGCGCCGGGTTTCGCCGCCGTCGTACTGTGGTGCGGCCGGCTCCGCCTGCGCCCTGGGCGGGGCCTTCAGGGCTTCGAGGGCCTTGCGAGTGACCTGCCATGGCCCCTTGCCGTCGCCGCCGAGTTCA
Source organism: Polyangiaceae bacterium (assembly GCA_016929495.1). Classification (GTDB taxonomy): domain Bacteria; phylum Myxococcota_A; class Polyangia; order Polyangiales; family Polyangiaceae; genus JAFGIS01. The sequence goes on along the minus strand of JAFGIS010000222.1, from coordinate 8,220 downwards.
CGAGCCGTCGCTAGGTCAACATCGACACCTGCGGGCACGTAGCGCCAGACTCCGATGGCTGTCGGGTCTCCAATGACGTCGCGACGCTCTGGACCAGCCTGCAGGTCGCGTGTCGCATGCGGCAGACGATAGAGTCTCGTCCAGTCCTTGCACGCCGGGTCACCGGTGATCCGAAACTCACGCCAGAGGTAGAGCAGGCTGCGCGTGTAGAACATCCGCCATGCGGTGCCGTCGTCTGCCGAGCGCATCACATGCGGCGGGTCGAACCGGTAGACGATGCGATATCCACCGCGGGTCCGGTACACGAACCCACCGGCATGCGTCTCGAGTAGCTTGGTGAGCCTCGGGCGTTCGTTTGCCCACCATGACTCGACGGCGTCTTGTCCGTCGCCGCCGTGTTCGGGTGCGTCCACATCGACCACGAACAGCACGATCGCTGCCCCGCGTTCGAGGTGCGGCAAAGCATCGTAGGTGAGTCGGTGCGGCAGCTCGGGCACTGAACAGGCCTGGAAGTGAGCGTCTGTATCGAAGTCGACGGCGAACGCCTGCGCGGGGGGGAGGTACTGGGCCGCGCCGGGCACAGTCATGGAGCCGTCGGGTTTCTCGTGCGCGGGCCACCCGGGCACGTGAGGATTGGCGATGACGGGGACCATCATACCTCGCCGCCCTTCGCGTTGACCGCAGTCGTCGGCCTCACCAGATACGTGGTCCGCCACCCTTCCGTATCGATGACGAGCAGGCGCAACGCGTTGCTCTGCCGTGGCATCGCGCGCAGCTCCATTTCTCCGTCACGCGACCAGCCGGTTGCAGTGGCTATCACGGTGTCGAGTTCATCGGCGTCCAGGAACGCCAAATCAACACGACCTTCGAAGACGTCAATCACCACGAAGCAGTCTCCGGAACGATGACGCAGCTTCGCCGGGGCGAGTCGCTCGAAGTCGCGCGCGACCAGGTTCACAGCATCGAGGGCCAGGTCCTGGGGGATCAGGCTCGCGGTCATCGGCGAGCCTCGCTTTGCAGACTCGTCGCAGCGATATGGCGTACGGGGCCGGGCGTCGGGATCGCATGCCGCGCGAGCACGCTTCGGACACGATCCGCGACAGCGCCGCGCACCGCAAACCCACGGGCCACACGGATCACGGTCCGCGGATCGGCTTCGGCTTCGACGGACACCTGTCGCAGGACGTGGGCCGGAAACAGGTCTGCGTGGGCCTCGCTCCGGCAAGAACGCATCCTTCGTTCGTGCATGGTGAGACCCATCATGGGCCCCGCCGCGTGAGCGGTTAATGGGGGGTGCGGTGTACCCCCCACCAGATTCGTTCCACGCGTTCGGAGCGCTGGACCTCCATGATGCGTGCACTCGACATCACGCCAGTCACAACGTATTCTGTCTCTCACGGCAACCTTCTTCCGCGAGGTTTCCGTTGAGTACTCAGACAGAGCCCGAGTTCGCCCTCGGGCTCTTGTCGCCTAGGGCGGCAAGTCTCTCACACCAAGCCGAGCGTGAAACGCGGTGTAGCCGGGCAGTCCGCCCGCCGCCATTGCCAGTGAATGCCGCGCCACATGCAGCAGGCGAGGCGCACAGAGAAGCCCGCCCTCAGCGCAAGACCGCGACTGGTAGAGAGTAGATCTGCCGGAGGCTCTACGCCTCGAGTACCTCGGATGGGTCCCTCACAGGGAACACTCGCAGACTCCTCCGCACGCGAAAGTCACTCAGAGCGGCCGATACGGCCCTCCAAGGGACCTCCGGGCGTGGCTCTTCTGCTGCGCCCGTTGGCACGACACCAGTGGTGCCCATTTCGCGGGAGTTTGTCCGCCCCGGTCGGATTGCCACACAGGAGTTTGCCCGCCCTGGTCGGGAGTCTCGGGAATTGCCCGTCCCGGTCGGGGTGCCATGCATGTATGCTGCATGTCGACACGGGTGGAATTCTCGCAGAAGACGACGTCTCGTGTCAAGCGCGTGGTGTCCTCGCTGCTGGTTGCGGCGAGCCTCGAGGCGGCCGACGCTTGAGCTTCTTCCATTCGTCCGCCAAAGGATGGTGCTGGGCGGAGATGCGTGGCCCGTTTGGCTCCCGGACCGCCAAATGCCACACCGAAAGCAGCCCGTTGACAGCGCTCCATTTGCCCCGTCCCCGCCAAGTGCGGAATACCGCCGCGGCGCACTCGCTCGGCTCTTCCGTCTGACTGAGTTCGAACACGGAGCGTGTCAAGGATTCCGGGAGGCCCGACGAGAAAGCAGCAGCAACTCTGCGCAGAAGCGCATAGGCGGGATTGTCGCACGCCGCATTGCCCCACTGCTGATACTGCTCCCATTGAGGCCACAGCTTCTCCACTTCCTCATGGATAGCCAGCAGTGCCACGTACCTCTGCCCAGCCTTTGTTCGGCCTATGGGGCGGTCCAACGCTATCAACGCGTCTTCGAGGTCCCGCGTGAACACTGACCACGAAGACCGATCCACGCGCATCCCGTCACCGTTGAGCACCGAGGCCAGTTCGAGAGCCCTCTCGACCAGCTGCAGGGACATTCCAGAAGGATCGGCGGGCTCTCGCGGCGAGCCGTGGGCGCGTAGTGTCCTCATGAGCTCAACTTCGCACCGCATGGCCTCCAGCCGTTTCGGTAGCGGCGAGGCCTCGTGTGCGGATTCGTTCGGTTGCGCCGCGTGGGCGCGGGTCACGCCCACCCGCCGTCGCGTCTGCGCGGGTCGGTCCCTCTTGCCTCGCGCCCGCTTCGCCGTAGCCTTCTTCCTGGTCGCCATATCGACCCACCGCCCCGGCCGTTCCAGCGGCGCGGGGCGTTCCTATCCTCTCACAGTCGCAAGCTGGGCGCTTGGCCATTGTGGGGTCCGAGCGCGTTTCGGGACGCCACGGCCCGTCGACACGAGGCGGCAGCGCCTGGCCTCTACAGTGACCGCTGCCCCAGGTCTGCATTGGCCAGCAATTGCGTCCAGAGCGCATGCATATGGCCATTCCGCGAGTCTGGATCTTTGTCGCGCAGGCTCAGGACCTCCTCGCGCGCCTGCTCTTGAAGGCAGGCCAATGCCGCCTTTGCCGTTTCGGTCGTAGTCCTGCCGAGCAGTTGCGCAGGGACGGCATGCGCCTTCAGCCGGCCGTCATTCACATCTCGAGTCTGGATTCTTGCCCCGTCCGCCTCCGTGCACGCCGTCAGAATGTGGAGCTGTGGCGTATCGAGTAGGAGGAACCCGTGTCGGTGGGCGCGCTCTCCATGCGGGAGCTGCATGTCCTCCAGGATGAGAACGGCGCCACTCGGCTTGAGTAGCCGGGTCATGCACCCCGCGGAGCCGAACAAGTGCTTCCACTGCTCGGGCGGGACCTCATGCAGCACATTGCACATCACTACGACGTCGAAGGAGTGCTGGTCCAGCATTGACAGCTCGACTTGGCTACGGAACACTCGTTGCATTCCATTTTCGCCAAAGATACTGCCCACCAGATCGTCGAGTTCCGTTGCCGCGCGCGGCTCGAAAGCCCGGTAATCAACCGCGTCTGCAAAAGGCCTCGCGTCCGTCCACCGCTCGACCATCGCTGATAGCAGTCGTCCCTTGCCTGCGCCGTAGTCGAGCACACGCAGAACGCCATCACCAACGGGCGCGCGACTCTGGCAATAGTCGCGAAGTTGTGCCGCCTGGGGATCGTCGGGTCCGGTGTTGACCGTGCCCGGAGGGATCAAGCATTGAGCGGCAAAGCGGATACTCGCCAACTGTGCGGGCAGCCTCAGGAATTCCGCAATTTGCTCTCTACCCTCGGAGCCGCCTAGTAGTCCATCGAGTACGCTCTCCGTGCGCCGCCCCGCCCAGCTCGCTTCGCCGTCATGAACGAACCATATGCTCTCGGGCGGAACGGTGGCTAGGAGCGGGACGGAGTGCGTCGCAATCCAAATCTGACCGAGCCTGCTTGCGTCCCGTATCCGTTGTACGGCGTCCACCACCGCGCTTGGATGCAGATGACACTCTGGCTCGTCGACTAGCAGAACGAGATCCTCCAGCTTGGTGCTCTGAGCGTGCAACAGGACGGCAGTCTGCAGCAGCATGCACTGTCCCTCCGATAGCTTGCACTCTGGAATCGGACGACCGAACAGGTTGGGCTCTTGGTTGAGATCAACCGTGAGTGATGCCCCGAGCAGATCACGAACGAGCGCCTCCAGTCTGGTCCACTCCGCGGCGGCGCTCTCACGCTCGGCACCGTTCGCCACCAGCCGCGGATGAGTGGCCGAAATCCATCTTTTGGCAAGTGTTGCGATGTAGGCGAGCGCTCCGCTCCTAAGGGCACCAATGCCAACACCGTCTGCCAGCTCTCGGGCGTGGTGGGCCACTCTTGCGACAGCGAGGGCTCGGTGGTCGTCAAGGTCTGGCGTGCGGGGGAAAAAGAACTGCGCCTTGCCTGTTCTCGGCTCCCCTTGGAACTTCACCTTGCCCTCCCGCTCCAAGTCGGCTCGCACTTTTGCGAGACGCTTCGCATTCTTCTCTGGCTCTCGCTGGAGCCGTTCAAGATCTTTCAGCAGTCCAGGTATCTTAAGACCTCTGCCAACTTGTCGATGAACGAGGTGGAGTATCCTGCTCTTGCCCGCTCCGTTCGCCCCGGCGAGAACCACGAGTTCGCCGAGTGGACGCATGACACCGGGCTTCAGGTCCATGTCAGCGCCAAGTGACAGGTCAATTGACGTGATGCGCACGATTCGACGTTAGCAGACGTCGACCCTGGCCGGAAAGGTCCGAGGGTGGCGCTTCGACCAGTCCGGCAATGCCCGGCCAGCGGCGCGGAGTGCCCCGTTCGGTCAGGTTCTTCGGCGCGCTCCACTTCTGAGCACGGACACCCTCGAACCTCGCGGCCTGCTCCTTGGAACCGTCCACTCGGAGCTGAGTGGAGCCGGCGCCGGCGTCTGCTCCGCAGCAGCCAATTCCAAGGCCGGCATCCGGGCCCCAGGTGAGCGCGAAGGCCGCGGGCATGACGGAAGGCAGCCCGCTCGAGTAGGGAGAAACCGGCGACCGGCGAACGCGGCACAAGCGGACGGCCTGCGTTCAAGCTGCCAAGGGCGCAGCAAGTACTGGCGCCGGTTGATCGGTACACTCGACGTCTTCGCCCGGACTCTTTGGGCGGGCAACCAGCGATCACGATCAGCCAGGCCAAGACGGATGTCCCCGCCGCGTACAGCCTTCATCACCCGCCGCAGAGGCCATTCGCCGCTCCGAGCCCGCACTAGCATCTCATGCGGCCGTTATGGCCGAGAGTGTTGAGACCAGTTACGCCGGGCGGAGGCACTGATAGGCTGGTGGCTATGAAGCGGTCTTGGCCCGTAGTAGTCGTCGTGGCTGCGTGCGAGGTCCCCCCTCGGCCCCTCGGACGCCGGACAACGCGGTGACGCGCCAGGAAGCGGAACCCCCGTGGCTGGTAGAGCGCTCTCCCGAGACGTCCGCTGCCGAGCCTTCGCAGTCTCCACAGCCATCGACAGGAAGCCCTGTTCAACCCGAGCCGGCCGTGCCCACACCTGATCGGCAGACACCCGCGGCGTCTGAGTCCGTAGATGTTCCCCCTGCAGACGCACCAACGCCCGAGAGAGACCCGCTGTGCCGCGACTTCGAGCTGCGGACCTTTGACGATGAACGCTGGGTGTCGGCAGGGGACAAGACCAAGGCTGCCCTTTGTTTCGGCCTGACGCTTCCCCGGGAGGTAGTCGACACGCTCGAATGCATCACACTCGGCAGCACGACACAATGCGGCAGCTTCGACGACACGAAGCGCAACAGGGAGGGCTACGTACCCCTGGTCGTCCAGTACTTTGTGCGCTGGGCGGCAGACCAGGGCGGGATCGTCTACTACGCGGACCCACCCCGCCCTGTGCAGTACAAGGATGCGCGACGCGCGGGGATGGTGTTCAAGCTTCAGGGTTCAGGTGAGTATTCGGTGAGATGGGACACTGGTGAGGAGGGCCTCTGTACCTACTCTTGGAAACGCATCTCGCCCTGGAGCGAAGCCCATAGGCAACGCGTTACGTTGTGCGTAGTGCCGAGCTCAACGGAGCAGCTGGTTCCCCTTGGTACCCATGAAGGCCGGTAACCTGTCGGGCAGCGCTGACACGTGGGCGCCTTCACGGCTCATCCCTCCGAGCTCGCCGAGCCGCGTCCAGCGTGACCACCTCCGCGCCAGGGGCCTGACTCCGCGCCTTCCGCCTCGCCTCAAGCTCCCCCGCCAGCCGCTCGACCGTCGACCACGCCCCCGCCACGGCCGCCCGTCGGAGCGCGTCGGCGAGCGCGACCTCCACCGGGTCCCCGGCGCTATATTCAATAGACTGCTCGGACCCACCAGCCGCCTCACTCGGACCCTGGAAGGGTGGGCCACAGGGTGGGCCAGAATCTGCGCCCCCGGCAGGAATCGGACCTGCGACCTTCGGTTTAGGAAACCGCTGCTCTATCCCCTGAGCTACGGGGGCCAATGCGGGAAAGAGGCCGAGTACCTGGCACAGGGCGGCCGAGGCTTCAAGCACAACCGCCGAGAAGCAGCTCCCGGCCCCAGCCACCGGCACCGAGCAGCTGCCCTACTCGCCGCTCGTCCCCGCGCTCCCCGACACCCCTGCTGTCGGCGCGACGCCCGTCGAACCGGCCGTCCCGGCACTCGCACCCGGGCCACCGCCGAGATCCGTCCCTGCGCCGCCGCTCTCGTCGTCGACACCGCCGAAGCCGCCCGCACCGCTCGCCCCGCCGCCAACAGCGCCGAAGCCACTCACTCCAGCCCCTCCACCGCCGGCAGCGCCGAACCCACCCGCGCCACCCCATGTGGCGCCGCTACCGCCCGCACCGCCACCACCCCCCGCTCCAACGTCGCACTCCCCAACCCCCTTCTCCGGCTCCAGCGCCTTGCAATAGCTCTTGCACGAGCTCCCGCACTCCTCGTCACAGTAGAGACACTTCTCGAGCTCCAGGTACAGCTCGGCGCTCGGAGTATCGCCGCAGCGCGTGGCGATGCAATCGCGCGTGCACGCGGCGCCCGCCTCGTCCAGGCCACAGCCGGCGGTATCGCTGGGGAAGGTGCAGTCGAGGATCGTCCTGCAATGGAGATCGTCGATGCACTGCTGCGCAAGCGCATGGCAGTCGCCTTGGTGGGCTTGGCTGCATTCGACGCACGTGGCTGGCTTGATCTCGCCGGCGTCGAGGGCGCCCGCGTCCGTTGCGGTTTCGCCTCCGGTGCTCGAAAGCGTCGGCACGCTGACGTCGTCGGTGCACGCGATGGCCAGCCACGCGGCGCCGAGACACAGAGCAGCGCAAACGCCGTGGAGCACAGGAGCAATGCGGCAATGTCGGGACTGGGAGAGGGACAAGCTGCCTCCGCGGGGTGGGCGGCCCTTCGGGGCCTGCCCGGGCCGGAGCCTTGTCCGTCGCCGGCCCTCGGTCAACCCAGTGGCACACCTGTGCCATGCGTCGCCGTGGCGTCGCAGCCCAAAATGGCTGTATTCTGTTGGCATGATGCGTGCTTTCTCCGGGCGCATGCCCAACCGTCTGCAATCCCTTGTCCGGGCTGCGGCCCTGCTGACCCTGGTTGCGTGCGGCCACGAACGGTCCTCTGCGTACGGCGGCGCCTCGGCAGGTGCCCCGCCAAGCGGCGGGGCCGGCGCTGACACCGGTGGCTCTGGGGGCGCGTCGACCGGCGGGGTGTACTTCGACGGCACTCTGGACAGCCGTGGCGGCGACACCACCCAAGGAGGGCGCGCCACGGGCGGAGCGACGGGAACCAAGAGCTCGGGCGGTGAGACGTCCGCCGGCGGCGAGACGTCCTCGGGCGGCAGGACGCCGACCGCAGGCGCTGCTGGGCTCGAACCGTCCGGAGGTCAGACGACGGACGGCGCGGCTGGCGCCGAGGCCGGCTCGGCGGGGCGCGCGACCGGTGGAACGAGCGCCTCGGGCGGCGCGGGGGGGACGGCGGGCGCGGCTGGCGCGCAGAGCGTGAAGGACTTCTGCCAGCTGCCCCCGGATCCCGGAAGCTGCGACGGCGACGAAACCGCGTACGCGTACGATCCCGAGCATCAGACTTGTGACACCTTTTCCTATACGGGATGCGGCGGCAACGACAACCGATTCGACTCGTACGAGGGTTGTATGTACACCTGCGCCCCGGGCGGACTGCTCGCTTGTCCACAGCCCCCGCCCCCTTCGAGCTTCTCCCGGCCTGACTGGTGCAGTGGCCTGCCCGGCTGCTGGTACGTGGGCGGTT
>JAFGIS010000221.1 GCA_016929495.1 Polyangiaceae bacterium | reverse complement strand
GCTGCTCACGTACCCTACGTACGCTCCGCTCCGGTTCTCGCGAAACTTCGCCAGAAACCGAGCTTGGCGGGCGGGCTTTCTGGAAGTCTCCGGCAGTAGGACTAGTCCCAGGAGCTTTCTCATGGATGCCACCTCACCTAGCCTATAGCGGGAGTCCCCCCGGCCTTGCCGGGGAGGCTGACCTCGTGCTGTCCAGGAGTCTGTCACCGCGCGATTCTCTCATGGTTCGCGCGTCGGCAACAGGCTGGAGCTTCGACGCCCCCTCAATAGCCTTCGCCCCGACCTACTGCTCCCGATCACGGTCCAGTTCCTGGTGGCGATGCTCGCCTACGCCCTCAACGAGCGCATGGCCCGGAAGGCGGAGTAGCAGCCGCTGGTAGGTCACGTCCGCGGCCTCGGCCTGTCCCGCGGCAGCGCCCGGTGCTGCTCGGGGGTCAAGGCGTGGCTGTGCAGGAGCTGGTCGGCGGCCGAGCTTGCGAGGTCAGCAACCTCGTAGCGTGGCCGGTTTCGCCGACAGCCCCGTGAACGCGAGGCGCCGTGCATCCGGGAGGAACGCGTACCTCTTTGCCGTGAGCGCCGTCATCGCCAAGGCAGCCGAGCTCCGAGGGGGCCCGTTGGATGCGCGGATCCAGGAGCTGGTCAACAAGATCTCGGCCGGCCTCGCGAGCGACGGGACCGTGGACCAGGCGATGGTGGGCGAGCTTCATGAAGCGCAGCAGGCTCTCGACACGGCGGCTGTGGAGGAGTCCCAGCCCGGAAGCTAGTCCGCGTTCTCTTTGGGGAATCCGACGACGGCTTTGCCCTGCTGTTCGGCAAGGCCGACTCTGCTGACTAGGTTGCGGACGGGTTCATCCATGGGAGACTGCCAGATTTGGTGACCGAGAGACACTACCGCCCGCCCGTCGCGACCCTATGGTGTCTGAGACACATGCAGAACGAAGGAGCATCATCATGAACAAGGTTGCCATCGTCTACTACTCCTCCACGGGAACGGGCCGCAGCGTCGCCGAGGCCGTCGCTGTTGGGGCCCGCTCAGCGGGTGCGGAGGTCCGGGTACGACTGGTGCCGGAAACAGCCCCTGAAGCCGCTATCGACTCGAACCCCAAATGGCGTGCGTTCGTCGACTCGGTGAAAGACGAACCCCGTGCAACCCTCGAGGACTTGGTATGGGCGGATGCCATCGTCTTCGGTACTCCGACTCGCTTCGGCAACGTATCCAGCCAGCTCAAGTCATTCATGGATTCGACGGGCGGGTTGTGGTCCCGGGGCAAACTCGCCAACAAGGTCTACGCAGGGTTCACTAGCGCTATGAATCCCCACGGCGGACAGGAGGCGACGCTGTTGTGTCTGTACACGACCATCTACCACTACGGCGGCTTCATCGTGACCCCGGGCTACACGGACCCGTCCGTGTTTGCAGCCGGGGGCAATCCCTACGGAGTCTCGGTGACCACCGGACAAGATGGACGGGGCCCCACGGACGCGGATCGTGCGCACGCCGAGTATCTGGGCCGGCGGGTGGCAGAGACCGCCGCCAAGCTTGGCGGGCACTAGGCATCTCCAGGTTGGGATAGAATCCAGACCTCCTGACCTACCCCTCGTAACCCAGCGGGATCATTGAGGAGGGGTGGGGTCGGGGTGCGGACCCAAACCTGTCCGGTTTCTTCGGGCGCGGGGGCATGCTTGGGGCCGTGGCCTCCGCGACCGAGCAGGGCAGCCTTTTCGAGCACGAAGAAGGCAGTCGAGACAGCAGCGATATCGTCATCAACGATCGGTGTCGCATTCAGACGCGAGAGGGGTGCCGTGCAGTGGCGATTTGCGGGTTCCCTTTGGCTCACTACGTCATTGGAGACCGGATGGGCGAGGCACACGCGATGATCAGCTTGGTCGAGCAGGGCTGGGCGAAGCAGAATGAAGTAGCGGCTGCATTCGGCTGCACCGCCTTGCTGCGGGGGGCTCACCGAGTGGTCATCGTCGGAGATGTTCGATCTCATTCGGGCCGACGTCGACGCCAGGCCAGCAGCAAGCCGAGCAGCAACGACAGCGGCAGGACGGTGCCGCCTCTCGGAGCCGCAGGTCCAACAACTCGACATCCACAGCCGCTGTCTTCGGACGCGGTGTCGTGATCAGGAACGCTGGTCCCAGCAGCGCCAGCAGTGCGGCTGCCCGCAGCCGGAGCGCCAGCGGTCGGCGCGTTCGCGCCGCCACCCACGCCCCTACCCGAATCGCCGCCTGCCCGCCCGCCCAGGCTGGTCTCCCCCGCGCTCCCGGCGGCCGCACGCGTCTCGCCGGCCTCACCCTGGAACCCGCCACCGTTGGGGTCCCGGCCGCCAGCAGGGATGGCGGTCCCGCTGCAACCGCCTTCTCCGGCCGCGTTGCTCGCCCCGCCCGGACTGCCGCCAGCACCGGCATCGCCGCCATGGGTCGCGCTGCCGCCTTTGCTCGTGTTGCCACCTTTGCTCGTGCTGCCGCCGGCCGCAGCGCCTCCGCGCATGGTCGTGGTCCCTCCGGTGGCCGTGGTCCCTCCGGTGGCCATGGTGCCTCCGGTGGCGGTGGTGCCTCCGGTGGCCGTGGTGCCCACGCTGCTCGTGCTACCCCCGGTCGCTGTCATGCCACCGGTGGCAGCTTCGCCAGCGCTGCCCGCGTGCGCCTGTCCGCCGGTCGCGGGCTCGCCGCCTGCGCCGGCCTCCCCAGCGCTGCCGCCGGCGCCACCGTTGGGATCCACGACCGGATCGGAGGCGACGATCGATACCTCGTCCGGCGTGCTGGTCATGGTCCCGTCGGACACGATGAGCGCGAAGACATACGTGCCCGCCGTGTGCGCAGTGAACGATGTCTCACCGGACCGCGGGGCGCTCAGCGCCGCCCAGGGTCCTCGCGACTGGTACCACTGATAGGAGACCCCAAGCCCGCTGCCCACGGTGGATGCGCTCCCGTCCAGCGTCACGCTGTCGCCGGTGTCCACGGACTGATCGGGTCCTGCGTTCGCCGTCGGCACGACGCCTTCCTCGCTCACGACACACACGTCCGTGCGGTCGGGAAGGCTCTCGGTCGAGCCGTCGGACACGACCAGCTCGAAACCGTACCGGCCGAGCTCGATGGGGCGCACCCGCGCGGTCGCCGCAGTCGCGTCGTCGATCGGCGTCGGCACGCCCGTGGCCTGCGTCCACGCCCACGACGGGGGATCACCCACCGTGGACGCCGCTGCGTCGAGCGAAGCTTCCTCGTAGAGGGTGACCGTCTGGTCCGGTCCCGCATCCGCGACCGGCACTTCATGGCCACCCGCCGTATCGTTGACCACGACGTTCACGCGCGCGGCCGGGCTCGCGCGCACCCCGTCGGAAACGGTCACCTCGAATGTCAGGACGCCTGGTGTGGCCGGGGCGGTGAAGCTGGCCTCGCCAGCCACCGCGGCGTCGATCTCCACGGCAGAACCCGCAACCTGGGTCCAGGTCCAGGTCACGGCGTCGTTCGCGACACCGCAATACGCGCTACCGCTGAGATGGACGGCCTGGGAAGCCTCCACGGTCGGCCCCTCGCCGAGCTCCACGGCGCAGACCGACAGCGGCACGCCGAGGACGATCACGGTCGTATTCGCGATGCTACCGTCCAGCGCTCCGTCACTGGCAGTGACGGCAAAGGAGTAGACCGCTGGCTCTGTCCCAGCCGTGAAGCCTGGTGCCATCGCGTGCGGATCGTCCAAAGTGACGGCCGCTCCCGCCGTCTGTTGCCACGAGAACAGCACCGCGTCGCCGTTGGGATCTCGGCTCCACTCGGCGGTGAGCGCCACGGCGCTGCCTGGCTCGACCACCTGGATCGGGCCGGCCCACGCCACGGGCGCCAGGTTGCGCACGGTCACGTGGGCGGCGCTGGACTCGCTGGTCCCCATGCCGTCCTCGACGGTCAGGCGGAACGCGTAGTCGCCGGCGCGCCGCAGCGGCACGGACACGACGGCGGCTTCCCCAGTGTCATTGAGCATCGGGACCGCGTCATCCGGGTTCGAGGGATCTG
>JAFGIS010000220.1 GCA_016929495.1 Polyangiaceae bacterium | reverse complement strand
TTCGAGTACGTGTACTTCGCGCGACCCGATTCCTCGCTCGGCGGTATCAGCGTGTACGAGGCGCGCAAGCGCCTCGGCCGAAAGCTGGCTCTCGAAAGCCCCGTCCCGGCTGATGTCGTCATTCCTGTCCCCGACTCGGGCGTCCCCGCAACGATCGGCTACGCGGAAAGCTCCGGTCTGCCGTTCGAGATGGGCCTCGTGCGCAGCCACTACGTGGGCCGAACCTTCATCGAGCCCCAGCAGAGCATCCGGCACTTCGGCGTGAAGCTCAAGCTGAACCCCGTTGCCGAGGTGCTGCGCGACAGGCGCGTCGTCGTCGTTGACGACAGCATCGTGCGAGGCACCACCAGTCGCAAGATCGTGAAGATGATCCGTGCGGCAGGGGCACGCGAAGTGCATCTCAGGATCTCGAGCCCTCCGACTCAGTGGCCGTGCTACTATGGCATCGATACGCCAACGCGTGCGGAGCTCATCGCCTCGAGCCACACCGTCGAGGAAATGAACAACTACGTCACGAGCGATTCACTCGCGTTCCTGTCGCTCGCCGGGATGCTCGACGCCGTGGGCACTGCGGCGCCCTCTGGACAGCACCACGCCGGCTCCCCGTCGTCGGAGCCAGCGACGGACACGGAGTCCTTCTGTCACGCATGCTGGAGCGGGCAGTACCCGATCGAATTCGTGCCCCACTCCCGGCAGCGACAGCTGCATTTGCTCGACCGGTAGGTTCCTGGCGTGCGCGCTGTCCGCCGCCGGACCCGGCGTGCTAGCCTGGTGCTGATGGCGCGAACGTCTCTGAGCCTGCTGCTTCTGGCCGTCTGTCTCGCTGTCGCGTGTCAACGCGTGGAGGAGCCCCGGGCCGGCGCCGACGCGCCGATGCTCGGCGAAACGGCTCCGCAGAAGCGCTCGTTCGAACGCCCGCCGGAGCCAGCAGCGCCTAGCCGTTCCCCCACGCGCTGCATCGCGCCGTGGCCGGACGCTCCGCAACCGATGGCCCGCGCCGCCACGCACTGCCCGACCTCTCCGGAGCCCGCGCCCAGACTGACGACCGGTGCCATCACTTTCCTCGAAGCGCCGGGGCAGCCCACCGTGAGCGTCGAGTTGACACGCACGCCGAGCGAGCGCGCCCGCGGGTTGATGTACCGGACCCAGCTCGACCAGGATAGCGGTATGCTGTTCAGTTGGGAGAACGAAGAGCAGCGGACCTTCTGGATGCACAATACGTGCATCCCCCTCGACATGCTGTTCCTAGCAGCCGACGCCACGATCGTGGGCATCCTGGAGCAGGTCCCCACGCTCAACGACGATGCGCGCAGCGTGGGCTGCCCGGCGGCCCACGTGCTGGAGCTCAACGCGGGCTGGTCGCGCGCGCACGGGGTGCGGCCGGGGCAGAAGGTCCGGATCGCACGGTGAGCTCGGGGCGAGCGGCGAGCCTGCTATTGTGCCGACCAACGCCCCCCAATACTGCGCCGCTCCCCACCCCAGCTGGGCGAGTCAGGCGATCCTCCTATCGTGCCGCGCAGTGTCGTTGCCCGGTCGTCGGAAGCCTGACGAGCCAGCCTCGCGCCGCACCGCGAGTGGGAGTATCGACGTCCATGCGGCGCGAACCTGCCGCCAGCCACCCCTGCGGCGCGCGAGCAGAATGGGGGGGGTACGCCCCGATATCCACCCGAACGCTGCTGGGCCGAGGCTTGTGCATTGACGTACGAGTCCGCCACGGTTGTTCCGAGCCTCGGCGTCCAAAGCCCGCGCCCCGTTCGCGTTACTATTTCTCTATTGACATTCGATTGAGCGTTCCGTTGCGGTGCGTGCAATTGTGGCGGAAGCTCTCGTGCGACAAGGGCTTCGGTCGAGCTTCATCGTAGCTGCTTGCGCGGGGCAGGCCGATAGGGTGGCCGAGCCTGGCGGGAATACGCGGACAAGCGCCCAAGAAGAATCTGGGCAACTCGGGTCCCGAAACAGCCGATAGGGACGGCGGAGCGAAAAATGAAGAACGTCTACGTGCTGCTCACGGCAGCATTGGGTGCGTTGTTGTCCACGGGTGGGTGCGGCAGCAGCGATGATTCGGGTGCTGTTTCCACGGTAGCTCAGCGGGTCGTAGGTGACCCGCTGCACGGTACGCTCTCGATCAAGGACGACTGGGGCAGCGGCTATCGCGCCGAAGTGAAGCTCTGTAACCTGGGGACTGTCCCGACCACGTCCTGGCGCACCACGGTTTCGCTGAACCAATCCACATTCACCGGCGCATACAACGCGAATGCTGCCATTTCCGGTATCACGGCAACATTCACGCCCAACGCCCAGTGGATCGCGGTCCTTCAGCCGGGTCAATGTCAGTCCTTCGGGTTCATGGCCAACGCGTCCGGCGCAAGCTACCACCCCGCGCTCGTCGGTGTGTGCTCGAAGAACGCTTCGACCGACTATTGCGCGGCCGGAGGAAGCGGTGGAGCTGGCGGCACGGGCGGTGTGCCGACCGGGGGCACAGCCGCCGGTGGCGCCACGGGCGGAGCTGGGGGCACCGCAACCGGAGGGACCGGAGGCAGCACGGGCGGCAGCGGCGGATCGGGTGGCGCCCCACACACCGACTACGAGATCAGCATCGAGCTTCCCTACGGCTTGTCGTGGACGGAGGTGGCCCTGCATTCGAGCCGCGAGCTCAAAGTGGACGACTACTCCAAAGCGCTCGAGGCCGACCTGACGCACGCCCCGGTGGTCAGCATGGGCGATGCGGTCTCGAACATGGGGGTGGATTCTCAAGTGGGCGATCTGTGGAGCGTGCCGCACGTGCTCTTGCGTTCGAGCGCGGAGGTGTACGGCACGATCCGGACCGGGGACTCGTGGATCGAGAAGCAGGCGCAAATCGACCCGGTCGTCATCCCAACGGAGCTCACTAGCTACGACTTCCGGCCGATTTCTACCGTGAGCTGGCAGCTCGAAGTGCCGCTGGGCACCGTGCCGGGCCCGGTGCTCTCGCCAGGTCAGTACCGCTTCACGCCGCTGTTGCCCGGGGCCTACTCGGGCACCAACCTGGCTCCCAATTCGACCCTGCGTGTGTCTGCGGGCACGTTCTACTTCCGCAACGGCCTGACGGTCGACTCGGGCGCCACGCTGCAGCTCTTGAACTCGACGGGGCCGGTCGTGCTCGTCGTGGTCGACTCGTGTGTGATCCACGGCCAGATCACCCGCCAGGCCAACACCCCGAACGTTCTGTTGGTCTATCTCGGCACCTCGGACCTCAACATCGAGACCGCGTTCAATGGGACGGTGCTGGCTCCTTACGCCAAGGTCCTGACTGGCTCGTACAAGAGCTACAAGGGAGCCATCTTCGGCCGGGACGTCGAAATGCAGCCCAACAGCCAGTTGACGCTTCAGCCGTTTTCTCGGCCGGACTGCGTCACAGCCGGCGGCGGCTGCGGCAGTCTCATCGGTTGTCTGCCCGTGGACAGCGACCACGACGGCCTGAGCGACTGCGACGAAGCTGGCGACGGGGATCCGTGGACCGACCCGGCCCTCTTCAATGGTGCCCACGTGCGCCTGTACTCCGCCTGCCATGCTTCGCCTGAGAACGACCTCATCGACACCACGGCCGAGGTGGCCGCGTGCATCGCAGCAGGAGCCGTCCAGGAGCTCGATCAGTACCAGGGCTGGAACTGGAGCGACCCGCGCTCCCCGAGCACGTGCGCCCCGGGCTACGAATTTCTGCCTCCCTTGACGAGCTGCCTGGACGATTGGCTGCTCACCGGGACGAGCTCCATCGACGTGCCCTCCGACGGAACCGTGTGCCTGGCCATGCGCGGGGACGCGAGCGGCGCCGCCGGCGTGATGTTCATCGACGGCGTGGCGGTGGCCCAGCTCGGCGAGGGTACCGGCTGCCGCAGCGTGGACGCTGGCGAGCACATGCTGCGCTGGGTGGTCGAACGCACGGGCGCGCCTCAGGCCGACCAGGAGCTCTCGATGTGCTTCGGCGCCTCGGACTGCGAGCCCACCGAGCCGCTCACGCAGCGCGCCTTACGGCCGAACACGGCCGAGCCGGCGCTGCCCTGCACGGAGGAGTCGGAATGCTCGGCGGAGTGTCCGTGCGATCCGGGAGCGGAGTGCGACCCGGCGCGAGGGTGTGCAGGGGGGCTGCTATGCCGACCCGGTTTGAGCGAGTACTATGGGAAACCAGCGGGCCTGGCCGTTTGCACCCCGCCCTGTTGCCTGGTCGACCCGGCAGGATGCGGCTGCGGATACGTGGGTGCCGTATGCGGGGAGACGTGCACGCTCAACCCGCCTTGCACCACGGACGCCGACTGTCCGGACGACATGACGTGCGGAATCGGCAACGGTCACCTGTTCGGGGACGCGCCCGGGACCAACCGATGCTGGGCGTTTGGTGATGAGGACGGGTGCGAGTGTGGCAGGGCTCACGACCCGTGCGGCGAGTGCCTCTGCGTCCCGGACTGCGCGGGCAAGGGGTGCGGGGATGCGACGGGCGACAGTTGCGGCGGCGAGTGTCCAGGCATCTGCGCTCCCGGCGAGGCGGG
>JAFGIS010000219.1 GCA_016929495.1 Polyangiaceae bacterium | reverse complement strand
CAGCCGAGCGCTGCCCTCGGCCCAAAACCACGTTCCGTGAAGTTCAGCCCGTTGCGGGCCGTGCGTCCGACCCCATCGTTCGCCACCCACTTCACGAGCGAGAGATCAACGCCGCCCTGGAGCATCAGATCTTGCACGAGCCTACCGACCGGGTTGTCGACCAACGCAGTGATCACCGCCGTACGCAGTCCGAAGCAGCGCCGCAGCCCGCGTGCCACGTTGTACTCCCCTCCGCCTTCCCAGACGTCGAAATGCCGCGTCGTGTGGGTTCGTCCGTCACCGGGATCGAGCCGGAGCATCACCTCTCCGAGGCTCACCAGGTCCCAGCGACAGTCCGCGACGGGTCGGAGCGACAGGTCATCAGCGGTGTTCGTCGAGGTCATGGGTGGATTCGCTAGCAGCACTTGGTGGTCAGCGTCAACGTCTTGACCATCGCCCATCCGACCGGCGCGACTACGCGACGGTGCCGAGGGGAGCTTGAGCTCCCGGGCTTTCGTGCCGTATCAACTGCGTGGACCACGCACAGAAACGGGTACTCGTCGTCGGAGCAGGATTGTACGGTTCGGTATGTGCTCGCGAGCTCAGGGAAGCGGGGCACGAGGTGCTCGTCATCGAACGGCGGGATCACATCGGAGGCAACTGCTACACGCGCTATTCGGCTGACGCCGGTTGCGATGAGCACGTATACGGCGCGCATGTCTTCCACACGAGCTCGGAACGCATCTGGCACTACGTGAACACGCTCGCGCCATTTGCGCCCTACACCCACCGCGCGAAGGTCAACTTCCGCGGCAAGCTCTTCAGCTTCCCGGTGAACCTCGTGACGCTCAACCAGATCTACGGTGTCAGATCCCCCGACGAGGCCAGGGTCACGCTCGAGCGAGTCCGCGTGCCCATTGCCGATCCACGCAATCTCGAGGACTACTGCCTTGCGACCGTCGGGCCCGAGATCTATCGCCTGTTCATCGAGGGCTACACGGCCAAGCAATGGAACCGGCACCCCCGTACGCTGCCGGCCGAGATCGTCAAACGCTTGCCCGTGCGGACGGACTGCAACGACGACTACTTCGACGATCGCTACCAGGGGCTGCCCCGTCGGGGCTACACGGCGCTCTTCGAACGACTGCTCGAGGGGGTCGAGGTGCGGCTCGAGACCGACTTGATGGCTCAGCGCGACGACTTGCTGCGCGGCTACGACCTGGTCGTCTGCACTTGTCCCATCGACGCATTCTTCGGCTACGAGCTCGGAGCGCTCGAATACCGGTCGCTGCGCTTCGATACCGAGTTGGTCGACACCAGCGACGCGCAGGGCGCGGCCGTCGTCCATTTCACGGACGCGGCGGTTCCCTGGGTACGCAGCATCGAGCACAAGCATTTCTTGTCCCGGCGTGTCACCGGGAAGACGCTGCTCACCAGGCAGTATCCGGCGGACTGGAAACCCGGAAGCCCTGAATTCTACCCGGTCAGCGACGAGCGCAACCATGCGCTCTTGCGCCGCTACCAGGAGCTCGGCGTCGCACGGTTTCCCCACGTCCACTTCGGCGGTAGGCTCGGCGAGTACCGCCACTACGACATGGACCAAGTCATCGCGGCGGCCCTCGGATTCTGCGAGCGGGTCGGTGCGACGTATTCCGAGGCGCCGGCGGTCTCCCCGTCTCGGCGAACTCGGCGAGCTCGCGCAGAAGGTCCGACCAGTTTGCGTCGAGCCACGCGAGCCTCTGCGCCCGTAGCTAGTGTGGACTTCACGCCTCCCTCGTGCCGCGTTCCCCGACGGAAGCTGGGATAGGGCCGGCGAGGAGCGAAGCAGCCGGGCGCGCCCTACCCGAGGAACAGCCGATACGCCGCGTTGCGTGTCACGTCCGCATGGGGATAGCCGAGTTCGCGGAGGGACCGACGAAACTCGGGGAGCTCGGCCCGCGGCACTTGGATGCCGACCAGGATGCTGCCGTAGTCGGCGCCGAGGTTTCGGTAGTTGAACAAGCTGATGTTCCAGCTCGGGTTCATTGCCGTGAGGAACTTCATCAACGCCCCGGGGCGTTCCGGAAACTCGAAGCGATACAAGAGCTCGTTCTTGGCGAGCGGGCAGTGTCCACCCACCATGTGCCGCACGTGGCCCTTGGCGAGCTCGTCGTCCGAGAAGTCCAGCGTCGCGAAGCCTGCGCGCCGAAGGGCGCGCACGATTCGGACGGTCTCGCCGCGGTCGCTAACCGTCACGCCCACGAAGATGTGGGCGCGGCGCGCGTCGGACATGCGGTAGTTGAACTCGGAGATGTTGCGCCCGCCGAGCGCAGCGCAGAAGCGCCGGAAGCTGCCGCGCTCTTCTGGCAGCGTCACGGCCAGGACCGCTTCACGGTGCTCGCCCACTTCCGCTCGCTCGGCCACGAACCGCAGGCGATCGAAGTTGGTGTTGGCCCCGGAGGCGATGGCGACCAAGTCGCGCCCCGTGATGCCGTGCCTTTTGACCCACGCCTTGGCGCCGGCGACCGCCAAGGCGCCGGACGGCTCGAGGACGACACGGGTGTCGAGGAAGACGTCTTTGATGGCGGCGCAGATCTCGTCCGTGTCCACCAAGACCATTTCGTCGACGAGCTGCCGAGCCAGGCGGAAAGGCTCCTTTCCGACCTGTTTGACCGCGACGCCATCTGCGAACAGACCCACGTGGTCGAGCACGACACGGCGGCCGACGCGGAGCGACCGGGCCATGGCATTGGCGTCGACTGGCTCTACACCGATGATGCGAACCTTGGGCCTCAGACGCTTGATGTAGGCCGCCACGCCGGCGATGAGGCCGCCGCCACCCACTGGAACGAAGACCGCATGGATCGGACGCGTGGTCTGTCTCAGGATCTCCATGCCGATCGTTCCCTGGCCCGCAATCACCGCCGGATCGTCGTAGGGGTGCACGAATGTGAGCCGCCGTCGCAGCGCGAGATTGCGTGCGTGCTCGTAGGCTTCCGCGTACGAGTCGCCGCTCAGCACGACCTGCGCACCGCGAGCGGTGACTGCCTCGACCTTGATCCGGGGCGTTGTCACTGGCATCACGATCACGGCGCGGCAGGCGAGCCGCTGTGCGGCCAGCGCCACGCCCTGTGCGTGGTTGCCGGCGCTGGCTGTGACGACCCCGCGCTTGAGCCTGGTTGGCTCGAGACCCGCCATCATGTTGTATGCACCGCGGAGCTTGAAAGAGAAGACGGGCTGCGTGTCTTCGCGTTTCAGCCACAAACGCACGCCGAGCCGTGCCGAGAGTCCCTCGGCGAGCTCCAGCGGCGACTCGACGGCCACGTCGTACACGCGTGCCTTGAGGATACGTTCCAGGTAGTCACGGCGGGCCATGGGGATCGCCAGCATACTCTCGCGCCTGCGGACGTGCACCCGTCGGCGGTCGTGACGGGACGGCGCACACGTCGGAATGGACGATACGGCGCGGCGTGCTCACTCCCCGGCAATCAACCGGGCCACCCCCGCGTGTACGTGTCCATTCGACAACAGGATGCGGCCGCGCGTCCACGAGCTTTCGCCATCGAGGCACGAGAGCCGAGCGCCTGCTGTCAGGGCAATCGCGATCCCGGCCGCAAGGTCCCAGGGGTTCATCATGCGTTCCCAATAGGCGTCGTAGGTGCCATCGGCTACCCAGCAGCAGTCAACGGCCGCCGAGCCGCAGCGGCGCACGGCCTGGATGGCCTTCTTGACTCGAACGAAGCTCGAGAAGTTGCCGTCAGGCTCACGTTCGCGGCCGGCGTAGGGGAAGCCGGTGGCCGCGAAGGTCTCGTCGAGCGTTCGTGTTGCGCTGACCGTGCAGGGCACGCCGTTGCGCCAGGCGAGGCCTCCTTCGTACCCATGCCAGGCCATTTTCAAGGCCGGTGCCACGACCGCGCCCGCCACGGGCCAACCGTCACGCAACAGCCCGATGCTCACCGACCAGACGGGATGGCCGTGTACGAAGTTCGTCGTTCCGTCCAGAGGGTCGCAGCACCACTGTTGCCCCTGCTCGAGCCTTCCACCCCGTTCTTCGGCGAAAATGGGCACACCAGGGGTACGCGCTTCGAGGCTGTCGACGATGAACTGCTCACTCCTGAGATCGAACTGGGTCACCAGATCCGTACGCCGCTTCTTCTCGAAGGCCGGATGACTCCGCCAACCTTCGAGCACCAGCTGTCCGGCTTGCGTGGCCACGTCCAGTGCGATGCGGGCTAGCTCTTCCAGAGACTGCATGCGACGAGGTATGGTCGTCTAGCTAGCGCCCCTTCTCGAAGAACATCCGGACGACGTCGATCGGCACCGGGAAGATCGTCGTCGAATTGTGCTCCGAGGCGACCTCGAGCAGAGTCTGCAGGTAGCGTAGCTGAAGCATGACCGGGTGTTGCTCCATGGTCTGCGCCGCTTCCGAGAGCTGCAGGGCGGCCTCGCTTTCGCCACGGGCGTGGATGACTTTGGCTCGGCGATTGCGCTCGGCCTGCGCCTGTGCCGCCATGGCACGCTGCATCTCCTGAGGCAGATCGATTTGCTTGACCTCGACCAGCGTGACCTTCACGCCCCACGGGTCGGTATGCTTGTCGAGGATGCTCTGCAACGCCACGTTGATGGCCTCGCGTTCCGTGAGCAGCGTGTCGAGCTCCTTCTCGCCGCAGACCGAACGCAGTGTGGTCTGTGCGAGCTGTGAGGTGGCGTAGTAGTACTGGTCTACCTCGAGGATGGCGCGCCGCGCGTCGACTACCTTGAGGTAAACGACCGCGTTGACCTTCACGGAGACGTTGTCACGCGTGATGACGTCCTGCGGAGGCACGTCCATCGTCATGACGCGCATGTCCACCTTGACCATGCGGTCGATGCCAAATGGAATGATGAGCACGAGACCCGGTCCCTTGACGCTTTTCAGGGCAGAGCCCAGCCGGAATACGACGCCACGCTCGTATTCCTTGAGCACCCTCACTCCGGAGAGGATGAGCACCAACAACAGTACGACGACGATTGCGAGAGGGGTTGTGTCCATGACAGCACTCCTACGTTTGAGTGGACGGGGGATCGACTGGGTCTGAAGCGTGCTCGAGCGGCGCTACTCGGACGGTCAGCCCCGAACGGCCGACGACGCGGCAGCGTACGCCACGCTCGAGCGCAGACGCCGCCGTAGCGGTCCAGAGCGTACCATCGAAAAACACCTTGCCGGCGGCATCGGGCCGGATCGCTTCCACGACCTGTGCCACCTGCCCAATCAGAAACTCGCTGCCGCTCGTTGCACCCTGGCGCTTGATGGCCACGAGCTTGTATCCAATCCACAGCAGAGACGCCGACAGCGTGAGGGCCACGGACCAGATGGTCCAGCCGCCGAGCCGCACGGCCGAGCCAGGAACGTCGAACAGCAGGTACGAGCCCGCGATCAGGCAGGCCACACCAGCGGCTCCCAACAGACCGAAGCTCGTCACGTAGACCTCGGCGAAGAACAGAACCGCTGCCAGCCCGATCAAGAGCAGCCCGAAACTGTTCAGGGGAAGCATCTGCACGCCGATCACGATGCCCAGAGCCGTAGCCCCGAGCACGCCGGGGACGATCAAGCCAGGGTGCTGGAACTCGATGTAAAGCCCCAGCAGGCCCACGAGCAGGAGCAGATACACCAGCCCCGGACTGGACAACGCCTCGTAGAGGTGCTCGGCGAACCCGAGCTCGAATTGGACCACTCGCGCGCCCCGAGTGGTCACCTTCCACGGCCTGTCGGCGACCTCGACCACGCGCCCGTCAGCCTTGCGGAGCGCATCCGCCACGTCGAGGGCGGTGCCGTCCACGACGTGCTGTGCGACCGCCTCGGTGGCCGTCAGGGAGACGGATTCGCGCACGGCCTTTTCTGCCCACTGTACGTTGCGTCCGCGTGTTTCGGCCAGGCTTTTGGCCCAGGCGGCCGTGTCGTTCACGACCTTTTTGCCGACGTCTCCCTTGATGTCCTGGCCGAAGGGGGCCACGGGGTGGGCCGCGCCGATGTTGCTGGTCGGCTGCATCAGCGTGACATGAGCGGCCAGGGACAAAAACACACCGGCCGACCCTGCGTGAGCCCCAGCCGGCGCGATGAATAGGATCACCGGCACGGGGGCGGAGAGCATGCGTCGAACGATGCTGCGAGTGGCGTCGAGCACGCCTCCGGGCGTGTCCATGACCAGCAACAGGGCCTGAGCTCGCTCTCGTACGGCGAGCGCCAGCGCGTCGCGGATGATGTCGTCGCTCACCTGCGTGATGGTCTCCCGAATGTCGGCGCGGACGACGACCGGCGCACGCCCCCTGGGCGGAGGCGTGTCGACAGGCAGCGGCCGGCGCGCCTTCGGTGCTTCAGCTGCGTCGGGCTCGACCACATTGCTCGTTCCAGCATCGGTCGCCTTCTGCGCATCAGCCTGGACGTCACCGCTCGCTGAGGCGGCCGGAGGCGCCCTGGTGTTTCCGGCAGCGTCTGCTGACTGGGCCGATGTCGCGTCGTGCCCCGATCCAGCATCACCCGGCGCTCCTGACGAGGGCCGTGCTCGACCCAGCACCAGCAGGATGAGCAGCGCGTTCAGCGCGATCCGTACGAACCGTTTTGCATCCATCTGCGTCACTCGACACCTGCTCGGCCGCGATACGCCCTCAGCCGAGCGGCCAAGAGCCTAGCACGTAACGTCGACGTTCGTGCCAGCCAGGTTTGTGCGGCAGACTCCCCGGCTCGAGCGTGCCGAGCCGTTTGGCGCCGCGACGCCCATCAGCAGCCCCTGGAGATCCATTTCCAGTTCGGCGTTCCGCCCTTCTTCATCGTGGGGGGTTCGACCGAGAGGATGTAGTCGGCGCGCCGGTTCTCCTGGCAGTCGACCTGGTCGGCGGTTTGTTTCTTGAGCGCATTCTCGCCGAAGCCCTCGAACGCGATCGGTATGCACAAGCCGTTCTGCATGAACCAACCGGAAATCGACTGTGCACGGCGGCGAGACAGATCCAGGTTGTGCTCGTCGCTACCCATCGTGTCGGTGTGCCCGGCGACGAAGAGCGTGATCGTTCCAAGGTTCTTGTCCTGCACGACTCGGAGAGCGGCCCTGATCTTCTCGAGGCTGTCCTGGAGCTTCTTGACCTCCGACGAACGGATGTTGGCCTTGTCGGTGTCGAACTGCACTTCCTCGTGTGGAATGGTCACGGACCAGGGCACGATCTTGACGCCCGCGTAGGCGCCGTTCTCCGCGTAGGCTCGGATCTCCACCTTTTCCGTCTCGTCCCGAGGCACGCCGTTCCATCGGAGCTCGCGCTGCGGTCCGTCGTAGCGAAAAGTCTTCTTCACTTCCTGGCCATCGAGGCGCGTGATGGTGAGCTCTATGCGACAGATCGGTCCGTCCATCGTGGCCTGGGCGCGGCCCTTTTCGAGGTTCAGCGAATCGCGGTCGAGGGTGAGCGCCAGCTTCTTCGTGCTCGGGTTGCATTGTCCGACGCCGTCCTCGGTCTCGTCGGTGGACAGGTCCGACGAGGTATCCGTGTCGCTCGATGCCTCGCTCAGGTCCTCGTCCGGCGCGTTCGTCTCCGACGCGCTCTCTTCGCTGTCCATCAGCTCCTCCGAGCTCGTGTCCGACGAGTCGGGCTTCCCTGCCGCACGCGCCTCGGTCTGGTCGGTCGCACGCTCCTGCGTTGCACCGCAGCCGAGCAGGGTAAGCCCAGCAACGACAATGACCGTAGAGGCGACATTCTTGATCATGGATACGCGTCCTTTGCAGCCCGGCCCACACAGCGGGGCCCTGATCCGACTCGGACGCGAGCATATCAAGCAACGACGCCCGCGGCGTGCGGCCAGTGGGCCCACTCGCAACGGGAACGCACACGTGCCGGCCAACGAGTCGATGGTTGTAGGACTACCCGGCTCGCCTTCGCCGCACGGCGGCCGCGAGCAGAGCCAACGCCATCCCACCAAAGAGACTCGTTCGCGCCCGCCCCGACCCGCTCAGAGTGCAGCCTCCTTTGCTCTTGCTGCTGCTGGCAGATTGCCCCCTCGCGCCAGCGGAGCCGTTGTCATCTGCCTCGCCCGATACCGAGCTCCCGTCGTTGCTTGGCGCAGCCAGATCCCCGCTGTTGTCAGACGTACCCTTCGCGTCCGACGACCCGCCCAACTCACTCGAATCGCTCGCCTCGCTCGAACCGCCCACCACGACCCCATCCAGCGTCAGCTGGACGTAGCCCTCGAACACGCCGACCAGCTCCGGAGGCAAGCAGCCCTTGTCGACGCCGGCCCAATCCTCGGGGGCGTCCTCTTCGTCCTCCATGTCGTAGCAGCGCCAACCCGCAGAACAGTCGTCGTCCGCAGCGCAGGCCTTGGCCTTGGGAAAGCAGAACGAGAGGGCATCGTCGCCGGGTTCGCACACGATTTCCGGCTCGCACGTCGGGTCGGTGGACGAGCAAGGCGCCACGCTGCACTCCTGTACATCCGGGGAGAGGCACTCGTAGCCAGCCTCGCACTCGGAATCCTTCTCGCAGCTCGCTAGATCGAGCGTGCAGGTGCCGTCGACGCACTGGGTGCCCGACGGGCAATCCGAGCTCTTCGAGCACGAGACAGGCCGACCCTCGCAGGTGCCCGATCGAGGCCCTGGGTCCACCTCGCCACATGCGCCGTCCGAGCTGCAGACGGTGGCTACGTCGCCGACGCAGACGTGGTACTCGTCACAGTCCGCGTCGGTCGTGCACCTTCTGGGCGCGCGCTCGCACGTGCCCTCGGTGACGCCCTCCGAGTCTGCGCCGTCCCCTGCGGACACGCTGCCCGCGTCTGTCTGTCCGCTCGCGTCTGGCGGAGCGAGCTTCGCGTCTCCCGCAGAATCCATCGCGCCAGAGCTCGCCGAGCTCGTTGTGGGAGGCAGGTCGCACTCGTACCCGTCACCGCAGTCCGCGTCGTCGAGACACGGGTCTCCTTCAGCGGCCAGTGCCGCCGGAACGAACGACATCAGGACGGACAGTCCAGGTAGTGCACAGCAGAACCGGAAGTTCTTCATGAGAGGCTCCTTTGAGGCCAACCCGCAAACCGAAGTCCCCATCATGATGTCTGGGACCCACCTCGCAGTCCAGACACCATGTGCACATTCCTGGGCCAGATCCGCTCAGTACTGTGCGAAATCTGATGATAGTGCGCTGGCTCGCCGTGCTTTTCTGCTTTCCTGGCCGGGCTCGCGCCCCCTGCTTGACAACGCGCCGGCTAGCTCATAAATAGCTGAACATATGAGCAGGCAATCAGGCTCCTCCGCACACAAACCCCAGCAATCCGCGCCCCATCCCGAACCAGGCCCTGAGGCCGTTCCGGGCGCCGTCCCGGAACCCGTCGGGCGGCTCATGGCACTGTTCGAGCGTGAGCTCTCCGGCGTCGAGTTTCCCGAGGTGAGCACCGGCGCGCTCGCCCAGGCTGCGGCTGAAGTCCAGGCTGCGGCCCGGCAATGCGACCGTCTGCGTGCCGAGCTCGCTGCTGCCGAGTCAGCGCTCGACTCGAGTCGAAACGCTTTGGTGCGTCTGGCCGAGCGCGGCCTGGCCTACGCGAAGATCTATGCTGCCGAGGACGCGGCGCTGGCGGCGACACTCGAGGCGATCCGGTTCGGCGCCGCACGCGCGGAGCGCGGCAGGGTCACGCGCAAGCGCCGGGCGGCCGCCGCAGAAGCGGACACGCGCGACGCGGGCGCCGCTGCTTCGAGCGAGTCTGCTCCTGGCGCGGCCTGGAGCAACTAGCAGCGCTACTCGCCTGCTCCGCCTTGCCCTGCCACCATCCCGGCGTGGCCTGCGCAGCATTCGTCCTGGGCTGAGCCGGCGCTGCCGCCTTGTCCACCCTGTGACTGCGCGGTCGCGGCAGATCCGGCCATCGCTGCTCCCGCGGCCCCGCCTGCTCCAGCGCAGGGCACGCCTCCAGCACCGGCGGAGCTGCCCGCTGCGCCCTCAGGCGCGGACGAGCCCGCTGCGCCCCCAGGCGCGGACGAGCCCGCTGCGCCCGATGCCCCAGAGGTGCTTTGCTCGCCGGCCGAACCTGCGCGAGGGACGTCGGATCCGCCGGTGCCGAGCTTGCTCCCACCGTCACCTGGAGCGCCTGCTTGCCACGTCGCGCTGCCGCCGGTCGAGCCGCCGCCGGTGGGACTTCCGCCGCTGGGGCTGCCGCCGGTAGGACTGCCGCCGGTCGCGCTGCCGCCGGTAGGACTGCCGCCGGTCGAGCTGCCGCCGGTGGGACTGCCGCCGGTGGGACTGCCGCCGGTGGGACTGCCGCCGGTTGCCTTCCCGCCGGTCGCGCTGCCGCCCGATTGTGTGGAGGTGCTGCCGCCCGACTGAGCGGAAGTCCCGCCCGTTCCGGCCGTCTGCGATGCAGCTCCGGCCGAGCCGTCACCGGGCGATGAACTGCCGGCGGCAGAGCCGTCGTCACCGCCGGTTTCCTTGGCTGTGCTTCCGGAGGATCCGTCGGCGCCAGAGTCGCTGGGCGGACTGCCGGCTGCCCCAGCGAAACCGCCGTCACTCCCGCGGTTCTCGCCTTCGCCGGAGCCCCCACCGGTCGCGGAGTAGCCGCCAGAGCCAACAGTGCCGGGCTCCCAACCTCCGTCGGTCACCAGAAGGTCCGCGCAGGTCCAGGTGACCGAACACGCGCAGCGCGTGTTGCCGCCCGAGTAGAAGCAGGCGCGGTCCGAGGGGATGGCGCACGGACTGCCATCGGACGGCGCGTCCGCGGGACAGTCCGGTGAGTTGCCGGGGGAGGCACCACGCCCGCCTAACGCGCTCCCGTCAGAATGGCTCGCGCCTCCTGACGAGGATCCGTCGTCGTTGCCGGCCGCTGCGCCGCGCGGGGAGGTCCTGAAGCTATCGGACGAGCATGCCCCGACGAGCAGACCCGTCGAAACCAACGCGATCGGTAAGAAAGCATCGAGTGAGCCCAAGGCGATCGACCTCCAGGCAGGACCAGTCGTCGGTGCGCCGGCTCAGACCTTAGCACGCGTCCGGTCGCGGGTCAGCAGCCGGGCAGGCGGCGGCCGCACGTCAAGGCCGCGTGTACGGCTCGTGCACACCTGCGCCCGTCCGCAATGGCATGGACCACCAGGCTTTGGCCGCGGGCCTGGTCTCCAGTGGCAAAAACGCCCGGGATACTCGTCTGCCAATCGGAGACACGCACATTGTTGCGCCCGTCGAGCTCCACACCGAGTTGTCCGAGCAGGCCCTCGCGTTTGGAGCCCATGAACCCCATCGCGAGCAGCACCAGGTCGCACGGTAGGTCGAATTCGGACCCTGGGATCCCGGTCGGTTTGCCCGAAACCATCTCCACCCGTTGAGCGCGCAGGGCGCGTACGTGCCCGTGCTCGTCGGCCAGGAACTCACGGGTCATGACCGACCAGAGGCGCGTTCCCCCTTCTTCGTGCGATGGGGAGGTCCGGAGGATGTCGGGCCAAGCGGGCCACGGATTCGAGGGCAGACGCGTGCGGGGTGGCTCGGGCAACAACTCCGCTTGTACGACGCTGGCAGCGCCCTGCCGCAAGCTGGTGCCGAGGCAATCCGAACCCGTATCGCCGCCCCCCAGGATCACGACTTTGCGATCTGTCGCCACGATGGCCTCATGGTCATCGATGACCTCTCCCGCGACGCGCCGGTTCTGTTGCGTCAGGAAATCCATCGCGAAGTGGATCCCACGCAGCTTTCTGCCTTCGACAGGAAGATCACGAGGCTCTTGTGCCCCGCCGGCGAGCACGATGACGTCGAAGCCCGCCCGGAGCTGTTCCGCGCTCAGATCCGAGCCGACACGGGTGCGCGTACGGAACGTCACCCCCTCGGCCAGCATCTGGTCGATCCGGCGGTCCAGGATGTGCTTGTCGAGCTTGAAATCAGGGATCCCGTAGCGCAAGAGGCCCCCGATCCGGTCGTCCTGTTCGAACACCGTAACGCCATGGCCGGCACGCGCGAGCTCTTGGGCCGCCGCCAACCCAGAGGGCCCGGAGCCGACGATGGCCACCGTCTTTCCAGTCCGGCGCTCTGGGATCTGCGGGCGGACCCAGCCGTGGTCGAAACCGCGATCGGCGATCGCCCGCTCGATGTTCTTGATGGTGACGGGAGATTGCTCGAGGTTCAGAGTGCAGGACGCCTCGCAAGGCGCGGGGCAGACCCGCCCCGTGATTTCCGGGAAGTTGTTCGTCGAGTGCAGCGATGCCAGCGCGAGCTCGGGAAAGGCGCGATAGATGTGGTCGTTGAAGTCGGGGATCAGGTTGTGGAGCGGGCAGGCCCAGTGGCAGTAGGGGATCCCGCAGTCCATGCAGCGCGCTGCCTGAGGCCGTAGCTCCGACTCCGGAACCAGCAATTCGTATTCGTTGTAGTCGCGCACACGGGCCACCACCGGGCGTTTGCGGCTCTCCTCACGGGTGATCTCCAGGAATCCTTGCGGTTTGCCCATGGCTACAGCGCTCCTCGCGCTTGTGGCACGTACGCGCCTTTCGATACGTAGGGAGTCGAAGGAGGCAGGACCAGCGCCGCGACGGCATTGGTCGCGGGCTGCTGCTGGGCTTCCAGTGCCATGCGATACTCGCTCGGCACGAGCTTGACGAAATTCGTCGCGGCGTCCGCCCATGACGCGAGGAGTTCGCTGGCTCGCTTGCTGCCCGTGCGAGTGACGTGCTCTTTGAGCAGCTCTCTGATCTTCTGGGTATCCGCGTCGGTCAGGCTCACCAGCTCGACCATGTCGCGGTTGCAGCGGGCCTCGAACACGCCGTCTTCGTCGAACACGTAGGCGACCCCGCCGCTCATGCCGGCGGCGAAGTTTTTCCCCGTCGTTCCCAAGATCAGCACGACGCCGCCGGTCATGTACTCGCAGCCATGGTCGCCCACGCCTTCCACGACGGCGGTCGCGCCGCTGTTTCGAACGGCGAAGCGTTCACCCGCGCGTCCGTTGATGAAGGCGCGACCACTGGTCGCCCCGTACAGCACCACATTGCCCACGATGACTTGATCCTCGGCACGGAACGTCGACGCCCGCGGCGGGCGGACGCTGACGATGCCGCCGGACAGCCCTTTGCCGAAGTAATCGTTGGCGTCGCCCTCGAGCTCCAAGGTCACTCCGCTGGCCAAGAACGCGGCGCAGCTCTGCCCCGCGCTGCCGGCGAGCTGCAGGACAATCGCGTCATCGGGCAGGCCGGTGTGCCCGTGCCGGCGAGCCACTTCGCCGCTGAGCATGGACCCGGTCGCCCTGTCGTGATTGTGGACTACGTGCCGGAGGACCACGGGCTTCTGCTCGTCGAGAGCTGGTGCAGCTTCCGCGATCAATGTCCGATCCAGAACATCGGCGAGCCCGTGGTCTTGTCGTTCGCAGCAGTACTGTGGGCCGGCCTGTGCGACGGGCGGACGATACAGGATCTCGGAGCAGTCGACTCTGCGCACCTTGGGGCCGAGTCCTGCCCTGCGCGGCACGATGCAGTCGGTGCGACCGACCATCTCGGTCAGCCTGCGAAAGCCAAGGCGCGCCATGATGCTGCGCAGATCTTCGGCGACAAAGAAGAAGTAGCGAACGACGTGCTCCGGAAGACCCGAGAAGCGCTTGCGCAGCACGGGATCC
The DNA here is from genome assembly GCA_016929495.1 of Polyangiaceae bacterium. Classification (GTDB taxonomy): domain Bacteria; phylum Myxococcota_A; class Polyangia; order Polyangiales; family Polyangiaceae; genus JAFGIS01. The sequence continues at coordinate 23,369 of JAFGIS010000219.1, read as the reverse complement.
TGGGTAGCGATGCCCACGGGGCAGGTGTTGAGGTGGCATTTGCGCATCATCAGGCAACCAGACGCGATGAGCGGTGCCGTAGCGAAGCCGAACTCCTCGGCGCCAAGCATGGCGGCGATGGCGACGTCACGGCCGGTGCACAGCTTGCCATCGACTTGCACGACGGCGCGTCTGCGCAGTCCGTTCATCACGAGCACCTGATGCGCCTCGGCCAGCCCGAGCTCCCAGGGGACTCCGGCGTGGTGGATCGATGTCACTGGGGAGGCGCCCGTGCCACCAGAGTCGCCGCTGATGAGCACCACGTCAGCGTGAGCCTTGACCACGCCGGCCGCGATCGTGCCGACTCCCGCTTCGGCGACCAGCTTCACGCTGACTCGCGCATCGGGATTGACGTTCTTCAGGTCGAAAATTAGCTGTTTCAGGTCCTCGATCGAATAGATGTCATGGTGAGGCGGCGGCGAAATGAGCGTGACGCCCGGTGTGGAGTAGCGGACCTTTGCGATGAACGGATCCACCTTGCGGCCAGGGAGCTGCCCGCCTTCGCCCGGCTTGGCCCCCTGGGCCATCTTGATCTGCAGCTCGTCGGCGTTGACCAGGTACTCCGCGGTCACGCCGAAACGGCCGGAGGCCACCTGCTTGACGGAGCTTCTTCGCCAGTCTCCGTCCGGATCGCGTTGGAAACGCTGCGGATCTTCACCCCCTTCTCCAGTATTCGAGCGACCGCCAATGCGGTTCATGGCGATGGCCAGGCTCTCGTGTGCCTCCTTCGAGATGCTGCCAAAGGACATGGCGCCCGTCGCGAAGCGTTTGACCAGCTCGCTCGCGGGCTCCACCTCCTCGAGCGGCACGGCTAGGCCTGCCGGGACCAGATCCCACAGCCCACGCAGATTGAGCGGGTACTCCCTGGGCTCGTCGACCAGACGTGCGAACTGCTCGAACGAAGCACGATCCTCCGCTCGGACGGCTCTTTGCAGCTCGGTGACGGTTTCGGGCGTCCACACATGCTGCTCGCCGCCCGTTCGGTACTGGTGATGGCCGCCGACGTCGAGCACGCTCGTTGCGTCGGGGCCGAAGGCGCGCGCGTGCCTCGACAGAGCCTCTTCGGCAATCTCGCGTAGGCCGACGCCACGGATGCGCGAGGCGGTCCCCGTGAAGTACTTGTCGATGACCACCTGGTCGATGCCGACCGCCTCGAAGATCTGCGCCCCCTGGTAGCTCGACAGGGTGCTGATCCCCATCTTGCTCATGACTTTGAGCAGCCCCTTCTTCAGGGCTTTGAAGTACCGGGACCGCAGCTGTGCCAACGAGAAGCCGCTCGGGAAGCGCTTGTCACCGTGCATCGTTTCGATGATGTCGAGCGCCAGGTACGGGTTGACCGCACCCGCGCCGAAGCCGATGAGTAAGGCAAAGTGGTGGACTTCACGAGCCTCCGCGGTTTCCACCACGATCCCGGTATGCATGCGCGTCCCCTCGCGGATCAGGTGATGGTGCACGGCCCCCGTGGCCAACAGACTCGGGATGGGAACGCGGTCGGCGTCCACGCCACGATCGCTGAGGATCAGGATGCTGGCGCCGTCCGCGATGGAGCGCGACGCTTCGCGACAGAGCTTCTCGAGCGCATCATAGAGATTCTGACCCGGATCGCCGTCCTTGTCGAAATGCATCGCCAGCGTCGCCGCGCGGAAGCCCTGATGCATGCTGCGCCGGAGCTTGGCCATGTCTTCCCGCGTGAGAAAAGGATGAGGTAGCTCCAGCATGCGGCACTGCCGTGCCGTCTCTTCGAGCAAATTGCCCTCGCCGCCCACGCAGCTGACGAGCGACATCACAACCTCTTCGCGTAGCGGGTCGATCGGCGGATTGGTCACTTGGGCGAAGTGCTGGCGGAAGTAGCGGAAGAGCAGTTGCGGCTTGGCCGAGAGCGCCGCGATGGGGATGTCGGCGCCCATCGAGCCTACGGGCTCTTCGCTGTCGAGGGCGGTCGGCAAGAGCATCGAACGAAGGTCTTCCTCCGTGTAGCCAAACGCCTGCTCCAGGCGCGGCACTTCGAGCGGGGACACCTTGAGAAACGGCTCGGTGGAGGGAAGCTGGTCCAGCTCGATCTTGTTTTCTGCGAGCCACGCTGCGTAGGGCTTCTGCGTCGCGACGCTGTGCTTGATTTCGCCATCGGCGATGACTCTGCCTTCGACCGTGTCGACCAGGAACATCTTCCCGGGCTGAAGCCGTCCCTTGGTCACAACGCGAGCCGGGTCGATGGGGAGCACGCCGAATTCGCTCGCCACGACCACGAGCCCGTCGGACGTCACGACGTATTTGATGGGCCGAAGCCCGTTTCGGTCCAGCGTGGCACCGATGAGCGCGCCGTCCGTGAAGCATATTGCCGCCGGCCCGTCCCACGGCTCCACGAGACAGCCGTGGTATTCGTAGAAGGACTTCTTCTCGGCGGACATGTCCGGGTCGTGCGTCCACGCCTCCGGAACGAGCATCATCATGACGTGCGGCAACGTGCGCCCGCTCGCCAGAAGAAACTCGACGACGTTATCGAGCGACGCCGAGTCGGAGCCGCCCGAACGGATGATCGGTTTGAAGTCCTCGATCGCCTCGGCGAACAGCTCGCTCTTGAGCAGCGATTCGCGAGCCTTCATCCACGCGATGTTCCCTCGAAGCGCGTTGATTTCACCGTTGTGCGCGATCACTCGGTAGGGGTGCGCGCGTTCCCACGTCGGAAACGTATTGGTAGAGAAGCGCGAGTGCACCAGGGCCAGACAGCTGACGGTACGGGGGTCCGAGATGTCTCGGTAGAAGTCTGCGAGTTGCTCGGCCAGCATCAGCCCCTTGTAGACGACGGTTCGAGACGAGCAGGACGCGACGTAGAAGCTTCCATGCCCCGGCGCGCGGCTCGCCCGGTTCTGAATCGTGTACAGAACTCGCTCGAAGCAGAGTCTGTCGCACGCGCGACCGATGAACAGCTGCCTGAGGGAAGGACACGAGTCGCGCGCGACCGGTCCGAGCGCATGCATGTCCACGGGCACGTCGCGCCATGCGATCACGCGCTGACCGTGATGCAGCACTGCCGCTTCGAGAACGGCTTGCTGCTCTCGGCAGAGCGCCGGCTCCGGAGAGAAGAAGCACATGGCCACCGCGTAGTCGCCCGGCACGGGCAGCGCGATGCCGGCTTCGCCGAGCTCGGCCGCGTACAGGGCATGGGGCAGCTGCAGCAGGATGCCCGCGCCGTCCCCGGTGAGCGGATCGCTGCCCGCCGCCCCGCGGTGCCTCAGATTCGAGAGGATGCTCAGGCCTTGTGCGAGGAGCTCATGCGACGCCGTGCGGTCCAGCGTTGCTACGAACCCGACACCGCACGCCTCGTGCTCGTAGGCAGGGTCGTACAGTCCTTGACGCTCGGGATAGGGCATGAGAGGGGCTCCGAACTCGGAGAGCTTCCGGCCGGGTGCGGCGCGTGCCCCGGGGGCACGCCGTGCAGGGTTGAGGTACGAACCTTGCGGGCCCAGTCGGTGACCTGTGGATGACACGGTCGATTGTCCAGCGCAACCGAGGAAACGTTCTCGAAACACGGTACCGTGCGACATCCGAAACAACGCCGCACCACGTTCGCCGTCTCCGGTGGGAGACTCGACACGCGCAGCGATCGCGAGAGCCTGTCTCGGTCGCGAACGCACGCGTGCCGCCAATGTTGGGGTGTGCTGGTCTCGAACCACGGGAGATGGGGCCCGCGTGCCACTGGAGCTCGACGCTGGGGTAGGACACGGGCAACCCCGCGGGCCGCACTCCGGCGACGCCGCGCCTTCTGTTCCGTTTCCGCGCAACTCTTGCGCGCCGAACGTCAGCGCCGTGGGGGCTGCCGCCGGACCGACCTACGCAACTCGGCCGGGACACGAGCGATTGCGCCTTGCAGCCGTCAGCGATTTGTGCATCGGAGGGCATGTGCAGGGCCTCGAAAGTGCGCCGGACAGCCCGCGTCGAGACCGGCCCAATGTTCGAGAGGCCAAGCTGCGTCCTGGGCGATTTTCTGCTCGCCCCGGGCGTGCCGTCCGACTAGAGGAAACCTCGGCGCTGCCCCCTTGCGCAGTGCCCGCAAAGCGTCGCCGGGCTCCGGCCACGGCGCATTACCCCCTTCGAGGAACATGGCGAAGACCAAGTACGTCACCATCGATGGGAACGAGGCAGCCTCCTCCGTAGCGTTCCGCTGCAGCGAGGTCATTGCCATCTATCCCATCACTCCGTCCTCCAACATGGGCGAGAACTGCGACGAGTGGGCCGCCCGCAAGATGACGAACATCTGGGGCACCATTCCGGACGTGGCAGAAATGCAGTCGGAGGCCGGTGCGGCTGGAGCGGCGCACGGTGCCGTTCAGGCTGGCGCGCTGACCACGACCTTCACGGCGTCCCAGGGACTCCTGCTCAAGATCCCCAACATGTTCAAGATCGCCGGGGAGCTCACCTCCTTCGCGATGCACGTGTCCGCGCGCACGGTGGCGAGCCATGCACTCAGCATTTTCGGCGACCACTCGGACGTCATGCTCTGCCGCGGCATCGGCTTCGGACTCATCGCGTCGGCCTCGATCCAGGAAGCGCACGACATGGCGCTCATCGCGCATGCTTCTACGCTGAAGTCCCGCGTGCCGATGCTGCACTTCTTCGACGGGTTCCGTAGCTCCCACGAACTCGCGAAGGTCGAGTATCTGACGGATGACGACCTGCGCTTCATGATGGATGACGAGCTCATTGCCGAGCATCGCCGCCGCGCCCTGAATCCCGATCGCCCGGTCATCCGCGGCACGGCGCAGAACCCGGACGCATTCTTCCAGTGTCGCGAGGCGTGCAATCCGTTCTACCTCGCCGCGGCCGGCCTCATTCAGGCGACGATGGACAAGTTCGCCTCCCGGACCGGTCGCCAGTATCACCTGTTCGACTACGTGGGCCATCCCGAGGCCGAGCGCGTCATCGTGGCCATGGGCTCTGGAGCCCAGACCGTCGAAGACCTGGTGCAGCACCGTGTCGCGTCGGGCGACAAGGTGGGCGTGGTCATCGTACGCGTGTACCGTCCGTTCGACTCGGCGGGCTTCATCAAGGCGCTGCCTCGCAGTGTGCGCAAGATAGGCGTGCTCGATCGGACCAAGGAACCTGGGGCCGCTGGCGAGCCGCTCTACCAGGACGTGCTCACGGCGGCCATGGAGGGTCAGCTTTCCCCCATGCCGCTCGTGATTGGCGGCCGCTACGGCCTGTCCAGCAAGGAGTTCACTCCCGCGCAGGTTCTGGCCGTCCTCGACGAGCTCAACAAAGACAGGCCCAAGAACCACTTCACGGTCGGCATCAACGACGACGTGACGCACACCTCCCTCGACCTGGGTCCGGTCCTCGATATCAGCCCGTCCGGAACGGTGCAGGCGATGTTCTACGGCCTGGGCGCCGACGGTACTGTGGGTGCTAACAAGAACAGCTGCAAGATCATCGGCGAGACGACGCCCCAGTACGTCCAGGGCTACTTCGTCTACGACTCCAAGAAGGCGGGTGCGATCACCGTGTCCCACCTGCGCTTCGGACCCAAGCCGATTCTCGCTCCCTACCTCATCCAGAACGCGGACTTCGTCGGCTGCCATCAATTCGAGTTCGTCTGGCGGTATGACGTGCTCGATAAGGCCAAGGACGGCGCCGTCTTCCTGCTCAACAGCCCCTTCGGCAAAGACCAGGTGTGGGACGAGCTCCCGCGCGAAATCCAGGAACAGGCCATCGCCAAGAAGCTCAAGCTCTACGTCATCGACGCGCTCGGCGTGGCCCGCGATGCGGGTATGGGCAGCCGCATCAACACCGTGATGCAGACCTGTTTCTTCGCGATCAGCGGCGTGCTTCCCCGCGACGAGGCGATCGCCAAGATCAAGGAGGCGATCGAGAAGACGTACGGCAAGAAGGGCGCCGACGTGGTGAACAAGAACAAGGCCGCCGTGGACAAGACCCTGGAGAACCTATTCGAGGTCACCATCCCGGCCGCTCCGACAACGGACCGCTGTCGTCCTCCGGTCGTCCCGGCAGACGCCCCGGAGTTCGTGCAGAAGGTCACGGCTCCGCTCATCTTTGGGAAGGGCGATGACATGCCCGTGAGCGCCTTCCCCGTGGACGGTACCTGGCCGCTGGGCACGACGCGGTGGGAAAAACGCAACATCGCGAACGACATTCCCGTGTGGGTCGAGGACCTCTGCATCCAGTGCAACAAGTGCACTCTGGTCTGCCCGCACGCGGCCATTCGCGCCAAGGTCTATGACCCGGCGCTGCTCGAGAAGGCACCCGAAGGCTTCAAACATCTGACCTTCAAGGGCGCGGAGTTCAAGGGGCAGGCGTACACCATTCAGGTGGCTCCGGAGGACTGCACCGGCTGCGAGCTGTGCGTCACCGTCTGCCCGGGCAAGGACAAGGCCAATCCGAAGCGACGTTCGCTCGAGATGCAGCTGCAGCGTCCGATCCGCGAGGCCGAGCGGGAGCGCTATGCGTTCTTCCTCGGCTTGCCCGAGGTCGACCGGACCAAGGTCAAGGCGGACGTCAAGGGCTCGCAGTTCTTGCAGCCACTGTTCGAGTATTCGGGCGCCTGCACCGGCTGCGGCGAGACTCCGTACGTGAAGCTGATGACGCAGCTGTTCGGAGACCGTCTACTGATCGCCAACGCCACCGGTTGTTCGTCTATCTATGGTGGCAATCTCCCGACGACGCCGTACGCACAGGACCGAAACGGACGCGGCCCCGCCTGGAACAACTCGCTGTTCGAGGATACCGCCGAGCTCGCCTACGGATTCCGCCTGGCGGTGGATCGGCTCGCAGCGCAGGCCAAGCACCTGCTGGGCCTGGTCAGCAGCGACGTTGGCGACTTCCTGGTCCAGGAGCTCCTTGCCGACATGGGCAAGGGTGACGAGACGAGCATTGCGGCCCAGCGCGCTCGTGTGCGTGAGCTACGCGGCAAGCTCGAGAAGATCCAGAGCCAGGACGCGCGGCGGCTTGAGCGCGTGGCCGACTATCTCGTCAAGAAGAGCGTCTGGGGCGTCGGCGGCGACGGCTGGGCGTATGACATCGGCTACGGCGGCGTGGACCACGTCTTGGCGCAGAACCGCGACGTGAACATCCTGGTCCTCGACACCGGCGTCTATTCCAACACCGGTGGCCAGCAGTCCAAGGCCACTCCTTTGGGTGCCGCGGCCAAGTTCGCTGCGTCGGGCAAGGAGGTTTCGAAGAAGGACCTCGGGCTGATGGCCATGGCCTACGGCCACGTCTACGTCGCGCAGGTCGCCTTCGGCGCTCGCGATCACCAGACGGTTCGCGCCTTCGCGGAAGCCGACGCCCACAGCGGACCGAGCATCATCGTCGCGTACTGCCACTGCATCGCGCACGGCTACGACCTGGTGCACGGGCTGGATCAGCAGAAGACGGCGGTAGAGGCGGGGCTGTGGCCGCTGTACCGGTCCGATCCGGCACGGGCCAAGAAGGGCGAGCCGCCGCTGGTCATCGACATGACGGCAACGGGCAAGAAGACGGTGAGGGACTTCACCATGAACGAGACCCGGTTCCGCATGGTCGAGAAGCTCGACCCCAAGCGTTTCGAAGACCTGCAACAGAAGGCTCAGGTCGACGCGCTGCGCCGGACCGAGATCTACCGGCAGATGTCCCAGATCCGGGTGGATCTCAACGCCGTGGCCAAGGGCGGCAACGGCGGGAGCGGTGGGAGCGAGAAGTAGGCTCCGTCCACGTGGACGAGAAACCGCAGCGGGGTGCTGGCGCGGCCGGGATTGCGAGGTCTTCGGCCGTGCTGGTGACCACGCGCGCGCAACTCTGGACGCGCGACGCGGGCAGCTGGACCATTCGCTAGTTCTCGAGCGCCGAGGCTATTCCGCTGGACGCCGTCGGCGACGCACCAGGTCGACGAAGTGTGCGCCGCAGCTCGCGAAGCGTAGCGAGAGGTTCGCTCAGGGGTGGCCCGTTGCAGGGCTCACCAGTCGATACTCGTTCAGGTCCCCGCTCGCCCCGTCGGCACGGTACCCGCGGACGACACGCAACCCGAGCCCTTTCGTCAGAAGCGTCCACTCCAGCAGGGTCACGTGGTGGCAGTAGCGAGCTAGGTTCCCCTCGGCCCCCCAGCGCAGCAAGAAGTCCCCAGGCTCGAGCTCCGAAGCCGACACCCGGATCCCAGCGACATGCTCGCTTTCGGACCAAGGCACGAGCCGCTGTCGAAAGCGCTCCTGGTTCGCAAACTGCCACAGGGTGACCGCCATCAGCCCGCGGGGCTGGAGGCTCTGAGCCAGGATCTGCAGCAGAGCCTGTCGCCGTGCGAAGCTCGGCACGTGATGCAGGATCCCGAACAGGCAGATGAGATCGAAGCTTCCCGCGAGATTCGGCGGCAGCGGCTCGGACTCCGCGAGGAAGTCGTGAGCGTACCAGTGTGCCGTCACCTGGGGTCGTGGCTCGACCGTTTCTCCGGTAGCGGTCGAAGGCACGTGGAGGTCGACGCCGAAGTACTCGATCGGTCCGTGCCACTGCTCGCCGAGAAAGCGCAGGAACCTGCCGTTGCCACAGCCGAAATCCAAGACCCGCAGCTCGCCGCCCGGGGGAGCCCGTTCCTTCAGGCAAGCGACCACGCCCGACCATCCCCGCCACGGGGCCTGGCGGGTCGCGCTGAATTCGCGAGCGTGACGGCCATAGAACCGACGGTTGATGGTGGCGAGTGCTATGAGAGTGGCCTGGTCCACGGCTGTACGCAGAGGCGGCCCACCCCCATAGCACCGCATTGACCATGAAGAAAACCAGCTGGCTGTCCTCCGAGCGCTATGCGCCCGAGCGCTACGAAGAGCAGCTCGGCGCGCTGCTCGGAGAGCTCCGTTCGGCGCCGGAGCTCGATGCGCGAAGCCTACACAGGATCGTATCGCGCCACCCCAAGGCCGGCGGTGGGTTCTTCTCCAAGAGCGAGCTCGTGTGGGCGGCACGTCGCTACGCAGCCCAGCACCCGGGCCAGCAGGACCACGACGCGTTCATCGCGAAGATCCGATCGAAGCCGATCCGTACGCAGAGCGGCGTGACGCCGCTGACGGTGCTCACCGAACCATACCCTTGTCCGGGTCGCTGCGTATTCTGTCCGAACGATCCCCGAGCGCCCAAGAGCTATCTCGCCGGCGAACCCGGGGCTCAGCGCGCGGCTCGCTTCGGATACGACGCATACGCCCAGGCCAACGCCAGAATCCGGGCCCTGTACCTCATGGGGCACCCGGTCGACAAAGTGGAGCTCATCGTGCTCGGCGGCACGTGGACGGCCTACCCAGCGGGGTACAGGGTCCGATTCATCTCGGAGTGCTTGCGTGCGCTCAATGACTTCGACACCCGTACGAGCCCCACCGTCGACCCCAGCGCCACGGTGGACACGGAACCGCCCGTTGGACCGCTCGAGAAGAGAATGACCGTCGACGAATACAACCGCGCCGTCCGTGGTCAACCGACGACATGCGAGAACGACGACCCGGGTTCGGGATCGGCGTGGGCCGAGCTCGAACAGCTGCACCGCGCGAACGAATCCTCGCAGTGCCGGTGCATTGGACTGAGCGTCGAGACGCGACCCGACCACGTCGACCTCGCGGCGGCGCTCGAGATGCGGCGGCTGGGCGTGACGCGAGTGCAGATTGGCTGCCAGAGTCTCTCCGACAGAATCCTCGATCTGAACCGCCGTGGACACACGGTCGGCGACACCGCGAGCGCGATCGGCCTACTCCGTCGTTGCGGCTTCAAGATCCAGGCGCACTGGATGTCGAACCTCCTCGGAGCCACACCGGACAGTGATCGCGCGGATTTCGCCCGGCTCTTCGCTGATCCCGCGGTGCGTCCGGACGAATTGAAGATCTACCCGTGCGCCCTCGTGCACAGCTCCGAGCTCGTCGACGCGTACGAGCGAGGCGAGTACTTCCCCTACTCGGCCGAGAAGCTCGTCGAGCTCCTGTCGAGCTGCCTACGGGAAGTGCCCGAATACTGCAGAGTGAATCGGATCATCCGCGACATCCCCGGCACCGACTTGCTCGTCGGTGAAAGAGTCAATGGCCTGCGGCATCGCGTAGAAGCCGAAATGGCTCGGCGGGGTTGGCCCGCGCGCGACATCCGGAGCCGCGAAGTCCGCACGACCGAGGTCAGTCTGGCCGAGCCGCGCCTCGACGTCTTCCCCTACGACACGGCTACGAGCCGCGAGCTCTTCCTCCAGTTCATCGACTCGGACAAGCTGCTTGGGTTTGCCCGCTTGGGTTTGCCCACGAAGGAAGGCCCCATCGAGGAGCTCGGACGCAGTGCCCTGCTCCGCGAGGTTCACGTCTACGGGCAGTCAGCCCGTCTCGGTGAGCGCCCTGCCTCCGCGGTCCAACACATGGGCCTCGGGGCTCGCCTCGTCGAGGAGGCTGCTCGGCTGGCGTCGGCAGCGGGCTTCTGCGATCTGGCGGTCATCTCCGCCGTCGGAACCCGACGCTACTACCGCAGACTGGGGTTCGTTGACGGCGAGCTGTATCAGCATCGTTCGCTCGAGGCCAGGTCGGCGCCCTGACTCAACACTCCACGATGGCCCCCACGAGCATCGGCCCTCTAAGCTCCGTCACCCGAACGCGCACCAGGTGGTCGACGAGCTCCGGCTCGTCCGGAACGTAGATGCGCAAGTAGTTGCCCGCGATGGTGAGACGACTCTGGGTCTTGGGATCGCGCTTGCGGGCAACGACCGCCACGTGTTCCTTGGCGACGCTAGCTTGCTGGAAGGCGTGCCACTTCGCCTGACCCAGGCGGCGGAGCTCGGCGCTTCGTGACGCCTTCGTCTCTGCCGTCACCCCGTCGCAGAGCCTTTCTGCTGCCGTGCCGGGCCGGGGTGAATAGGAGAAGACGTGGAGGTAGGCGATGGGGAGCTCGCGCAGGAGGACGGCGGTCTGATCGAAATCGGCCGCCGTCTCGCCCGGAAAGCCCACCATCACGTCTGCCCCGATGGCCGTCTCGGGCTGGCGCTGCACAAGCGATTGAACCAGGTCTCGAACGACCTGAGCCGAGTAGGGACGACCCATGGCTTCGAGGATCCGATCGGCGCCGCTCTGCAGCGGCAGATGGACGTGGGGGCAGACATGAGGCAACCCGAGGGCCGTGCACAGTCCATCGTCGATCTCTGCGGGCTCGACGGACGACAGGCGCACACGCGCTCGGCCTGCAAGGCCGACCGTGGCGTGAAGCACTTCGGCGAGACTCCGTTGGGGAGCGAGGTCTCTCCCGTAGGATCCCAGATTGATCCCGGTCAGCACCACTTCGGCGTACCCCCGGGCGACCTGCTCAGAGACGCCTGCCACGACTTCGTCGAAGGGCTTGCTTCGACTCGGTCCGCGAGCGCGGGGCACGATGCAGTACGCACAACGCCGGTCACAACCGTTCTGGATGGCGAGAAAGGCTCGCGTGGTGGCATGACGCGGGGAGACTCCTGCAGGGCCGGCTGCAGTCTGAGGGACGGCTTTGGCGCCGAGGCGTTGCTGGAGCCGCTCCACCAGTCCTGACTTGTCGCAGTTGCCGACGACGAGATCGACCTCCGGGAGGTCCAACACCTCCGCGGCCTGGGTTTCGGCATAGCACCCGGTGACGACGAGCGTCGCCTCGGGGAACCTGCGACGAAGTTGCCGTAGCGTCTGTCGGCACCGCCGGTCAGAGGCAGCCGTCACGCTGCAGCTGTTGATCACGTAGGCGTCGGCGGGCTCGGACGGGGGACGAAGCCGGAAGCCGCCTCGCCGCAATGCCTCCTCGAGCTGGCGCGAATCGACCTGGTTGACCTTGCAACCGAAGGTGATCAACGCCGCTGTGCTCATGGCACGGGCATAGCACTGCCTCGTGTGCTCGGCGCGCCCCCGGGGTTCGTCGAGTCCGATCACGCCTACTGCAGAGCTGGGCCACAGGGCCGACGCAGAGCGTCGAGTCTTCGGCGCTTCGTGTGGAACACCCACTCCCTGCGAGACGTCGACGAACTGCTTCGAGAGTGGTTGCACGTTCACGGAGCCCGGCTGTGGCGGCGAGGCGGGGCCGTGCAGCGCCTATGACGACGAGCGGGCGTGCACCAGCGTGCCCGACTGCGCGTGGGACTGGTGCCCTGTCTCCGTGATTCGCCACAGAATTCGACGGCCTCGAACGGGGCGAAGCCGTCGAATTCTGCGGCGAATGCCCCCCGTCTGAGCCAAGAACCGCATTGTTGCCTAGGTGCCGTCTGGGTCGTTGACGTGGATGGCGGCAGCAAGGAGCCGACCGGTGGGCGTCCATGGGCTCGGACAAAATTGTCCCCCCAACTGGCAGGGGCATTGTCCCCCTCCGTCGGGAGGAACGCCCCGCTTTTGTCGTTCCAGATCACGCAGGCCCCCTGTGCAGCAGCACATGGGGCGTGTCTGCTTCGCCAGATTTGGCGTATCGGTGGCAGACGCTGCCTGTTTGGTACTGCCTTCGCTCCGATCGGTGGCAGACGCTGCCTGTTTGGTACTGCCTTCGCTCCGACGTGGTGTCCACCGCGCTGGACTGCTGCTCCACGTGCGTCGCATCGACCGACATGTCCCGGCGCCAGCGTCTTCGGATGTCGCGCACCGCGAGCCTGCTCCAGATGCAGACGAGCAGAGCCATTCGCGACGGCGTTTCTTGCGGATAGGCGCCGGTACCGTTCGGACAAGTCCTCGCGCCGTGCCCGGGGGGGTATGCCACCGGTCCCATGTGTCGGGGCACATCGGCTTCGTACACTTTTGAAGATACAAGCGAATCGACATTCACTTGTGAAGATACAAGCGAATTGGGCGCAGATGCTGTTCCCTATGGTGCTTCCTTGCTTCGGCGTTGTATCCGCGACGCAGCACTGACGGTCCACGGAAGTCGCTACGACCGCCGTGCGTCGTATCCGTCAAGCGCCTCTGTGAGCGCTACCATCCTCGCACGTGAAAACGCGTGCCTGGACTGAGCGTCCCGTGAGATGTAGGATATCGAATGCGGTCTTGATTGGCTTGGCGCCGATCCTGCGTTTCGCGCCAGGCCGCCGGATGTGTCTCTATATCCACTGCGAGGAAGTCATGGCTGATCGATCCAATGGGACTCTACTACCCGACGAGAGTATGCGCGCTCTGGATGCCACACTCGACGAGCAGACCCACTCGCGACGGCGCTTCCTGCAGATAGGAGCCGGCGCTGTCGCGGGACTGGTTGCCGCCTGTTCGTCGGAGTCCACCACGGGTGAGAGCGGAGGCACTCCCGGCGCAGGGACTACCGGCTCGGGTGGATCAGCAACCGGCGGCGTTTCGGGCGGCGGCGTTCCGAGTGGCGGCTTCACCGCCACGGGTGGCACCACGGGCAGTGGCGGATTCCAGGCTACCGGCGGCACCTTCAGCAATACCGGCGGGGTCACCGCCACGGGCGGGGACGTCGCTACCGGCGGCGGAGCTCCGATGACCGGTGGAACGGGGCCAGACACTGGCGGCACCGGACCCAATACGGGTGGACGGAGCGCCACCGGCGGCAGATCAGGCGGCAGAGGCGGGGCGACTGCTGGCGGCACGACGTCGACCAGCGACGGAGGCAGCGGCATCACGGGCGGCACGACCGCGGACGGCGGCACGACCGCGAACGGCGGCACGACCGCGAACGGCGGCACGACCGCGGCCGGGGGCTCCGGCACAGGCGGGGGCGGCTCCGTTAGCCTCGGAGAAAACACGGGAAAAGATTGCCCGATCGCCGCGGTGCCCGCGATGAACAACGCGAAGCTGCCCGATCCGTTCAGTTTCTTCGACGGCACGCGGATCAGCAAGAAGGAGGACTGGCCTTGTCTGCGCGCGGAACTGATGGCGGCGCTGCAGGCAGGCGTCTACGGGCCGAAGATGCCCAAGCCCGACACGGTCACGGCCACGTTCAGCGGCGGGTCGCTCTCCATCAACATGACCGTCGGCACCACCAAGGCGACCCTGACGGCCAAGGTGAGCGGAGGAGGCAGCGAGGGCAGCCCCAAGGGTTGCGTGATCGCGTGCGGCGGGTCGAGCTTGCCCCTTTCGGCTTTCGCGTCCACTAGCATATCGCCCAACAGCATTTCCAGCGAGTCGAACCTGAGTGGCATGGTCAAGGACCTGTACGGGAACGCCTGTGCCAAGAGCGGCGCCTTGATTGGCTGGGCGTGGGCGTGCAGCCGCATCATCGACGGTCTGGAGCTCTGCCCGGAAGCTGGCGTCGATGTCAAGAAGATCATGGTGACCGGCTGCTCGCGATACGGCAAGGGCGCGCTGGCGATGGGGGCGTTCGACGAGCGCGTGGCCCTGACGCTCATGCAGGAAGGTGGTTCCGGCGGCTCGGCCCTGTGGCGCGTTTCGACGAAGGAGAAGCAGAACGGCTACAACATCCAGGAGTGCGGCGAGATCACCGGCGAGGCCAAGTGGCAGGGCAGCGATTTCGCGGGTTTCTGCGGCAACGGCAGCAAGATCGCCACGTTGCCGTGCGATCAGCACTTTGCAGTGGCGATCTGTGCTCCGCGCGCGGTTCTCCTCATCGAGAACGACATCGACTGGCTCGGCCCGGTCGCGGCCCACGGTGGAGGCGTCGCAGGCCAGAAGGTGTTCGAAGCGCTCGGCATCAAAGATCGTTGCGGCTTCACCTGCAGGGGAGAGCACAGCCACTGCCAGTTCCCGTCGAACCAGCAGGCGGATCTCACTGCGTTCCTGAACCGCTTCATCAACGGCCAGAGCGCGGACACCAACGTCATGGTATGCCAAGCGTCGAAGACCAGCCTGGGCTCGTTCAAGGAGGCCGACTGGATCGACTGGGACGTCCCCACGCTCAGCGGCAACCTCCCGTGGGACCCCTTCGCGTGAGCCCGAGTTGGAACGGGACCGGCGCTGAGGCCACGGGCCAGAAGAGAACCACGTTCCGAGTGTCGTCTATTCTGGCGCCCGGGCAGGGGCCGTCTGTGCGGCCCCTGCGCTGTCCGGTAGAAGTACACCTCTGGGGTCCAGAGCAGCTTTGATCCGGACGACCGCCGATGTGAACGCGTCATCGGAGTCGGGCAGCAGGCGTTGCGCCTCGGTTGGAGGCCGGGATGGGTAGTAGCCGCTGGTGATGAGCTCGCGAAAGATCGCGTCGTGACAGGCCCGTGCCCGGTCCTCCTCACCCTCGCTGGCTCGGTCGTAAGTGATGGTAGCCATCATCTCGATAGTGCGGGCGTTGGACATCTGGATCGAGACGGCTGGTTCGTAGCCGAGTTCGTGGGCGGTCTTTTCGGCGAGGGCCAGAGCGCGCCCGACATCTTCGCTCCGAAAGGGGAGGACGGGCGCAAGGCGATAGCTCTCGCAGCGGTCGCGATGCGCGTCCAGGTCTGCTGTGTCGCGCTGGGTGTGATGGGGCAGTAGCTGGCCGACATAGGGGCTCAAGCGGGAACAGACATCGAACGGCGTAGGCCGGCGCCGGGCCGAGAAGGAAGACAGGACACGCTCCACCAGAGCCAGGAAAGACACCCGCCTCCGGTCGAAGAACATCAGCCGACTGACGTGTCTGCCCAGAGCCCGGCGCACCATCGCGCGCTCGACGCGGGCTTGGGCTCTACAGTGCGAAAAGAGGGCGCCGTCGCCGACCCACAGCGCATCCCACGGGATCCGTCTGCGCAGTGCAGCCCGGGCCAGTCGACGCATGAACGCCGTGGAACCGGCGTACGCTTGCCAGGGATAGATGCCGAACAACCCGAGCAGGTCGAAGTCGTTGGAAAGGGTCGCGGTGGAGCGAATGACCTCTTTCAGTCGCAGCTCGCGTAACGCGTCGATCACCGGGCCGAGCTGCTCCGGTCGCCTGAGCACATACACGAACGACTGAAAGTGGCTCGGAGCCGGCGCGAGCCAGATGCTCATCTGCGTGACGATTCCAAGATGGTGGCGCACGAGCAGATGGTCGAGCAACGGCCCGGCACCCGTTCGACTGAGATACTTGGCGCGAGCGTTCGTGTATCGCCCAAGTCCGGTGTGCAGGATCTCGCCCGTAGCCAGGACGACCTCCAGGTCGCTGACATGCTCGAGGCCGAGATCCTGCTCTATCGCGCTGCCGACCAAGCTCGCGTCGGCTGCCGCTCCGATGCCGACGAGCGTGAAGCGCGAGCCCTTTTCGCGTAGATAGGCAGATGCTTGTTTGAACGTAACGCCGGGCTGGACGGTCAATACCCCCATCTGCTCGTCGAGCGCGATGATTTGGTTCATGAGCCCCAGATCGAGGACAACGCCCGGGGACCCGGTTGGCCACTTCGAGCCATCGTCCGGTCCACGGCTCACCGGGTACAGAGGTAGTCCGTCGGCCTGGGCTGTCCGGACGCAGGCCGCGACGGCAGTCGTGCGATTGGGCCTCACCACGGCGAGCACACGAGAAGACGTGAGTGGTCCTTCGGTGATGACATGGTCTGGCCCGACGATCGCCTGGAATGAATAGAGCGCGTTCAGATTCATGACGGTTCGGGGCAGGGGCACCTACGCGGTGACCCTACCAGGGTTGCGGCCCACGGGCTCGAATGAAGCCAGGGCCTTGGCTGCCCGCGGAGCAGGCGATGTTTTCAGCCACGCTGCCTCCCGCGATCACGACGGCCTTCATCGCGGGCTTTGGGCCCCAGGTTTTCTCGAGCGCCAGCGGACATTCACTCGCAGCCTCGGGGGCATCACCACTGCTGCTGTGAGCTACGCACCAGGAGGCTTCGAAATGGTCGTTCGGTTCGCGCTCGCGGTCAGTGCGCTCGCTGCCGTCATGGTGGGCTGCGCTCCCTCGTACGTCATCGTTCCTGCCGCGGGCGGGCGGGCTGCCGCGGGCTCGACAGGCGGGGTCTCGATGGCGGCGTACCCGGAGAGCTGGCAGGGCGATCCCGACGATCTGTCCGAGTACCTGACGACGATCTGGATCAGCATCGTCAATCAGACCTCGCACGACGTGCGCATTCGCTATGAAGATTTCGCCCTGACGGACCAGTCGGGGTTCCGGTACGCGGCCGTCAGTCCGTACTCCGGCCAGCCGCAGGTCCCCACCAGGTCCCCATCAAGCGGGCCGAGAGCACCCGCACCTGCCTCCAGACAGCCAGCGCCCTCCAAGACGCCTCCGGCTCCACCTTCTGGAGACGACGCCCCGCCCGTCCCAACAACGGGAAGCCCGGCTCCGAGCGGTGCCACGATGGACGAGAATGCGTGGCGACCCGACGGTGCCGTTCACGGGTGGGCCGCCCAGATGGGATTCGCCCGCTACGGCCGTCGTGGTGGTGGGCCCCGAGGCGGACCCCACGGCAGAGGCTACCGCTACCGGCCGTTCTATGGCCAGCCACGCCTCCATGGGCACGTCGTCATCGGACCCTACCCACACTATTACGGCCCGTATCCGTACTGGTGGGGCCCGTACCCGTATTGGTGGGGCCCGTACCCGCACTACTACGGTCCGTACGTCTACTCCTGGGACTATGGCTACCATCCAGAGGCCCCGTCCGCGGACATACTGCGCCTCGGGCTCCCGGAAGGCGAATTGCTGCCTCGCGCCCGCGTTTCGGGATTCATCTACTTCCAGCACGCAGCCAGGAAGCCGGGCCGCCTCGACCTGACCTGGAACGTCCACGGCGCCGATGGCGGAGCCATCGCGTCGGTGACGGCTTCCATGATGGTCGTGAGTGACTGAGCGCGCCGAGGCGTTGGCTGGATCTTGCCGACCCCAGCAGACTTGGCACCAGCGTCTTGACGTCGTCCGTATCGGAGGTCAGGGCCCGGGCCCGCCATGCTGCGGCCGAGCCGCACCATGGCGACCGCGCAGTCTCCTCGCCCCGAGGCCCCGAGGGGGGCATCCACGCTGCCGCGGGTCCCTGGCTCTCGCTTCCCGATCTAGCCCGGCTGGAATTGGACTTGCTTGCGGAGGGGATCTTTGTCGGCCCCCGGCGTAGGACTCCTCTGTGCTCGGGTTGAGCATGGCCGCGGGCTTCGCTGGACCGAAAGCCGGCTCGATGCTCTTTCACCACCCCGAATGGCACCCAGGTATCGATGTCGGCATCTGACTCACGCGCAGGAGCGAAGATACTGGAAGTTGGGATGCACGTGGACCGCTACGAGCTGGTCCGTCCCATTGGCCGCGGGGCCATGGGGGAGGTGTGGCGGGCTCGGCACCGCTATACCCAGGCCAACTGCGCGATCAAGACCCTGCACCCGCAGCTCGTGACCAGCCAGCGCGTTGCGGATCTCTTCGTGCAGGAAGCGCACGTGGGCGCGCGTCTCGCACAGCACCCGAACATCGTGCGCGTCCAGGACGCAGGACACGACACCGAAGCGGGATTGCCGTTCCTGGTGATGGAGCTTCTGGAGGGGGAGACGCTCGAGGAGCGGCGGCGGCGCGAAGGGCCTTTGCCGTGGGAGCTCGGTCGCGTGCTGTTCGAGCAGCTCGGCGACGCGGTGCAGAGCGCGCACGACGCCCAGGTCATCCACCGGGATCTCAAGCCCGGCAACTTGTTCTTGACCCGAGATCGCAAGGGTGCGCCGCTGCTCAAGGTACTCGATTTCGGCATCGCACGCGTGCTCGAGGAGGACGCGTCGCGCACGGCGACCCAGGTGGGTACGCCGGCGTACGCAGCGCCCGAGCAGCTGGGTCCCACGTATCGCACCATGGCCGAGCGTCAGGGCGTCACGATTGCCAGGCAGGTGTCCCCGGCTACGGATATCTGGGCCCTCGGACTCGTCGCGTACGATCTGCTGACCGGAGCCGAGCCCGGCACATTCTGGGGCGTGCAAACCTCGGCAGAGTTGCCCGTTCGTATCGCGCTCGATGACGCGCCGCGTCCGAGCTCGCCGGCCGCGGAAATCGGTATCAGCTTGCCCCAGGGGTTCGACGAGTGGTTCGCGCACTGCGCTGCCCGCGACGCGCGAGAGCGCTTCGCGACGTTCGACGAGGCGGCGCGCGCTCTGGTGACGTTGCTCGGTGGGCCGGCATCCGTGGACACGGCGCGAACACAGGGCGTGCTCGTTTCGGCGGGACCAACCACGTCGCTGTCGGGTCCGCGCACTGTCGAGACGCGCTTCGAGGTCGCGACCATGGTGCCTTCGAACGAGACAGACAAGGCGCCCTCTGCGGCAGCGACGCTGCGGAGCGAAACCACCAAGCGCCCAGGGGACACCGCTCCCGGTTCGTCCGAAAGGGCCCTGCCAGCGGCGACCGAGGCGCTCATTGCCTCGTACTGTCCCGGAGCCTTGTCCGGCGCGGCCAGCACGACCGGCGGGACGACGGCTAGCGTTGCCACCAGTGCCACGGTGCGCCCGAGGCGTCGGTTGATAGCAGGTGGCGCTTCGCTGATGGTGGTCTTGGTCATGGCGGGGGTGGGCACTTCCTGGTATCGGCAGCGCGCTGAGGACGCAGCGGCCCGGGCCGCAGCCGCAGCCGCACGGACGGCCGCGCAGGCCCAGTCCGCCAGAGAAGCTGCCGCGGCCCAGGAGAACGCAGAGCGGCTCGAAGCGGAGAGGCTGTCCCATGCGGCGCGGCAGCTGCCCGGTGAGCCTGTGGATCGTGCGTTGCTCCAGGAGGCCCAGCCCGCGTTCCGCCTGGCCTGCGACAAGGGCAACGTCGATGGCTGCGCGGGCCTGGCGTACTCGAAGCTGTACGGGATTGGGGTCGCGGCGGACGGGAAGGCTGCACTCGCAGAGCTCGACAGGGCTTGTCAGCATGGCTCTGCCGAGGCCTGTGCGGCCAGCGGTGAGCTGCGTACTCACGGTCTGTACGGGGTGAGCAAGGATCCGGCACTCGCCAAGACGGCACTCGACAGGGCCGTCAGTCTGTTCCAAGAGCAGTGCAACGGCAACCAGCCGGCCGCGTGCGCGGCGCTCGGCTACTTCAACGCCATGGGTCTCGGTGTCGCCAAGAACGCCGGTCGCGCCGCAGAGCTGTTCAGGAAGGCGTGCGACGGCGGCGCGGCCGCAGGCTGTGCTCGACTCGGCCATGCCTATCGCCTCGGTGAAGGCGTGCCGAAGAAAACCAAGGACGCTGTCGAGCTGCTGCAAAAAGCGTGCGACGCCGACAACGCGCGGGGCTGTGCAGAGCTAGGCTCGATGCTCGCCAAGGGGCAGGGCATCGCCCGAGACACCGAGCGCGCCGCAGAGCTGGCCAAGAAGGGCTGCGACGCCGACGTCATGCTCGGCTGCTCGGTACTCGGCGACGCGTACTTCAGCGGGCGAGGCATGACCAAGAGCGCAGCGCGTGCGGCCGAGCTCTACGAAAAGGCCTGTCAGAGCCCTGTCGACCCTGTGTGGACCGCCTGCGTGAGCCTGGGCAACCTCTACGAAACGGGCCAGGGCGTGAAGCAGAACGTAAACAAGTCCGCGAAGCTCTGGGACAGAGCCTGCCAGGGAGGGATCCGCACCGCATGCGCCGATGTACGCTACGGTTCGGACGGAAAGGGCGAGGAGATGATGCCGCCCCCTTGGGTTGAGCGGCCGACGTCCAACGCCACCTCGAGCGGAGTGGCCTCGTACCGACCAAGCAAACCGTCGGCTCAGAACGCGCCTGTTTCGAAGAAAGCCCAGGCCACGAGCAAGAGCCGCGATCTCAACTACGGGATGTAGCCCACAGCGACCCCACCGGCGCCAACCGACCCGGTTTCCGCCCCGGGGGAGCCGCAGAATCGTGGGCGGGCGTTCAGGCTCAGTGTGAGGCGCACACCCGTGGAACGGGTACGGATCCGGGGAAGCTCTGCGGCAGCTCGATCGACCCATCCCGTCCGAACAGATGGGCACGCAGCGCGGCGGCCCGAGCGTAGAGATCGTCTGGGATGGCACCGCCGCAGCCGTCGACCAGGAGCCTTGGCAGCAAGAACTCCAGTGCGATAGAGTGCGACGCCTGGCTGTGCGCATCCGCGCCGCAAGCCTGAAGCAGGGCCACGTAGCCGAGTCCCTCGGTTGCGAACGAGGCCAAGTACGCCGAGATCTCCGATTGAACCCTGTAGTCGAACGACTTCGGACAGCCACGACAGGGCCCAGCAGCACCCTCCGGGGTGGATCTCTCATCTGCCAGATGGCGTGCCTCGTGCACTGCTACGGCTTTCACCAGCCAACCTGCCAGTCTGCCCAGCGCCTGCTCCAAGGCGCCGTTCCCACGCAGCTCGTGGGAAATGGCGCCCAGTCGATCAGCGTCGGTCACGGTCAGACGCGGGCAACCGCGTTTCTCGTTCTTCTGGGCGACACGGTTTACCATCGCCAGGGCCCGGTCAGACAGCCCATCCCACGGGACTCGTTCGATGACGACGCTGCCGCCGCATCCGCGGCGGTGCCCCAGTTCTGCGACCTCGGTTTCCAGCGCGCGGTGCACGGAAAAGTTGCGCGCCAGTCGATCGATCACCGAGTCGCCCAGTGCCAGACGGGCCTCTCCGCGAACCTTCTCGAGCAGGGCCGGTTCGGGCTCCGAAGGCTCGCCTTTCGTGTCGAAGAGAGGCCAGAGCCGGTCAATCGCATACTCCGCGATGCGGTCGGTCATGACCAGAGCGGTGTCGCGGTCGGTCGCGGTCTGACCAAAGAACGCCTCGACCAGATTGGTCCGGTCTTCTCGGGCCAGCAGGAGCACGTGGTAGGGAGAGTGTTCCGCCGAAATCGGGACATCGGCAACCACGCGATAGCTCCGCATGCGGATCTCTGGTCCGTGGGCCGTCCTCTGCATATGGTACTCGAGGCGAAACGGCACGCCGGCTCGGGCCATGTATTCGTTCCAGCCCTTGATCAGCAACCCGATCTCACCGCGGAAATCGTACACGCTGTCCATCACCCTCTCGTGGAGGCGGTCCAGTAGCAGACCAAGGTTCGGGTCCTTGCCCGCCTCGTCGCGAAGCGCGCTGAACGCGTTCTCAGCCTCCCAGTATCCGACACTGTAGGGGCTGTGCTGCAGCGAGATGATCCACGCTGGAAGGAGTCGGCCGTGAACCCTGGCCATGTCGATCGAGGACAGGATACGAGGATCGATGGGATAGACGGGCCGGAAGGGCTGGGGCGGCTTCGGTGCCAGGAGAGCCCGGGCGTCCAGCTCCGACTGTGTAGGCACAACGCCTTTGGTCAGGACGAGCCACCCGGACACGACAAGAGCAAGAGCCCCCAGCAGGGTTCGGTACACGTACATCCGGCGGTGCCGGGCTTGGATCGCTTCCCAGTCGTCTTCCGAAGGGCGTCGTGGTCTCATGCTTCGGAATACGACGGCTACGCGCTTGAACACATTCTATCGGACCACGTCTCGTGCGAATGGTTCCCAACGGGCGCCTGACGGGCGCTTTTCGAGATCACGGCTCGAAGTGAAAGATCTCAGCCAGCCAAGCATCGTTCACGCCAGAGTCCTCGCCTCCCTAGGGTTTCGTGGTCCGTCGAGGCATCGAGCGCATCCGCGGTATCCCATCTGGCCGTCGGGCTGCCACGGTGTCGACGTGGGGGGCACAACTACCGGACTGCAGCGACGGACACCTACGAGCGAGTCCTTGCGGCGGCGACGAGCCGCGACACCAGCGTCCGGAGCCGCGCTGCGTCGAACGGCTTTTCGAGTCGCAGATTGCCCGCCTGAGCCAGGTACTCCGAGGCGCGCGGGGTGAATGCCCCGCCGGTGATGAACACCACCCGGCGAGCCAGCGAAGGAGCCGTTTCGGCCAGCCACGCGTGCAAGTCCATGCCTGACATCTCGGGCATCATGAGATCGCACAGAATCACGTCGAAGTCCCGGTCGCGCTGGAGCAGAGACTGGGCCTCGATTCCGGAGGAGGCGGTCAAGACGTCGTGGTCTCGGCGCAACAGGCGCGTCAGCGTCGTGCGGATCCCTTCCTCGTCGTCCACGAGGAGGAGCCGCCCGCGCGCGACGGCAGCAGCTGGTCCCTCGACTCGGGCGGCGGCGGTCTGTTCCTCGTCGTGCGGCGGCGCGTGGCCAACCGGGAAACGAACCAGGAATCGAGCGCCGTGACCCACCGTGCTCTCGACCTGGACGTCGCCGCCGAACTCCGTGACGATGCTGCGCGTGATGGAAAGCCCGAGTCCCGTGCCCCGCCCTGCACCCTTGGTCGTGAAGAAGGGTTCGAAGACACGGTCGAGGTGCTCCTGCGCAATCCCGCAGCCAGTGTCACCTACCTCGGCGAAAACGCTCTCGTCGGCCGCCCACGTACGCACCGTGATGCGGTTGTGTCCGACGCAGCCTTCCTCGATAGCGTGTGCAGCGTTGACCAGCAGGTTGAGGAACACCTGAGCCAGTTTCCCTTCGGAGGCCAGGATTCTGGGTATCGCCCCGAGATCCATGACGAGTTTGGCACGGAACCGGATTTCGTTCGCGGCCATGGTCGCAGCGTGCTCCGCTGCGCGGTTCAGGTCGACCAAGGTCGT
>JAFGIS010000218.1 GCA_016929495.1 Polyangiaceae bacterium | reverse complement strand
GACCAGCGTCTGCACCCAGGCCAGCGGCACCGCATTGTAGATGGACGCTCGCATGCCCCCGACGGAACGATGGCCCTTGAGTCCAAGCATGCCGGCCTTCTGCGCCTCCGCGACGAAGCGCGCCTCGAGCTCGGGCGTTGGGAGGTTGAAGACGACGTTCATCGTCGAGCGTGCGTCCTTGCGAACCGGCGCCAGGTAGAAGTCCGCCGAGCGATCCAGTGCACCGTACAGCAAGTCGGCCTTGGCGCGGTTTCGACGTTCCATCTCGGTGAGCCCGCCGGAAGCCTTGACCCATGCCAGGACGTTGCGCAGAAGGTAGATGCCGAACGTGGGCGGCGTGTTGTAGAGCGAGTTGTCGCCGGCCTGAGTCCGGTACTGGAAGATCTTCGGGATATCGGACCGGCCCTTCTCCACCAAGTCCTTCCGGACCACGACGAGAGTAACGCCGCTCGGTCCCAGGTTCTTCTGCGCTCCAGCGTAGATGAGCCCGAATTTCGAAACATCGAGGGGGCGCCACATGATGTCGCTCGACATGTCGGCCACGAGCGGAACACCGCCTGTTTCTGGGAACGTCTGCCACTGTGTGCCGGCGATGGTGTTGTTGCTGGTGATGTGCACGTAGGCGGCCTGTGCGTCCAAACTCAGCTCCTGCTGCGACGGAATGCTCTGGAACTTCCCGTCCTTCTCCGTCGTGGCCGCAACGCGCGGCGCGCAGATCGTCTTCGCCTCGTTGAGCGCTTTCTTCGACCAAGAGCCGGTGAGAACGTAGTCGGCGCTCTTGCCTTGGGGCACGAGGTTCATGGGCACGACAGCGAACTGCTGGCTGGCTCCGCCTTGGAGAAACAACACGTCGTACTCTGCCGGCACGCCGAGCAGCTCCCGGACGAGCGCCACGGCCTCCTCGTGGACGGCCGCATAGGCCTTGCCTCGATGACTGTGCTCCATGATGCTCATGCCGGTACCCTCGAAATCGAGGAGCTCTCTCTGAGCGCGTTCGAGCGCTTCACTGGAAAGAGCAGCGGGGCCTGGGTTGAAGTTCATTGCTCGAGCCATGGTGTCTCCGCGTGTGAAGGCTTGGTTCCCCCCGGAACCCCTTTTCGGTAGCTGCAACGACCGGGCGCCGTCAAGTGCTCCGAACACGCGCGAGGGACGCCGGTCCGGAAGGACGCACGTCGTGCGGTCGTTCCAAGTTCACGGCGAGCCCTGCCGCAAGCTTTGCGCGAACGAGCCCTGTCGGGAGCGCCGGCATTTCCGTCGGGAACGGATGCTACCCAGTCTCCAAGACCGGCACGGTTTCCTGGCTCAGAGCGGGGGCCTTCCCCGCAGAATTCCACGGACGTTGGCGCAGTCGGATTCTGCAGCGGACCCCGCAGACAGGACGCGAGGCTCGCCCTGGGCCGCTCACCCGGGCAGCCCGAAGCGCTGCCCACCGACGCGTCGTCCCAGCACCCTTTCGATCTCTGAGAACGACACGGCGCCCTCTCTGAGGAGCTGCACTCGTTGGCCAGCTACCGCCAAAACGGTGGACGGCAGGCCCCCCGGGGCCGTTCCGTCGACGATGGAGAGGCGTGACGCACGTACGAACGCTCCAAGCGCGTCGCATGCTTGCGCAGATGTCGCGGCAGGAGGACACCCGGGTGGGTTGGCGCTGGTCGCAGTCAGCGCACGTCCAACCCGACGGGCGATCATGGCTGCGGGGCATTCGCCCGGCAAGCGGACCGCGAGTGAACCGTCCAGCGTCACCCGATGGTCGACACCGGTTCTGGCACGCAATGCGATGGTCAAGGGGCCAGGCCAGAAATGGTCTGCCAGCTGCTCTGCCAGAGGGGGCAGCTCCCGTACCCAGTGCTGCCACTCGGAACGAGCCGGAAGCAGAAGCGGGATCCCCTTGTCCGTGCCACGTGGTTTGACGGAAGCTAGCGCGTCGAGCGCCACGGGGTCGTCAGCGAGCGCTAGGAGCCCGAAGAACGTCTCCGTCGCAGCCGCAACGACCTGACCACGCAAGACCCGGTCCGCCGCCTCGTCGAGGCCCAGCAGCTCCATTACGGCCAGTCTAGTACTTCGCGTCTGTCGAAGCGATGGGTATTCTGACGCCCCGCTGCGCGAAAACGTCGACATGCCTGCAGCTCGCCGCAGACATGACCAGTTGCCCCGGCATCCCGTTTCCAAGACGGGACAGAGAACGAGCAACCCGTTCGTTGGCTCAGACCGAGCACACCCCGCGCCCTCACTTCGGCCGAGCGGAACGGGTTCCCGGCCCTCGATTGAATGGAATCAATGCGCTACGGTGCGCACGTGCCCAGCGCACGGGCGCCGATGTCGCGCCGCATCTGCATGCCTCCGAAGCGCACGCAGCTGGCGGCCTGGTAGGCCCGCTGCTGCGCTTGCTGGAGTGTGCTGGCTCGCGCGGTCACGCCGAGCACACGACCGCCAGCTGTGTGGAGCTCGTCGCCCACTCGGCGGGTCCCAGCATGGTACACGTGCACCCCCTCGACGGCTTCAGCCGCCTCGATAGCCGTGATGACGTCTCCGGACCTCACCGGGCCCGGGTACCCGGCAGCAGCCAGAACCACACAGAGAGCGTGCAGGTCGTTGGTGGCGACGGACCCTGCACTCAGGCAACCTTGGGCTGCCAGATCGAGCACGTCGGCCAGATCACCGTCGAGCAGATTCATGAGAACCTGCGTTTCGGGGTCTCCGAATCGCACGTTGATCTCAAGGAGACTGGGCTCGCCGTCGCTGGTGATCATCAGGCCAGCGAAGAGCGTACCGCGGAACGGGGCGCCATCGGCCGCCATGCCCTCGACGATCTTGTCGACGAAGTCTCGTTCGAGGCGGACGAAAAGCTCCGGTGTCACCAGCGGCGCTGGCCCGTATGCGCCCATGCCGCCAGTGTTGGGGCCGCAGTCCCCGTCGCCGATCCGCTTGTGATCCTGCACCATCGGCAGCACGAACGCGCGCTCGCCGTCGCAAATCGCATGGACGCTCACCTCAGATCCCGCGAGCCTCTGCTCCAACAGCACGGTACGACCCGCCTCGCCGAACCACCGCCCGCTCAGCATCCCGTCGAGTGCCTGTTCCAGCTCCTGTGGGTCGGAGGCGAGCACGACGCCTTTGCCGGCGCACAGTCCGTCAGCCTTGAGCACGGGGAACTCGTCGAAACGTTCCCGTGCCTGGTGCGCCTCTACCAGACTGGTCACGACTTCGTATGGCGCCGTGGGGATCCCGTTGCGGTCGGCGAAACGCTTCATGAAGGCCTTCGAGCCCTCGAGGCGTGCTGCCATGGCACTGGGACCGTAGGTGCGCACGCCAAGCGACTGCAGCTGGTCCGACAGCCCGGCGCACAGAGGTACCTCGGGTCCCACTACCGCGAGATCGATCCGTTCGCTGCGCGCCAGCTCCAGAGGGCTCAGGGGCGTCGAGCGCAGCGTCTTGCCGCGCTTGGACCATTCGGCTGGTGTCAGCGTCGTACCCGCATTCCCGGGGGCGACCACAACGTGGTCGACACTCTCGGACGCAAGCAGCCTCAGGGCCAGAGCATGCTCACGGCCGCCCGAACCCACCACCAGAACCGTTCTTCGCATCGCCATGGCCGCCCGGTAGCGGAGGTGCGCGCGGAAGGAAAGCCCTATGGCGCTCCCTTTGTCTCAAACTCGGCCGAACGTCCGACAGACCGCCCACCCTCACCCGAGTTGGGGTGGAGGAGGCAGATGAACGAGCTCGATCCCCGCCTGCGCCGCCACGTTGAAGATCCTCTCGTCGCGATAGAACTCGCCGAAGACCACTCGCACCAGGCCCGCGTTGGCCACGAGTTTGAAGCATCCGAAGCAGGGCGAAGCCGTAACGTAGATGCATCCGCCCTCGAGCCGAATTCCGTTGCGCGCCGCCTGCACAATCGCGTTGGCCTCGGCATGCACCGTGCGGACGCAGTGCCCATTCTCGAGCTGGTGCCCCGCTTCATCACAATGGGGCAGCCCGCGGATCGACCCATTGTAGCCAGTGGTGAGGATCATGCGGTCTCTGACGATCACTGCACCGACATGCTTGCGATCGCAGGTCGAACGGGTGGCAACCTGAGCGGCCACAGCCATGAAGTATTCGTCCCAAGAGGCTCGCGTTCGGCTCACGGTGGCACCTCTCCGAGGTTCGGCGGATATAGCCCGGACACGCCGTCCACTCGAGTCGCATCTGTGACACGCACGGCCCTGTCCGCGCTCCAGTGGCCGGAAATGGTTCGGCCCACGGGTCAACGCGGCTAGCTTGACCCGGCGGCCCCAACGTGGCTTGTTCCCCCGCGTGCTGCGCCTGGCAAAAACCGCAACAACAGGGCTGATCGTCGCACTGGCCCTGGCCAGCGGCCCGTCGGCTCGGGCGCAAGGCAAGAGTGACCGAAGCGACGTACTGTCCGCGCTCGAGCGTATCAAAGAGGACCCGGATGCGCGGTCCGTGGCAGCTCGAGCCATCGCCGAAGCCGAAAGGGCACTCGGACGCGCCGACGCCGCCAGACAGGCGGGCGACACGTCACTCCCCCAGTTGCTCGAGGCGCTCGCACGCAAGTGGGCACAGAGCGCCGCGGAACTCGCGCGTGCGCACCAGGCCGAGGACCGCGCCACGGCAGTGGAGCGGCAACTGCTCCGCGCGCAGGAGCGGCGGCTGCGCGCCCGCGCCCTGCTGGAAGAGGCCATGGCGCGCGTTGAACGCGCTCGAGCAGCTCTCGGGAAGCTCGAGCGAGAGCGCGGCAACCACTCGGCAAAGGACGCCAAACCGTGACACGCTGTGCGCTGGTGCCCCTCGTGATCGGCGCGCTCGGCGCAGGTACGACGACAGCGTGTGCGTCGGCGCCCCGACCAGCGGTCATGCAGGAAATGGCCAGCGCCCGCACGAGCCCCGCCACGATGGAAGCCAGGCGGTGGGCCCCGCAGGAGTACGCCGACGCAGAGCTGCTTCAGACGCGCGCGGAACGCGCGTACCGCGCCGGCGACATCGAAAGTGCTCAGATCTTGAGCGAACACGCGCTAGTTGCGTACGACCGCGCCACAGTACTCGCACGACTGCTCCGAGCCGAGCGCCGACATGCCGACGCCGCGCAGCGGCTCTCGGAGGCGCAGAAGGAGCTTGAGAGCCTCGAACGGCAACGCCAAGCACTGGATGTCGAGGCGCGAGATCTGGAGATGCGCGCGAAGGTGATCCGCGACGCCGAACCGCTCCGTGCAAGCGAACCATCCACGCCCGACCGTGAACTGGCCCGTCGCCGCGCCGCACTGGCTGTCGCCTCGCGGGCTCGACTGCTATGCGTCGCCGCGGGGCTGTTGGATCGGAAGTCGCCGGCCGTCGAGACGCTGAAATCCTTGGACACGCTCGATTCCTCCACCAAGACGGGCGCCGCGGGCGGGGCGCTCGACGAGGCCCGGCGCCTCGAGTCGCAGTGCCTGAGTCAGCTGGCGAGCATTCGACGTCCGGCAACGGCAACCCATCCCCGCGCAGCCAGCGCTGACGCGTTGCTCTCGGAATTGACCCAGTCCGGTGGCTTCTTCGCGTTTCGAGACGACCGAGGCGTCGTCGTGGTGTTGCGCAACGTGTTCGCGCGCGACCAGCTGACACCCGCCGCACAGCAGTTCCTGCAGCGACTTGGCGTCGTCGCCAAACGATACCCGGACTATCCGGTCTTGGCCGTCTTTCACGGGGCGGGCCCGTCCGCGTCCTCGCGGGAAGCTCAAGCGCTTGCCCTGTCATTGACCCAGGCCGGCGCTGCGCACGTCACCACCGAGGTCGTCGCGAACGCGCAGCCGGTGGTCGATCCGAAGCTGCCCGGCGCCGCCGGCCACAATCAACGCGTCGAGATCATCTTCGTGGCTCCCTCGATGTGAGCCACAGCGAGCCTCGGCGCGGAGCCTGAGACGCGAGCCGACCCGACGCTCTTTTGTCGTTCTCTGACCGGCGCGTCACGTGACCGCTCGGCCGGCCTCTTCTTTCTACTAAAAAGTCTTGAGCCAGGGCGAAACTTATCCGGGCCACCGGCGTCTTATCAAGAAAGAGCACGGAGACAGTGGCTCACGACTCCTTCTTTGGCGAGCCTATCGTTTGGTCTGGGCGCCCAACGGACCTAAGGGCCCCGGCCATCTTGAAGGCTGCCGGCGCGCTGTTGATGTTGACGAGCGTCGTCTCCGGACTGTTCGCCCTAGCGCAAGCGGTCGCGCTGCGTGTGTCTCCGGCGAGTTCGTTCTTGTTTGCGGCCTGGTGCGCAGGGCTCGCCTGGGCGTGCTTCTACGGGCCTCGCATCTGGCTCCGGCGTGCGCAGTACATCGTGACCAACCAGCACGTGATCTGGCGACGCGGTCCGTTTCGGCGCACTATCGAGCGCGGCTCCATCAGCTTTGCTCGCGTGTTCTGGAGCGGAAACACACCGGGCGTCGGTGACCTTCAGCTGGTTCGAGCGGTGCCGACGGGGGCACTTCGCCGTAGGCTGACCCTCACGCTCACCGGTCTGGTTGCTCCGGATCGCGTGTGGGCGATCATTCGCGGTGCAGAGGCGGTCGCTCCGCGCGGTGTAGGTTCGAGGCCGCTGGCGCAACGGCTGGATGTCGGCGAGAAGGTCCTCTGGTCTGGGCGGCCGAGTCGTACGGTCCGGGTCTACTTCCCCACGGACCAGCGCGAATGGATGCTGATGGTCGTCTCGGCGTTCCTGTTCGCGGTGCTAGCTCGTATCATCCATCGCGGCATCCCGACTCTGGAGAAGCTGCACGCAGCAGGACTCGCCACGAGCTCCCTGGCGTTCGCAGCCGTCGCGATGGGCATGGCGCTCACCGCCGGGATGGTCCTGGCCTCGGCGGCCTACATTGCTCATCACGCCGTCGTGCGCCGGGCGTGGCACGACAGCGAAACGAAGTACCTCATCACCGAGCGCAGAGTGCTCATTCAGCGCGGCCGCGAAGAGCTGCATCTGGACCGAACACGAGTGGCGGATGTCATAGAGGCCCCGGCGGTCGGCGGCACCAGAAACGTATTTCTCGTCGTGGACGGTCCCAGAGCACGTGCGCTCGCCGCCAGCGGGGCGTTCGGCGAGCTGCGGCGAAGCCCAAATCTGCGCCCTGTCTTCGAACGCGTCGCGGATGCCGAGGGGGCAATCCGGATCCTCGGACCACCGAACTCGGGGCTGCCGCGCGCCGCCTGACGTCCCGGACTGGCCGCTGCTCAAGGAGTCGGACGCGGAACGAAAGGCAAGGATCCGCGCCGGCAGGCTTCACGCAGCCGGATTGCATGCGCCGACCAGGACGGCGCGACCGAGCCTGCAGCTCCGAGGTAGTCGTTCCAGGCATCGATCGCCTCGGCGACGTGCTCGTGGGCCGCGTCCGGTGAGTCACTCCGATCGGCAAGCGCCATCCGTGCCAGTGCAACGCGGTAGTACGCTTCGTAGGATGGCTCGAGATCCGCTGCCGGCACGTCGAGAATGCTCCGATCGCCGTGGACGTCCGAGTGTAGCGGGATCTGGGCGGCGGTTGCTGCAGCTTCCAGCGCGGAAGGCAGATCTCCCAGTCGCTCCAGAGCAGCCGCCAGAGCAAGGTAGCTGCGCGCCACCGTCTCGGACTTCGTCGTTTGTGCCAGCGCAGCGCGGAAGCTCTCTTTGGCATCGGCAAGGTGGTGAAGCCTCATCTCTAGCTCCCCGCGATACAGGTACGTCAGCGCGAGCAAATCGGGATCCCACACGAGGTCCAGGGCCCTCCGGTACGATAGCCATGCCTCCTGTACCCTGCCGAGTCGAGCATCCGCGCGCGCGAGGTAGTAGCAGGCTTCGCCGACGAACAGCGCGTCCTGCGAAGTCGCGACGAGCCTCTCTAGGATGGGCACGGCCTCCTCGTCGCGACGTATCGAGTCACTCGCCAGCAAGCGCCCGAGCAAGAAGCCCAGCCGAGGTCCGTCGCGCTTGACGCCGCCGACGAGTTCGAGCATCGCTAGGGCACCCAACGCCAAATCCCGCTGCATCGATGGGTCGCCTTCGGCGTCCTCGATGCGCATCAGCATGCGCTCCACTGCGAGCTCCGCGCGGTAGATGCCGATGCTGCGAGGCGTTCGCGCTCGTTCCCAAAGCGTCGGTTGTCCTGCGGCCGCTGCCGATGAAAGGACCAGCGCCGCCGCGGCCGCGAGCGCCGAACGCCAGGTCACCGCACTACGTTCTTTCGTCGCAGCGCACGCTGCTTCGTCCGAGCATGTGCCGCCCACGGGCCCTGGGCCGAGACCTGCAGGTAGCTCTCCCATTGCTCTGCGGCTAGTTCGGGCGCCGCCTCCTCGGCCAGCATGGCCACCAGAGCCCGGAGATCCGCGACCGGGACGGCTATGACGGCTGCGCTAGCCAAGTCGCTGGCATCAGCATCAGGCGTCGGAGCCGCCGCGGCTTCACCGAGATCGGCTGGGAGGCTTGCCTCGAGCACGGCGGCCAAGCCCCATGGTCCCTCGGATTCCGCGACAGCGCCCCTGGCTTCACCGCTGCGTCCTTGTCGATCCAGAGCCAATCCGAGCGTGGCCACCACGTAGTCGCCCAGGCCGGGGAAGATGCTGCCGCGACGCAGCTCGGAGAGAAAGGAGACCGCCTCGGCAGCGCCGCGTTCGCCCCGATGCATGACGGCAAGGGCTCCTTCCACGTGGACCTTCTGACGCTGAAGCTCATCTCCCAGAAGCGACGCTCTGGGCACGAGCGCCCGGTAGGCATCGGCTGCCCGGTCGTAGTGGCCCGTTGCCAGCGCTGTCACCCCGTAATCGTGAAGCACGTTCGGCGCATCGAGTCGCCCGCGCTTGGCCGTCACGAGCTCGAAGGCTTCCCAGGCCCGGCCGTATGAGCCCGCCGCCGCCAGCGCCCGAGCCCGCAGCACGCTCGCCGCCGTGTCGCCGGGGCGCAGCTTCTCCGCGCGCTCGGCCATGCGCAGGGTCTCTGCCGGCTTGGTTCGCAGACGCGCCAGGCCTCCGGCAACGAGTCTGCAGTACAGAGCCCCACCAGGCTGCGCAGCCTGGCTCCACAGCACGGGGGCGTTGTCGCGCAACGCCGGCCCGCACGCGGCGGGCCTGCTCTGGGCCGCGGCCACCAGATCGGACGGAGCCTCAGTTGCATGGGCAGGGAGCACCTCGAGAGCCAACGCCTGAACCACCAGTGGAAACAGCAACGCCACGGATCCGCTCCACTCATCCGTTCGGCGCGAACGGGTTCGTCATCACGATGGTTTCCGAACGACGCGCTCCGACGCTGAGCACGTAGACCGGAACACCGATCCCCTGCTCGAGGAAAGCGACGTAGGCTCGTGCGGCTGGGGGCAGCTCCTCGAGCGCACGCGCCTGGGTCAGCTTCTCGGTCCAACCGTCCAGGGTCTCATAGACCGGCGTCACGGAGTCGGGCTCGTCGAACCAGAGGTCGGGCAGCTCATCGCTCCGCCCGCTGGGGGTGTCGTAGGCCACGCAGACGCGGACGCGGTCGAGCCCGGTGAGCACGTCGAGTTTGGTGAGCGCGAGTCCATCGAGTCCGTTGATGCGCGCGGCGTAGCGAAGAGCCGGAAGGTCAACCCAACCGGTTCGACGCGGCCGACCGGTTACCGAGCCGAACTCAGCGCCGATCTCCCGGAGATGTGCGCCGTCCGAATCCGTCAGCTCGGTGGGGAAAGGGCCAGCTCCCACACGGGTCGTGTACGCCTTGGTGATTCCAACCACCCTGTCTAGCTTGTTCGGGCCGACTCCGCAGCCCACCGCGGCGCCGCCTGCCGTGGCAGAGCTCGATGTCACGAACGGATAGGTGCCGTGGTCGACGTCGAGCAGCGTCCCCTGCGCACCCTCGAACATGACGTTCTTGCCGCCGGCCATGGCCTGAGCGACCAGAACTGAGGTGTTCGCGAGCAGGGGCACTATCCGTTCGGCGAGTGGGGCAAGCCCATCGACGATGGCGTGCGCGCCTGGCAGCCTGCCGCCGAGGGCCGTCGCGACGGGAGCCCATGCCTTCAGCGCGGTCTCGACGCGCTCGAGCAGCCGGCGAGGGTCACGCAAATCTCCGGTTCGCACGCCAGTCCGGCGCGCCTTGTCCTCGTACGCCGGCCCGATCCCCTTCTTCGTCGTTCCCAATGCGCGTCCCAGGCCCGCGGCGTCCTCGCGCAGCGTGTCGAGCACGATGTGGTACGGGAGGATCAGATGAGCCCGGTCGCTCACCGAGAGCCGGCCCTCGACGGGCGTGTGGCCGCGCTGAATGAGGCCGTCTATCTCGGCCACGAGCACGCTCGGATCGACCACCATGCCCTGACCGAGTACGCAACGAGTGGCCGCTCTGAGGATCCCGCTCGGCAACAACCTCACGATCAGCTTCTCGTCGCCGACAACAAGCGTGTGCCCCGCATTCGGGCCACCCGCGTAGCGCACGACGACATCCGCGAACTCGGTGTACAGGTCGACGATTTTTCCCTTGCCTTCGTCGCCCCACTGGGCACCCACAACGACAACCGATGACATGGTGGCTCACTCGTAGTTGTTCGAGAAGCGCTGCTACCGGCGAACCGACCGTCACCCCTGACCTGGAGATCCCGCTCGCCGGAACAGGGAGAACCGCGCCCCAACAGCGCAAGCCGCTGACCCGCCTTGGCCAGCACGCAGCTGGCCGAGTAGCACCAAGCTCGCGCGCGGCCCAGTCCCGTCTCACTCCTCGCGACCGCTCCCTTGTCCGCCCGAACAACCGGTCTACCGTCTGCGTCGGACGGCCAGAGCCTCGACCGCCGCGCGATCCGAGCTCTCGACAGCGTGGACGCGTGGGGAAAACGCCGCGCCGGTGGTATGGCCGCGCTCATGCAGCACGACAGAAGACCCGAGGCCGTCGTGTTCGATCTGGACGGGACTCTGGTCGACTCGCGCCAGGACATCGCGACCGCGGTAAACCACGCGCTCACGGCCCACGGATTTCCGACCCGACCTCCAGAGTACCTCACGACGTTGGTCGGGGACGGCGCGCGTTGGCTCATCGCCCGTGCGACGGAGCTGCCCTATGACGACCCGGCCGTCGACCCCGTGTTTGCGGCCTACTCAGCGTACTACGAGGCTCACGCGCTCGAGACGACACGGCCCATGGCCGCCGTGGCGCACACGCTCACGGAGCTCAGAGCCCTGCCTCTTGCCGTCTGCACGAACAAGCCGCGCGCGACGACCGAGCTCGTGCTGCGGGGGCTCGGGCTGTCTTCCCTCTTTCGCGTCGTCATTGCGGCTGGAGATCTGCCGAGACTCAAACCCGATCCCCTTCCCTTGCTCACCATCGCAGAACGCTTGGGGGTGCGCGCTCGAGAGCTCGTGATGGTGGGCGACGGCCCGCAGGACGTGTGCTGCGGCCGCGCCGTGGGTGCGTTCACCGTCGGGATCCAGGGCGGACTGACACAGCCGAAACGTTTGATCGACTCTCGACCGGATGTGCTGCTCGATTCGATGGGAGCCTTGCCTCGGCAGCTGGAAAGTTGGGGCTGGCTCCGGAAGGCCCCCCGCCTCGACTGACCAGATCCACTACGCGATCAGGACGTGGTACGCGTGGCTGAGCTCTGCGAACTTGCGCAGCATCTCGCGCTTCTCTTCGTGGCTCGCCCCGGGATGCCGATCGGGATGGTATCGCGACGCCAAGCGCCGGAACGCTTCTCGTACCTCGGCAGCACCGGCCGATTCGGGCAGCTGCAGCACGCTCAGGCTCGGGCCTCGTGCCGGATCGGCACGTCGCGTCTGGGCGCGGCCGCCACCTCTGGCCCGGAGCGTCTCTCGAGCGCGCGGCCTTCCGGGCAAGAACTCGGCCGGTCGCAGCGGCGCAGGCGCGTCTTTTCGGCGATCTCGAGGCCTCGGCACCCTGAAGTAGAGTCGGGCATCCCGCAACGCGAACAGGGCCTCCAGACGGGCCTCGATCTGGCGCTCGAGCGCAAGGGTGAGGGAATCGGGTTCGATGTGCCCCCCTGCGACGAGCCACCTGCCCACAGGTCCCTCCTCGTCAGCCCGACGCTGCCACAGCAGCCGGCGCAGCCGGGCCGAGGGTAGGCTTCCCTGCTCGACCAAGATCTGACCGATGCGTGCCCCAAGCTCGGTATCGATTCGGACCACCAGGCCGTCTTCGAGAAAGATCGCGTGGCGTCGCCCAGCGGCTGGGCCCGTCACTTCCTCGAGCTCGAGAGTGCCCGTGATTCGCTCCCGAAACGCCGCGCCCAGCAGGTCACCCAGTGTCGTTTGGCTCAGACGCCCCGGCAGCTGCATAGTCTGCCCGGCTAGCAGATGGCCGGTCTTCTGGCCAAGTTCGTGAGGAATCGCCGCGTCTGCCGATTGAACGGCACGCGCGCAGAGCAACAAGATGGGAGGCTGACCAGATCGATCGGACGTGCCTTTCTGGCGCGAGGCTCCAGCACAGTGAAGCCTCGCCCCGGAAAGGCACTCGGCCGGCAACAGAAGCCCCCTCTAGGCAGCACGCGGCGGCGCGTAGAAGTCCACGAGGCGAATGGTGTCCGGTGAGAGCCTCGCTTGCACCTCCGTTCGGACACCCTGAACATCGCCGCCAATCTGGAAGGCTGTCGGAGGATCCATCTGCACCCGCACGGACTCGACCAAGTAGTCGAAGACCAGATCGGGGTTGTGGTACTCGCCCCGCCAAATCGCGCTGAAGTTGGTGACGAAATCCCGCACCCCAATGCCTGAGATGCGAAGATTCATCCGATCGCTGCGCTCCTCGGCATATGGAAATGCACGGAAACCGAAGCCGTAGTATGGGATGGTCGACAGCGCGGCAATGCGAGCGGGCCCTTCGTAGATCACTTCGCCACGCGGAATGGGCGGCCCGGTCAGGCTCCCCTTGTTGCCGAGACGATAGGCGTCGGCACCTTCGTTGATCACACGGCAGTGGGGCTGCCGGCGCAGAACGTAGCCGGGGAATGAACGCGTCAGCACGGATATCGCGTAGCCGCGCCGCCCCATCGAGAGCGGTCGCAGCAGGGTTCTCGACAGCAGACTGCAAACGTGCTGGTAGTCCATGAGCACTTCGGCGTCCGCGCCGAAACCACAGAAGGGAGCGATGACTCCTTCGACTTCGACCAGCCGAATCGGGCGGCTGCCCGCCTCTTGGTGCAATCGCCGAATGTCGGCGGACGAGCCGCTCTTGTAGCGGC
The DNA here is from genome assembly GCA_016929495.1 of Polyangiaceae bacterium. Taxonomy (GTDB): domain Bacteria; phylum Myxococcota_A; class Polyangia; order Polyangiales; family Polyangiaceae; genus JAFGIS01. The sequence goes on along the minus strand of JAFGIS010000218.1, from coordinate 3,875 downwards.
TCGCGCCCACGACCCAGGCCAGGGCGTTGCCGGTCCCGAGCTTGAGCAAGCCAAACCGCGGGAGCGGGTACCCGTGTCGCTTTGCCTCCCGCACCATCTGTGTGACCATGAAGGTGAATGTGCCGTCTCCTCCTCCGGTCAGCACCGTGTCGTAGCCCTTTTCGAGCAGCATTCGGGCGATCCGTCGTGCGTCGGCCAGGCTCTGCGACACGAACAGATCCCCACCGCTCAGTATCTGGTCCAGGCTCGAAATCAGCTCCCCGGTCACTCCGCGCGCGTTGCCGTTGACGACGACGGCAATGCGCAGCTCGCACTCGTCCGCCCCGCTCGGGGTGCTGCCCGCGGAATCAGGGATCTCCACGTTGTCGTTCTCGTCACTTCCTCTCCGCATCGCTCGCCGATCTACCACGACCGAGACGTGGCACGCGCGCAGGGCGGGCCGACTGTTGCCAGGCAGGAAGGCTGGTTGGGCTGCCCGGTCAAACCGTCCCGGACGCCACGGGTCAGTCCAGCCCCAGCCCGATGCAATTTTGACCTGGGAGACTCTGGCCCCTAGACTTCAGGCAAGGTCGTTCCATATCATGACCGGCTGAATGGTCAGCTTCGTCAGGTATCCGGAGCCCCGGGATCGAGAAGCCCATGAAATCGAGGGGAAAGCTGGATGAAGCACGGCAAGCCTGCCGCGCGGGCGACATTGCGAAACAGAGGCCTGTCTCGGCGCCGATGCGCCGCACCCGATCGGGTGTCTCGGCTAAAGCCCTCCCGGGCGGCACAGCGCACATGCGAGCGCCAGGCAACGGGCACAATGGCCAGGCCCACGCCACCGACGGCTCCGCGCCTCTCGTCGGCGCCGCATCCGAGCCTACGGCTGGCCGGCGTTTCGGTTTGAGGGGCTCCGCTCCATGGGCCGCGCGACACGCAGCGAAACACGCCGCAGAGACAGCCGCGCGCAATGCGGAACCAGTCATGCCGGGCAGCGCGCGGGCGACGCTGCGCACCCCGGCGGAAGCTGAAAGCCTGAAGGAGCGCATCCGCCGGCTTCATTCGGCGCTGGCTCGGATCGCCGAGCTGCGCCGCAATCTGCCGGCACACTTCTACGAGCTCGGGCTCGAGCTGCGGACAATCCGTGAGCAGAAGCTCTACGACGCCAAGGGCTACTACTCGTTCGAGGCTTTCGTCGATCGCGAGGTGTCCATCGGGAAGGCCACGGCCGCCAAGCTCTCCCGGGTGCCGGAGGTGTTCTTCGAGCGTGCGGCAGCCCATTTCGGGTTCGACGCGGTCCTGGCCGCCCTCGACGCGCTGGAGGAATACGCGCCGTCGCACGAAGCAGCACCCGGGCCTGCGGTGTCGTTGCGTCCCGCCAAACCCCCGCGCCGGCAGTCGTAACACGAGTCGGTCGTGGGTCTGCCGACGCGCGCGCGAAGACGGCGAGCGCCATCGGCGCCCATGCGCTACATGCTCACTGGCAGGAATGCGGTTCGTCGACGAATGCGAGATCCAGGTCGAGGCAGGCAATGGCGGAAACGGCTGTGTCGCGTTTCGCCGCGAAAAGCTCGTGCCCTACGGTGGCCCGGCCGGAGGAGACGGCGGCCGAGGCGGCGATGTGGTGTTCATCGCGGATCCGGGCCTCTTGACTCTGTACGACATGCGCCACCAGCGCCTGGTGCGCGCTGAGTCCGGACGCCACGGGGAGGGCCGCGACCGCGACGGCAAGTCCGGTCGTGACGTCTCGGTTCGTGTGCCGCTCGGCACGATCGTCTACGACGAGGCGACTCATCGCAAGCTGGGTGAGCTCCTGCAGCCTACCGATGCTCTGGTCGTTGCCCGCGGCGGACGCGGCGGCCGGGGCAACAAGCACTTCGTAACGCCGGTGGAACGCGCCCCTCGGCGAGCAGACCCCGGCGACGCGGGCGAGCGGCGCCTACTGCGGCTCGAGCTCAAGGTCATGGCCGACGTCGGGTTGCTCGGTCTGCCGAACGTCGGCAAGAGCACGTTGATCCGAGCGGTGAGTCACGCGCGTCCCAAGGTGGCGGACTATCCGTTCACGACGCTCGAGCCGCATCTCGGCGTGGTCAGTGTGGGCGACAGCCGGCGAGGCCTTGGCAAGACCTTCGTGCTGGCCGACATCCCGGGCTTGATTCCCGGCGCCAGCGACGGGCGCGGGTTGGGGATCCGCTTCCTCAAGCATCTCGAGCGCACGCGCGTCCTGCTCCACTTGGTGACGCTGGAGGCCGATCGAGACCCGCTCGCCGATTACCACGCCGTGCGGGCCGAGCTCGCGCAGTACAACCCCGATCTGTTGGGTCGTCCGGAGCTCGTTGCCCTGAGCAAAGCCGACCTGCCCGAAGTCGCTGAAGCCTACGGGCAGCTCAGACAGGGCTTCGTGCGTCTCGGGGTGAACCTGAGGCTCGTGAGCTCGGCAACGCACTTCGGGCTGGACGATCTCATGCAGGAGCTCTCCGAGCTGCTGCTCATCTAGCTATAGCTAGGCGCCTAGTTTGGTGCGCCATGGCTCACGGCGCCGGTCCCGCATCGACGCGCGGATCATAGGCGTCGTACTCGTCGTACTCGTATCCGTCGCGCGCAAGGTTGTCGAAGCGCGTGTATTCCGACGTGAACTTCACCTTGATGTTGCCCGTAGGGCCGTTGCGTTGCTTGGCGACGATGATCTCGGCAATGCCTTTGTCCGGGCTGTCGGAGAAGTAGTACTCGTCGCGGTAGATGAAGAAGATCGCGTCAGCGTCCTGCTCGATGGCGCCCGACTCGCGAAGGTCGCTCAGTTGCGGCCGCTTGTCCTTGGTCGTGCGTGTCTCGACCGACCGATTGAGCTGGCTCAACGCCAGCACCGGCACGCTCATCTCCTTGGCTAGCTGCTTGAGCCCTCGTGACAGTTCGCTGATCTCCTGCTCTCGACTGGCGGCGTCGCGTCTGCCCTGCATGAGCTGCAGATAGTCGATGACGACGAGACCGAGCCCCTGGGCGTGGGTGTCTTCATCCCCGCGTTCGATGCGCACCTTGAGACGACGGATCTTGGCTCGGAGGTCGAGTAGCTTCAATGCCGGCGTATCGTCGATCCATATGGGGAACCGGCCGAGCCTCGCGGCCGCGTCGGTCAGCTTGCTCCAATCGTCGGCGTGTATCTCGCCACTCCTGATACGAGACAGGTCCACGCGTGCCTCGCTGGCCAACAGACGGGCGGCCAGCTGTTCGCGCGGCATCTCCAGGCTGAAGAACGCCACACCGTATCCCGGTTCCTCCACGGCCGGCGCGTACGGCTCTTGTTCATCCGACGGACTCGACCGAACCGGCCGGGCGACATTGGCAGCCATGTTGAGCACGAAGGCCGTCTTTCCCATGCCGGGCCGCCCAGCAACGATGTACACGTCCCCGGCGTGCAGACCGGCACACTTCCGGTCCAGGTCCGTGAAGCCACTCGCTATTCCGGTGATGCCTCCTCCTCGCCGCGATGCCTCGCTCAAGATCTCGAACGCGCGATGGATCGCATCGCGAACCGGCACGACCGTCGAGCCCTCCGGTACACGCGCCAGGTCGAAAACGGCCTGTTCGGCGCGATCGACAAAGGCCTGAACGTCGCCGCAGTCTCCATAGCCTTCTGCCGCGAATCCCTGACAGGTGAGGATGAGCTGCCTGAGGCGCCACTTCTCGCGAACCGACTTCGCATGAGCTTCGACATCGACCACGGTGGGCGTCGCATCCGTGAGCTGCACGAGGTACGCCGTCCCGCCGACCTGCTGAAGTCGGCCCCTGTCTCTGAGCCAGCCCGCAACGGCAACGAGATCCACGGGGCGCCCGGACGCCTGCAGGTCGACGACCGCCTCGTAGATGCGACGGTTGGCGTCCGAGTAGAAGTGTTC
>JAFGIS010000217.1 GCA_016929495.1 Polyangiaceae bacterium | reverse complement strand
CGCGGATCTGTCACTGTGCTCAGGACGTGACCCCTTGGCCGGCCGGCCAATTGCAATCCTGTTGCATCTGTCCGATGGAAACGATGCGCTACTGGGGCCCCGCCCCCGTGGCCCGACCCGCCTCCGCTGCCTCCAACGCCTTGCGTGCCAGCTCCGCCTCGGGGAACTCCCCAGGGAGCGCCAGTGCATCGCGAAGAAGCTGCTTGCCAGCCTCTGCGCTGTCGCAGGCAATGAGCACCATGCCCAGGTGATACTTGGAACTCGCTCCGGTGTTCTTGTCCCGCACCGATTCGAGCAACGCCCGAGCATGTTCTGCGTCTCCCTTCTGGCCGCGCTTGTACAATGCCCAGGCCAGCGTATCCGTAATGGCCGGACTCGTTGGTGCCAACCGCCGAGCCTTCTCGGCAAGCTCCACTGCTTTGACGGCATCGCCCGTCTGGTCTGCGTAGAGCATGGCTGTGTTGTTCAGCACGATCGGGTCGTTCTGAGAGAACCGCAGCACACGCTCGTAGTATGGGAGAGCAGCTTCGTTCCGCCCCGTGCGTGTGTAGAACGCCGCGAATTCAGCGGCGACGGGGATGGATTGGGGATTCTTGTGCTCGGCATCCTGCAGAGTCCTCAAGGCCTCGTCGTACGCCTTGCGCTGCTCCTGCATACGCACCAGCGCCGCCCAGAGGGGCACCTCGTCCGGAAGGGCGGCAGTCGCCTCGCGAAGAACCGCCTCGGCTTCCTTCTTCTTGGACAACTGCAGCAGCACGCCCGCCATCGTGAGCCGAAGCGCGGCATTCTTCGGGGCCGCCTTGATCTGTCTTGCGACACGGTCAATAGCCGACTGCTGCTGCTTCGCACGCACATCGAGGCGGACCAGATGGGCCAGAGCCGTACGGTTGCCTGGGGCTAGTTCGAGCACTTTCTCGAACTGCTCCCGCGCCTTGTCGACCTGCCTGGCCTGCAAGTACGCGATCCCCAAGAGCTCATGCGCCGTCACCGGAGCTCCCGGCGTCGCGACGGCCTGCAGGCGACCGACCGCCTCTGTCGCCTTGCCCTCGGCGAGTTCGATCTTCGCGAGCTGAAGCCGGGCGCCCACATGTTTCGGTTGCGTCTCGAGGACCGTGTTGAGCGCCCTAGTCGCTTCCGCACGGTTTCCTTCCCGCAGCCATGCCTGCGCCAGCAGCAGACGCAGCGTCGTCTCCTCCTCGGGATCTTTGCTCACGACCAAGGCAGCCTGCAGGCTCTTGGCGGCTCCCGTTTGCTGCAACGCGGCGGCGTTGAGCGCGCGAAGCACGAGCAGGCTCTTGTCGTCTGCGGGCAAGAGCCCTAGGGCCTTGGCCGTGAGCGTGTGCGCTCCGAGGCCGTAGCTCAACCCCGCTGCCCGACGCAACAGCTCGGGGTTTCGAACCTTGTCGACCACACGGGCGAGCAGCAAGGCGGCGAACCCGCGCTGCCCGGCCTTGCCGGCCACCGAGGCAAGCGCAAGGGCGTTTCCATCGTCCAGTAGGTTGGCTTTCTCGGCCTCGGCCTGAGCCGACTTGGCCTTTTCCGGGTCTGCCAACCGCGCCAGGAGCGTAGCCCGGGCAAGGTGGTACTCCGCCGGAGTCGACTGGGATGCGCCAGCATCCGTCCGCTTCTTGGGCCAAGCATCGAGGTGCTGCAGGGCTGCTTTGGTGCGTGCATCGTCGCGCGCCAGGCAGGTCTCCATGAGCAACGCGTTGATGTTCCCAGGTGCTTTGGCCACGACACGATCGATGCCCTGGCGCGCCGCATCGAGCTTGCCCAGCATGGTTCGCACACGGACCAGCGCGAGCTCGACACGGGGCTCGTACTTGAGTCGCAGTGCTTTCTCCAGCGCTGCTTCCGCCTTGGCGTACTCGTACAAGGCCTCGTACGCCAGCCCCTGACCGAAGAGCACTACTGCCTGGCCCGGGTCCTTGACGCGCTGGAACTCCGCGAGCGCTTTCTTCGGTTCCGTCGCGACGAGCCGATAGCCCTCGGCGATGTGTGGATCGGGCGGCGGCTTCCTCTTGCAGCCGACCAGCGCCAAGACGACCACAACGGCTGCAATCCAGCGGAGCGAGACCTTCGATACTGCCGACTCGAACATCGGAGCACGATACCATCCGGCCCCGGCCTCAGTCGACCCCGTTCCCGAAGCACAGACAACGCGATGGCGGGCACCGGAAACCGGAACCCGCCGATTGCGCCGCCCGAGGGAGGCCGCCGCGACAGGAGCGCGGCACCCGAGGGAAGAGCGCAAGAGCGAAGGTATCGGACAAAACGACGTCGGGAGCCGCCTTACGACGACTCCCGACAGATTCTCACGTTCCGACTGTCTGAACAGTCCGCGGGCCTACGCCATGCGGCGACGGCGGCCGACCATCATGAGCGCGCCCATGGCTAGCAGGGCCAGAGCGCTCGTGGCCGACGAGGAGCTGAGCTCGGGAACGGCGGTGGGCTTCGACGAGAACGAGCCGCCCTGGATGAACACGCCGGAATCGAGGATCGTGTCGCCAGCATCCGCGATCGCCAACTTCATGTGATACGTGTTGCCCGCCTCGAGGCCGAGAATGGAAGCGGTGAGCACCGTGGTGACTCCATCGTACTGCGTGGCGACCGAGTTGGCGGTGTTGTTGACGTAGTACTCGCCGTTCACGGCCGCGAAGCTTCCGTAGCCGTTCGACGTCGCCTGGTGCACGTTGTTGATCGAGACCGCCGTGCTGGTGCCGGGCACCAACGCGATGTTCTCGCCCTCGACGAAGAAGCCGAACACGTCGTTGAAAGAACTGCCCACGAACTCGAGGTACTCCTCGGAGCCGAAAACGTAGTTGAAGTAGAGGTCGCCGCTGTCGGTCGTGAAGTCGAACTCCAGCACGGTCTTGTCGTACGTGGTGTAGCCAGGGATCAGGCCGTTCAGATCGCTATCCCCGCCAGTGCCGATTGAGCTCCCTGCGCTTTCGCTGGTGTCCGGAGGCAGCGCGTTATTGACGCTGCCGCTGGTGAGCAGGATGCCCGAGTCGATGCCGATGTTGCCGCCATCCGTGAATGTTCCCGCGGACTCTGGACCAGCTACCAGAGCGAGGTTCGAGATGGTGACGCCTGAACCGAGGATCGCCTCCGCAAGGTCCGCGGCATTCGTAGTGGGGGTGACGGACAAGGCCATGGCCGAAGCCGCAAACAAGCTGACGCCGAGGGCTGCTCCCGTGCTGACTAGGTGCCTGATCATTGAGAAACCTCCGAATGTGCTCTGCTAGTTGGAGTCGGACGTGAGCCGGTTCGGCTCGGACATGCGCTTGGTGACTAGGCAACATGCATGCCAACCAGCATCGAGCGTAATCCTCGCATGGCACCGCTTCTCGCTCCGTGACAGACCGTAAAGGATCTCGACACCCCGGACGCCGGAAGCCACGAATTCCCGATTTGGAGGCCTGACCGCTCGGCCAGGGGGATGGAAAGAGAACCGACAGGCAGTGCCGGAGAACCTGACGAAAAGCGGTCGGACGGGCGTGGATGACGATCCGAGCTGCGCGGCCGAAGCCGGGTCGCCATCTGAGCGGCAGAGCCGCGCAGGCCACCAACGGGCAGGTGTCGCGCGCGCCACCTGCTCGCTATCCCTTCAGCCTGTACTTGTTGATGAGGTCGTGCAGCGTTGGGCGGCTCACTCCCAGGTCTTTCGCCGACTGACTGATGTTGCCACCATGCCTCTCGAGTGTGGTCCGAATGAGCTCCCGTTCGGTCGCTTCGCGAGCGGCACGCAACGTTGGCAGCGCGCCCGCCGTCGACGCGGGCGCGCCCGACACGTCCGGCAGCTGCAGGTCCTCGGCGGTGATCCGCGCTCCCTGCGCCATGAGAGCCGCTCGACGAATGTGGTTCTGCAGCTGGCGCACGTTGCCGGGCCAAGGATACGATTCCAGGGCCGCCCTGGCGCCCGAAGAGAACTTCTTCGGCGCCTTCCCTTCCGCCAACAGATCGCGCTCGAGCAGAGTCTGGGCCATCGGCACGATATCATCACGGCGTTGCCGCAAAGCAGGCAAATCGATGGTGACGATGGCCAAGCGATAGTACAGGTCTTGACGGAACTTGGCCTCGGTGATGGCAGAGCGCAAATCAACGTTCGTAGCGGCGATGAGCCGAGTGTCCACCTTGATCTCTTCGCGACCTCCCACTCGTACCACCACGAGGTCTTGCAGGAAGCGAAGCAGTTTCACCTGTGCGGCGAGCGGAAGCTCGCCGATCTCGTCGAGGAACAGAGTCCCTCCGTTGGCCAGCTCGAAGTGGCCGGGTCGCTGACTCTGGGCTCCGGTGAATGCGCCCTTCTCGTGACCGAAGAGCTCGCT
>JAFGIS010000216.1 GCA_016929495.1 Polyangiaceae bacterium | reverse complement strand
GGAGGCCGACGTCTTCGATTTGTTTCTCGATCGCGGTGACGACGATTTCCAGAAGGTTCTGCCAGCGGGAACGCGTCAGGCCCGTGGAAAGCTTGCGTGTGACGAGTTTCGAACCGACGACCAATAGGAGCATCAGTCCCCATGTGAACACCACGGTCGCATTGAGCTTGAGAACCCCGTGCTGCCAGAAGATCATCTCATCGGGACTGAGGCGCATGGCCGGCCTCCCGTGCCTGGCGGGTTGGAGTTTCCCGCGACGCCTGCGTCAGCCACGCCACGATTCGGCGGGCCGTGACGAATCCCAACAGACACAGCAGCAGCCGCTGCCAATGATGGCCCGAGACCAAGTAGAATCCACCCAGGGCAATGCTCATTCGCAGCAGGAGGCTGCCAGAGAACCAGAGCGCTGGCTGCTTCGACGAAACGCCCTTGCGAACCGTCCACCAGAGACCGCCGAAGAAAACCGCACCGAGCCCCGCCCCCGCCAGGAACGCCAGCACCAGAGTCAGCGGTTCATTCATCGTCATCCTCCTGCTCCTCCCGCATGGCCTTGTCTTCCTTGGCAACCCAATGCCACGCATTCAAACAGCCGATTGCAAGCCCGGCCACCAACAGCGCCAGCGTCCAGGCATGCTTTCCCGAGTAGTGCTTGTCCAACCAGAGACCGAGCGCTGCGCCGAGCAACGTCGGGACGACCACCGACCAGCCGATGAGCCCCATCATGCCCAAGCCAAACCAGACGCCTGGGGTGGAGTTGCGCCGCGCCCTGAGCTTGCGTGCCGTCTTCGCGCTGACCTCGCGACTGAACGCACTCGCGTCGTTCACACTCTTGGGTTTCGCCGTCTCAGTCATGATGAAACCTCGCCAAGCGGCGGAGGAAGCCGCTTTCCAGCTTTGCCATCACCGACCGGACGCTCTGCTCCCGTTGGTTCACGTTCAGGAACTCGCGCACCACCGCCTCCCGCAGTTGTCCGAGGTCCGTGCCGCCAATTGCGTTGCGTACGGAGACGAGCACGTCGAAGCCGGTCTTGACCAGCACCCCTTCATCGACCGCCACGCAGACCTCTCCCTCTCCTTGGCTTTCATAGACCAAGATCCCGGGCGCGAGTGCGGCGATGCAGTCGAGTCGGCGTGGCAACAGTCCGAACGAGCCCTCGCGAGTCTCCGCGACGATGCGCGAAACGCCGGTCTTCTCGCTGAAGACTTGGAAGGGCAGGAGAACCTTAAGATTCATGAGTGTCGGTGGCCGCATGGTGGACCTCCGGGCTGGGTTTCGGCGCGGGCTGAGGTCCGGATGTGGCGACAGACCTGCCGGTCTTCGCTCTTGTCCTCGCTTCGTCGATCGCCCCGATCATGTAGAGCGCGCTTTCTGGGTAGTCCTTGAACTCATCGCGCAGGATGCGTTCGCAGCCGTCGAGCGAGTCTTGGAGGCTGACGAGTTTTCCCTGGATGCCGCTGAACTGCTCGGTGGCGAAAAATGGCTGCGTGAGGAACCGCTCGAGCCGTCGGGCGCGGGCAACGACGGCGCGGTCTTCTGGCGCCAGTTGTTCCAGGCCGAGCATGGCGATGATATCCTTGAGATCTTCGTACTGCGCCAGCGTCCGCCTGATTTCCTGCGCCAGTAGATAATGTCGTTCGCCGACGATGCCGGGCGTGGCCATCTTGGAGCTGGATTGCAGGAGGTCAACGGCTGGGTAGAGTCCTTCACTCGCCCGCCGGCGCGAGAGCACGATGGACGCCGAGAGATGCGAAAACGTGTGCACCGCTGCCGGGTCCGTCAAATCGTCCGCGGGCACATACACCGCCTGAATGGACGTGATGGCGCCGGCTTCGGTGTTGGCGATGCGCTCCTCCAACCGCGACAGCTCGGTGCCCAGCGTAGGCTGATAGCCCAGGCGCGATGGCATTTGCCCCATCAGGCCGGACATCTCCATGCCGGCCTGGATGAACCGGAAGATGTTGTCGATGAGCAGTAGCACATCGCGATGCTCGTCGTCCCGGAAGTACTCGGCCATCGTCAGGGCCGCGAGGCCCACGCGGAAACGGCTGCCCGGCGGCTCGTTCATCTGCCCGAACACCATCACCATGCCTGGCAGTACGCCAGCCGCCATCATGTCACGGTAGAGCTCCTCTCCTTCGCGACAGCGCTCGCCGATGCCGCAAAAAACGCTGACGCCCTGGTGGTGCCCGACCATGTTGTGAATCATTTCGGTGAGCAATACCGTCTTGCCCACACCTGCACCGCCGAACAGGCCCGCCTTACCGCCGCGCTCGAGCGGCGCCAGCACATCAATGACCTTGATCCCGGTCTCGAAGATCTCGGATTGCGTCGAACGTTGTGACAGCGTCGGCGGGGCGCGGTGGATCGTGCGCCATTGGACGTCGGTCGGCGCCGCTTGCCGGTCGATGACGTTCCCGAAGACGTCGAACATCCGCGAGAGAATTCCCTTGCCGACCGGGGCCAGCAACGGGCCACCCGTGTCTTGCACCGCGACGCCGCGGGCGAGGCCTTGGGTGGGGGTCAGCGCGATTCCACGAACGCGATGCGCGTCGAGCTGAGCCAGAACCTCGATCGCGATCGTTCCCCCGTCGGCGTGCAGCAACGAGTAGATGGGCGGCAAGCGTGCAGCAAACTGGATATCGACGACACTGCCGCGTACCGAGACCACCGCGCCGACGTTCGAAGGACTGGGTTCGTTCTTCATGGTTGCTGCGCCACCTCCAGTCGAAGCAATCGAACCCCCTCGACCTCGACCGGCGACGGAGGGTGTATCGCTTCGCTGTCTCGTCGTTGTCTGTTCATCGTCGTTTCTCGAAGTCCGCTTGCGCGCAGAGATAGGTGGTGAGCTTGGGCATGCTAGTGTCGCAGGCTCGAGGTGCTGGCCGGTGCCTGCCTCAGATCGAGGATGTCCATGCGATGGCTCGCCCCGGGGTTCTCCCGGGAGGGGCCCTCGGTCAGCACCATCAGTCCGTCGGCTAGCCCTTCGCTGTGCGCCCACCGTCGAGCATATGCCTTCCAGTCCCGCGGATGTTCCGGCTCGTGGATCGGGTGTACTCCATAGGAGAACTGCAGCCCCTGGCAGGTCGCTTCTTGCTGGCTCACGGCCGCGATCCAGACGGGCAGCTTGAAGCGGGAGACCATCCGCGCGGTGTTCCCGGTGGCCGAAGGGACCACGACCGCCGTCGGACTGACGTAGTCCACCGTATGCTGGACGTTACGTGACACGAGGTCCATCAGCCGACTGTCACCGTCGCCGCCGCGGTCCGGGAAAGGATCCCGGAGCAGAGCGTCGGTGCGATGCGGCTCGGTCGCCGACGCAATCTTGGCCAACATGCTCACCGCCTCGACCGG
>JAFGIS010000215.1 GCA_016929495.1 Polyangiaceae bacterium | reverse complement strand
GTGATCTCGCCGCCGGGCTTGTGCGCCGGCGCACTCCTGGACCGGCCGCCGTTTCTTCCTGTGGGCCTCGGCATCGCGAGCTTGGTGTTGATCAGGTCCGTCGCGCGACGGAAGGTCTCCGTGTCGCCCTTCTTGACCTTGGGTTCGGATGGGAACGGCATCACCTCCAGGATCTTCGTGGGCTCTGACGCGTTCAAGTCGGTGGTCAGAAGCAGGATTTCTTCTTGCCCGCTCCATGCAAGCATGGCCCGCTGCGTGGGCTCGAAAACCTGTACGTGCGGCTTGAACGGTATCGAACCGCGGTCCGCTTCTGCCGTCCGGCACAACGCAGGGACCGCCACCAGCGCAAGGACCACGAACCATCGCTTCATTGCCGACTTCCTTTCTCCTGTGCTCCTCTGCGGGTTTCGCCCGAATAGCGTGTGGCGACGTTCGTGGAAGGCAGGGCCCTCTTGTGACTCTGGGAGGGCCAGCCTCGCCCCACGTGGATGCGCAGCCTGTGCCTGCCAACGGTGGGCGTGCACGGGTTTCGCCGCGGACGGATCTCTGCTACAAACAGGAGTTGGCGGCAAGGTTCCAGCAGGATTCGCCCCATGAAGATCACCGGGAACTCGGTCGTACTCGTGTGCGCTGTTGGCCTGTGGCTTGCTTCTGCGTGCCAACCCCACCACGCTCGGCCGGGAGAGGGTCCGGGAGCTGCCGGGGAGGCGACAGACGGCGGCCATTCCGACGGAAGTGATGGGCCGGTGGGCCAAGGCGGCGACCAGGGCGGGCGCCAGGGCAACGCGACGGGCGACGCTGCTTCCACAGGCGAGTCCGGCTTCGCGGGTGGCCAGTCCAGGGGCAGCAGCGCCACGGGCGGCGGCTCTGCCGACGGCCAATCCACAGGGTCGGCGGGCGGTGGGTATGCAGGGGAATCGACGGGCTCGGCGGGCGGTGGGGATGGCGGGGAGTTCATGGGCTCGGCGGGCAGCACGTCTTCCGGGGGCGGCAGCGCAGCCTCAGCGGGTGGCGCGACGGCGACCGCAGCTGGCGGAGCACCAGCAACGGGTGGAACGAGTGCGGCCTCAACGGGTGGTACGCCCGCAGGGGCCGGCGCGCCCGCAACCCCGCCGCCCTGTGGGTCCCCGGGCGCCATCGAAGCGAAGGCCATCGTGGCCGGATCATCGCACACTTGCGTGCTCACGGTCGAAGGAGGTGTCCGCTGTTGGGGTAGCAACCAGGACGGTCAGCTGGGTGATGGCACCACGAGGGACCGCTCGATTCCGACCGCTGCCGATGTGTTGAGCGGCGTACAGTCCGTCGCAGCAGGGAGCGGCAGCCACACCTGTGTCGTGCTGCAGACCGGTGGCGTTCGATGTTGGGGCAACAATAGCGTCGGCCAGCTCGGTGACGGCACAAAGACAGACACTTTGTTCCCGCCTACGCAAGATGTACTTACCGGCGCGCAGAGTGTTTCCCCGGGCGGCGGTCATACCTGTGCGGTACTCAAGACCGGCGGCGTACGGTGTTGGGGCAACAATAATTCCGGTGAGCTCGGGGACGGTACCACGACCATGCGCCTCAGCCCAGGGGACAGCGACATACTCACCGGAGTCCGGTCTGTCTCTGCGGGCAGCTCGTTCAGCTGCGCACTGATGAATGCGGGTGGCGTTCGATGTTGGGGCAGCAACAACAGCGGCCAGTTGGGTCAGGTGGGGTCAGACGATAGACTGAGTCCTCCGTCCACCGACCTGGTCACCGACATCCAGGCTCTCGCCATGGGTCCACATGTCAGCCACAGCTGCGGGCTGACCACGACCGGGGGCGTCATCTGCTGGGGGACGAACCGGTACGGACAGCTGGGCAGTGGCGCTCCGTCAGCGGATCCGCTGGTTTCGCACGAGGTGCTCAAGGGCGTTCAGGCCGTTGCCGCCGGCGTGCGGCACACCTGTGCGCTGACGACCGCGGGCGGCGTGCGTTGTTGGGGCGCCAACGACCAGGGTCAGCTGGGTGACGGCACGACGACGGACCGCGAGTGGCCGCCTGCCAGCGATGTGCTCACCGGCGTCCAGGCCATTGCGGCAGGAAGCGGGCACACCTGCGCGCTCATGGCTGCTGGCGGCGCGAAGTGTTGGGGCGCGACCACGGCGGGCCAACTCGGCGACGGAGTTGCGCTGTGCCGCACAAACCCGCCAACGAGCGACGTACTCACGGGTGTCAGTGCTTTGTCGGCGGGGGCCACGCATACTTGCGCGGTTACGACCACCGGTGGCGTTCGATGCTGGGGCGGGAACCTGTCCGGAGCGGTCGGCGATGGCACCGGGGAGGTGAGGACCGAGCCGACGGAAAGCGACGTGCTCGGTGGGGTGCAGGCCGTCGCGGCCGGAGGCAACGTGAGCTGCGCCCTGATGACGACGGGAGGCGTGCGCTGCTGGGGCAGTGGCACCCTGAGTCTGATCAGTGCTGCGGCGACGAGCGTTCTCACGCCGCCTGCGAGCGACGTCCTGACCAGCGTCAGTGACCTTGCAACGGGTGGCAACCACATCTGCGCTGTCACGGCCTCTGGCGGTCTGCGCTGTTGGGGCGACAACCACTATGGCGAGCTTGGCCAAGATGGCCGGGATACGCAAACACCCCCGGCGAGCGACTTGCTCACTGGCGTCCAGGCGGTCGCAACAGGGGAATACTGGACGTGTGCACTGATGAGCACGGGGGGCGTCCGCTGTTGGGGCAGGAACGACCAGGGCCAGCTGGGCGACGGCACCACGACCGATCGTAAGACCCTGCCCGACACCGACGTGCTCACGGGCGTTCAGGCCGTCGCGGCAGGGCGTGCTCACACCTGCGCGCTGATGGCGACCGGTGGCGTCCGCTGCTGGGGCTCGAACACATCCGGGCAGCTGGGTGACGGCACCACGACCGATCGCACGAGCCCTCCCACCACGGACGTGCTCACCGACGTCCAGGCCATTGATGCGGCCGGCAATGTGACCTGTGTTTTGACGAAGACAGGTGGGGTTCGTTGCTGGGGCGACAACGGATTCGGTCAGCTGGGCGATGGGACGACCACTGACCGCTCGACCCCGCCCACGAGCGACGCCGTGACCGGCGCTTCTGCCGTTACGGTGGGCTTGGCTCACACCTGCGTGCTGACCGCAACCGGCGGCGTGCGCTGCTGGGGCAGGGCCATCCACGGCGAACTCGGAGACGCCATGCCGCTGCGACGCCTGACGCCGACGACGGTGGTCGGTATCTGCGAGAGATAGCGAGGTGCGTTGGTGCATAGCTCGACCTCGGGTCGTGGTTCGCCTCTGCCCGGTTTGAGTTCAGTCCACCCGATGGCCTTCGGGCATTCCCGGGCCGGCCATCGTATTCAAGATCTGGCAGCCAACTCTCGCTTCTACCCGCTGCCCCTGCAACGTGCGGCTTCGCATTGCCGCGCCGATGATGGTCTCGTAGCGGTAGGCGGTATTCTCCACGATGCTCCGCCTGCTGCAGCCGGACCTCGTGTGCCACTCGCGCTTGCCGAGTCTGGCTCGTGACCGAATGTTCCGGTTGCGCTTCCTCAAGGCCGCCACCTCCGGCTTCACCTGCGCGTTCTTCTTGGGCGGGATGAGCACTCGCGGCGAACGGTCCGCCGTGTGGCTCTCGGTGTTCTTAGGTGGTTTCCGTAGGGTGCCGACATGAATCGAAAGGCCGGTGCTGTCGATCAGGATATGGACCGGCGTCTTGCCAGCGGGCCGACAGATGGAGAGTCTGCCGAGCTTTCTGGCACGTCTCGAAATCGTGGTGACGTCGGGAGCCCGGCAGTCCAAATTCAGCACCGAGAACAGCGAGCGAAGGAACGCCTCTGTTTGTCGCAAGCCGAGATGGAAGACCGTGCCCACGGTCAAGGCAGTCTCGATGGCGTGGTTGGAGTACTGCTCCTGTCCGCCAGGCTTTCGCTGCCCGCGCTTCCGGGGGCCCCAACCCTTGAGCTCGTCCTCTGAGATCCACACCGCGAGGCTGCCACGTTGCCGTAGGCCCGCCTCGTACTCGGGCCAGTTGCCGGTCTTGTAGGGTTTCCTGACGTACTTGGCCTGGCTTCTCTTGAACGCGGTCATCGCAGACGCTCGTTACCCGAGAATCCACTGAGGCTGCAACCTGGGCTTGGGAGCCGCGCACCAAGGCAGAGATCGATCACGAACAGGACGAAGTACCGGACGATCCCTGTCATGGTCAGGACCTCAACGGTGAAGAAGTCCGTCGCGCAGCCGGGGAACGCCCGAAAGCCGTCAGGTGGACTGAACCCGAAGCCCGGTCGGGCGACCCACATCGCTGAAGCGAGCCATGCGCCAATGCAGCGTCTCAGTTGAAACGATGCACTACCTGACGGAACGGTTTCACCAAGGCCTTCGCGGGCAACTCATCCGGCAACCGGCTGGCTGCGCCAACGACAACGGGGCGACGGGCACGATCACCCGTCGCTCGCGTCTCGGCGGGCTGCTGTACTTCTACCATCGGGAGGCGGCGTGACGGCTCGCGTCGCATCTTCGGACAGTTCGACCACCGGCCCATGCACCGCGCCCCGCTGAGATGCCACCGCGTTCGAGGCGCGGGGCCGCCTCGCGAACCTCGCTGCTCATTTCAGCTGGGAAGTCCTCTCCATTCGCGGGCAAAGAACAAGAGCAGAAAGACCACCGCCAGCGTGAAGAGCAGCCCACCCAAGAGGGTGCCGAATCCCAGCAGATCGTTGTGCATGGCCATTCCCACACATCCGGCGAGGCTCGCCCCCGCGCTCGCCGCCAGGAATCCAGCGCCGGCTCTGCCGCGCCAGCAGGTTTGCCAAAGCGGCACGGCCATGAGTATCGAGGGAATGCCAAGCAGGGCATACGCGAGCGCGTTGACCCAACCCACGAGCGAGCCCGGATAGGCATGTATCAGTTGGGCGGCCAGCAACAGGGCGGTTTCGTCTTCGCGGGAAAGCGCCTGCCTGGCCAGCTCCGGAGCCATGGTGAACTGAGACGCGTAGGCCAGGGTGTTCATGACCCCGTAGATGGGCACCAGCACGAGGGATGCCACGGCCAGGATGGGGTGGCTGGTACGAAACCGCGAAACCAGCAGCGCAAAGAGCATCACCGCCAACAGCGTGAAGACGGTGGCGTTGAGGTAGCTGGCAACGTGAGCGGCAGCTCCGCCGGCCACGTAGATCACGAAGTCGCGCATCTGCCAGTCAGGCGAGATGGTGGCCCCCTGAACGGCCATGAGCCCGATCCACGCCGCGAGTGATACGAGCAGCAAGGCGCAAATCCAAGCACCGATACGTCCCAGAGGTTGCGAGTCCATGTTCCAAGCTCCTGGCAGCGCACCCGAACAAGAACCTATCACACGCCGTCTGCTTCGCGCACAGGACGGGGTCACCGGCGGCAAGGCCATCTAGACGCCCGTCGTCCGTGAAAACGCGTTCCCCGGAAGATTGCAGCCCATTTGCGGCTACCCGAGAAGCGTCCTGCTCGCACGCCCTGCTGGTACCTCCCCAGACGAGGGGAACACAGTTGCCGGCTCAGCGGGGAGTCGGCGCGCGCTGTGTCCAGGCTCTCTGGGGGCGGCAAGCCGGACCACGAGCCCTGACTGCTCGGTTGACGAGCGCACCTGGGCGGGGATGCCCCTTGCCAAAGCCGGCAGTGGGCGGACGCCGTGCTCGCCTTCGGCTGCGCGCGGCGGGCTCCTGCCAAGTTCGTGCTCGCCTTCGGCTGCGCGCGAACGGGGAGCCCACGGATACTCGCGGCAGGGACGGTGACCTGGTCACGTCCGCAATGCGGATGCCGCCGGACTGCCGGCGAGCACGACCCATGAAGACCGACAGCCGTGCACTCTCTCAGCCGCCGCCACCGATGGGTAGCGTCCGAACGCGAATCCCATCGTCGACCGTGAGTCCTGCTGTCTCGATGATGACCGTCGTGCCGCAGGCCTCAAGGCATGCGCTGGTGCGATCCTCACTCACAAGTCCCCGGGACGTGCATGGCCGTGGTCGAGTAGCGCGCGACGCCGTTGCCGAGCTGTCCGTCGTAGTTGCTCCCCCAGCAGCGCACGGCTCCGGTCGCCAGCAGCGCGCAGGTGAAGTCCAAGCCCGCGGTCACGGCCTCGACGCCGGTGAGGATGTCCGTCTCGGGAGGCAGCCAGCGATCGAGCGTGGTTCCGTCCCCGAGCTGTCCGGACTGGTTGTCGCCCCAGCAGCGCAGACCTTGGCGCGACGTGATCGCGCAGGTGTGACTCTGCCCCACGGCGATCGCGACGGCGTCGTCGAACACATCCGCGAGCGGAGGCACCAGGGCCTGCGTCGTCGTCCCGTCGCCGAGCTGGCCGTGGTCGTTGTTGCCCCAGCAACGGATTCCGCCGCCGTCCATGAGCGCACAGCTGTGGCCGTGCCCGGCAGCAATGGCCCTGACTCCCGTGAGGATATCGCTGGTCGGGGGCTCCGGCGCTTTCGACGTCGTCCCGTTTCCGAGCTGGCCATAGTCGTTGTCGCCCCAGCAGCGCACGCCACCGGCGTCCATGAGCGCGCAGCAATGGCCGGTCCCCACGGTGACCGCGGCGACGCCGCCGAGCTGGTCGCTGTCGGGAGGGAGCAGCTGCCCGTCGCCCCAGCAACGCACGCCACCGCTGGCCATCAGCGCGCACGTGAGCACGGAGCCCGCTGCGACGTCGGACACCCACGCGAGCACATCGCTGTCGGGGGGCGTTGCGCGGTTGTCCGTCGTGCCGTCGCCCAGCTGACCGTAGTGGTTGTACCCCCAGCAGCGCAGGCCCCCCTCGAGGGTGACCGCGCACGTATGGTTGCCGCCCGTAGCGACACGTCGCACGTGGTCCAGCACGTCGCCGGAGGGGGCGCTTCGCTGGGTCGTGGTCCCATCTCCGAGCTGGCCCACGGCGTTGTCGCCCCAGCAGCGTACGGTTCCCTGTTCGGTCAGCGCGCAGACATGCGTCCCGCCCGCGGAGACGGCCTGGACGGCGGTGATCACGTTCGTGGTCGGCGGGGTGAGGCGCGATATGGGCAGCTCTACCCCGTTACCGAGGAGCCCGTACTCGTTGTTGCCCCAGCAGCGAAGGCCGCCCGTGTTGGTGACCGCGCAGGTCGTGTAGCAGCCGGTCGCGATGGCCCGCACGTCACCCAGCGCGTCGGTGGACGGCGGAGAGGCACGGTGGGTGATGGTCCCGTCTCCCAGCTGACCGCTCTCGTTGTTTCCCCAGCAGCGCACGCCGTCGTCGCGGGTCAGGGCACAGGTGTGATCGCAGCCCGACGCGATCGAGCGCACGTCCGTCAACGCGTCGCTGTTCGGGACAGAGTCCTCGATGAACGAGACAATTCCCCGGCCCAGCTGGCCGTACCAGTTGGCGCCCCAGCAGCGCACGCCCCCACCGGCGAGCAGCGCGCAGCTGTAGAGCATTCCCACGGAGACGTCCTGCGCCCCGGTCACCACGTCGACGTCGGGGGGCGATGGGTCGCTGTCCGTGGTCCCGTTGCCGAGCTCCCCGTAGGCGCCGTTCCCCCAGCAACGGATGCCGCCCGATTGCATGAGGGCGCAGCTGTGGTTGGGGCCCACGGCCACGGACTCTACTCCCGTCAGGAGGGCATCGCTCGGCGTCTCGATGACCTCCTTACCAGGTCCGAGCTGACCCATCGTGTTCTTGCCCCAGCAGCGCACCGCGCCCTCGGTCGTCACCGCACAGACGCTCTGAAAGGCGGCCGACAGGGATCGGACTCCGGTCAGCACGTCGCGCGAAGGCGGGGTGTCGCGGTCGAGGCCGGTGCCGTCGCCCAGCTGCCCGACCGCGTTGCTGCCCCAGCAACGCACGCCGCCGGTCCGCATCAGCACACAGCTGAAGTCACTGCCGAGCGCCATCGCCTGGACGCCCGTGATCACGTCGCTGTCGGGCAGGGTCGAGCGATGTTCGTGCGTACCGTCGCCGAGCGTACCGACTCCGTTCGTGCCCCAGCAGCGCACGCCGCTGTTGGACATCAGCGCGCAAGCGTGAGCGAATCCCAGGGAGACGGCGTCGATCCTCAACAGCTCGGGGTCGTTCTCGCAGGGTTCTCCGGGGAGGCTACCGCCGGTCCCGCTCTGCCCCACGACGCCGCCGCTTCCGGCGTCACCGCTGCTTCCGCCCGCCGCCACAGCTGCGCTGCTTCCGGCGTCACCGCTGCTTCCGCCCACCGCCACTGCCCCGCTGCTCCCGGCGTCACCGCTGGCCCCGGCCGTCGCCGTCGTCCCGCCGCTTCCGGCGTCGCCGCCCGAGCTGCCGCCCGCTGCTCCGCCGTCGGACCACGAGGCACCGCCATGGGACGCACCTGCGCGGCCCGAGATCGCCCCTCCGCTCGAGCTCGGGGGCGCAGGGGCACCAGCCTGACCGCCCCAACCACCCTCGCTCGACTTCGCGCCCGCGCCGCTGCTGCCGCCTGCGCTGGCGCGGTCGTCGCGCCCGCCGCCCGCCGCGCCTCGTGCGTCGCGCCCCGCGGCCTGCCCGACACGCGGATCACCACCGCTGCCCGCAGTGCCCACGGGGGGCTCGGCCGCGCTGCCCAGCATGGGGATCTCGCTGCGGCTGCAAGCAGTGGCAGCGATGAGGGTCAGCGTCGCCCCGGCGAGGCGGCTCCCGCGGATCAGAGGGTCATGCATGGTGTTTCTCAAGATAGTCGGCTCGTTGCGGGATCGCGCGATGTGGACGGCTCGGCGACGAACGTCGCCCGGTCAAGCGAGCGTGCAGCCTAGCAGGCGCGCCGCGCGGGGGTGCCCCTGTGTGCGGAACCAGGGTCCGTCGCGCCAGGCCCCACGTTGGCTCGCGTGGCGGTACTGCTGGCAACCGCGGCAATTCCGGCCCGGCTCGGTGCAACGGTGTACGACAGGCCAGTGAGTTCGCGATCGGACGTGGCTTGCGCTGGACGGGGCGCCGAGGCCCAAAACGAGCGAATGGCCGTAGCGAGCGGGGACTGACTCGCGAAGCGCACGGGCTGAGAACGTACCGCCCGGCATTGCCCAGGCCGACCACGACGCCGGCCTTCGATCGTCCCTCGAGAATCTTGCGCGCTACCTGGGGTGACACCGCCGGCACCAAGGACAAATGAACTGCTCTTTTTCCGGGAGCCAGCGGGAGCCAGCGGCAGGTCACCGAGCCAGCCAGCCTGCAGCAGCGCTCGCCGCCGTCATGCGACCCGCTG
>JAFGIS010000214.1 GCA_016929495.1 Polyangiaceae bacterium | reverse complement strand
CAGCGGGTCGCATGACGGCGGCGAGCGCTGCTGCAGGCTGGCTGGCTCGGTGACCTGCCGCTGGCTCCCGCTGGCTCCCGGAAAAAGGGCAGTTCATTTGTCCTTGGTGCCCTTGGTGCCGACCAGCATCGAGCGACAACAATCCAGTGGAACCTGTCTAGTCGTCGCGCGTCCACCGACTCGAGCGACGCCGAGCGGTAGGTCGCTGCACGCGGCAACGCCACAGTGCCCGCGTCGTGTGTTGGCACGAATGTGCACCACTGCTCTGGAGATCACTGCTGCCGTTACGCCCACCATCATCGTGATAATCGGGCTCTTTGCTGGCGCGCCAATCCGATGGGGGCAAAGGACATCTGGCCATCTAGTCGCGACACCGCAAGAGTTGCAGCCCTCCGCTCCGCGGCGCAGCCGCACCGAGCTTCCGTGCTGCAACCTCCAGAGGCGGCAATGGGGCGCGGGGCGGACTGATGCTAGATTGATCTCCACTATGGCTGGCGACAATCGCGGGGACTACCGTAGATCCGGGTGGAGGATCGGGTTGGCATTGGTCGCGTCTGGTTGCTTCGGCAGCGGGCGCGCTGACGTCGTTGGGGTCATCACCCAGGGGGGTGCGGAGCCGGCACACTCCGCAGCCTCCGGCGGAGGGGCTGGGACGGAGTCGGTCCACTCCGCGGGTTCCGGCGGAGGGGCTGGGGCGGAGCCGGTCCACTCTGCAGGCTCCGGCGGAGTTGCCGGAAACGAGGCCGGTGGTGATGGCGGCGCCGAACAAGATCCGGCGGAGACCGTTTGGGCCGTCGGAGCGCAAGGCAAGATATGGCTACGTACCGAAGAGAAGCGCTGGGAGGACTGGGAGAGCCCTACGGACAAGAACCTGAACGCTCTATGGGGCTCGGCAGCCGACGACATCTGGGCGGTCGGTGACGAGGGCGTGCTGCTACACTTCGACGGAGAGTGGGCGAGAGTCGAGCTCGCCGAGGACCTGCCCAACCTGCGTGCCATTCACGGACGGTCGGCAACCGACGTCTGGGCGGTCGGAGACGGCGGCGCCGTTCTACGCTGGAATGGAAGCCGTTGGAATCGGATCGAGTCTCCAACGACCCAGAACTTGCGCTCGGTACGGGCGGTCTCCAAGGACGAGGTCTGGGTGGGCGGCCCGGTGGGCGGCATCCTCGAGTGGGACGGGACCAGGTTGCGCGAGCGGTCCATCAGCGCCGCGCCGCTCGTGATCGACCGGCTCTGGCACAGCAACGGTGGACCGGTATGGGCGCTGGCCGACTACGAAGTCGACTGCACCGATTGGGAGGACGACGAACAGTGGGGAACTGTGGCTACCTACGTCCTTCGGAAAGAACGGAACGGTTGGGTCGAGCGGTTCGTCTCGGCCGGCGGAACGCGGGTCGCGACCATGTTCGGGCTGGCCGAGGACGACATATGGTTTCTTGGCTATGAGGATTTTGAGGGCTGGGGCTCGTGGGCGTACCGATGGGATGGCGTCGACATGGGCAGGGTCGAGGCGCGCGACGGCGAGTACCCCATAGACAGAATGTGGGGTACGGACCCGGAGCATCTGTGGGTCGTTACTCAAGAAGGAATCTCGCGACTTTTGCCGAACGGCACCGTGAGCGAAGGCTCAATGAGGCCTTACGACCTCTGGGGACCTGGTCCTGTGAGCGGCGGACGTAAGGGTGACTACGTCCGTTCAGTCGAAGACTATCCCAGAATCCACGCCACAGGGTGCCGCGAGGAGGGTTGCGAAGCCGGTGTATGTGACCTGACCAACACCCAGGGTGGCGCCTGCTTCTGCCTCGGCCCGAACCATGAAGAAGACGGCGAGTGCGTGAAGAACACGGGTTGCGAAGGCGAGGCGTGCAGCGGGCACGGCAGCTGCGTCGAGGTCGACGGCGAGCCGCGGTGCGAATGCGACAGTGGCTATCTTCCGCAAGAGCCGGCCCGCTGCGGTATCGACGCTGCGGCTTGCAGTGCGGAAGGGTGGTGCATTCAGGCTGAGGGTCTCCCTCAGGCGCAATGGTACGCTACCTGGGCAAGCGGTCCGGATGATGTCTGGGTGGTCGGCGAGGCTGACTACGTTTTCGGTGTTCGGATGATTGTTGCCCATCGCGGTCCCAGCGGGTGGAGCGTTAGCGGCCTCGAGGGCCCCGGATCCAGCGCCGTCGTTCCCCCTTTGGTGGACATCTCCGGCACTGGACCCGACGACGTGTGGATTCTGAGTGGGCGCGTCCATCACTTCGACGGACAGTCCTGGGCGCCTCTGGAGATCGATGCTGGGGCGGGTCTGGTCGGCGCCGAGGGAGGAGAGCTGCAACGCATCTACGCGGCGTCGCCGAGCGAGGTCTGGGTCGCAGGTATTCACGAATCCATCGTCCAGGTGCCCCTGCTGTACAAGTGGGACGGCGCGCAGTGGTGGAACGTGCGTGTGGGGGACATCGTCTGGCAGGACCAGATCTGCGGCAGCGGGATCCCCTTCGTCGACGACCAGCTCGTGCTCGACTGCGAATACTGTGAGTACGGTGCTCAGATTCCACAGCAGCCGCAGCAGGAGCTCGACGCACTTGGGCTCCCGCCGCTCTCTCGGGAACCAGCGCTGGAGCCGGCTGGTGTTGCCGTAGCCGGGGAGGACGACGTCTACGTTGTCGGCGGGACGCGCATCGCCCACTACGACGGAACCGATTGGACCGAGGAGAAGGCGACTCCGATGCCGCCCACACTCATGCGGCTCGAAGCGGCGCGGGATGGCACCGGCCTATGGGCACTCGGAGGTAGCCTCTGGGACACGGTGGTCGGTGTCGGCGATGGCTTCGACTGGACATGGTCCACCGTTCCGGCGTGCGAACGACAGCTCGGTTCCGGCGCTCCCGCTGAACACGTCGGTCCCCATGAGATTTCCGCTCCAACGTCGGAGCTTGCTTTTGGCTTCTGCGACGACGATGTAGCGGTTGGGTACGACGGGAGTGCATGGGCGGCGCTGCCGGTCGATTTGCCTTCTAGAGTCGTCGAGACTTTCGACGGGATTGTCGCGACGTCTGCCGCGGATGTCTGGCTGACCGGCTTGGCGCGCAGCGAGTCCGGATCCACGAGCGAGTCCTTCGCAGCGCATTGGGACGGCGCACACTGGCAGCTTGCCGAGCCCGAGCCTGGGGCTCGGCTCGGGCCGCTAGCGGTCGACTCCGATTCCGGATTGTGGGCGGTCGGCAGAGACGACCCTCGCATCGCTCGTTTCGACGGCGGCGCGTGGGTATTCGAAGAGTTCGAGGGCCTCGAATTCGAGCGGATTCTGGCTTCGTCCGCCCGCAGCGTCTGGGCCGTGGCCCCGGACAAACTCGTGCATTGGGACGGCGAGGACTGGACCATCGAGCTCGACGAACCACCTCTGAATGACGTCTGGATCGACGCCGAGGGGCTTCCTTGGGTCGCGGCCGACGAATTCGTCCTCCACTACGATGGTGACGGCTGGGTACGGGAACGCCTGCCAGCTGGGATCGCGGCCACGCATATCAGCGCTACCCAGGACCGGATCTGGGTCGGCGGCTACGGCTATCCCTTCGCCTCACGTCCGCTGAACTGAGCCCCCGAAGGCATTCCATATTGTATCCGAAGGGGCGCTGGCCATCCGGACGCCATGTCGAGTAGGCTGGGCTACGTCCATGAAACGAACCCTCACGGCGCTCTGCGTGCTCGTTCTGGCGGTCGGCTGCCGGAGCGGATCTGGCTCCTGCGGCCTGCAGCCGAAACACTCCGCCCCGACGGCGCAAGCGGGTCGCCCAAAACCTCCCAGGGTGGCCGCTCTGGAGGCCAAGCACGGCCGGCCCCTGCGAGTAGCGCACGCGGTGGCGATCGGCAGCCTTCGAGGAATCGACTGGTCGGAGGACGAGCGGCTGCTTGCCGTGTGGTCCGAAAGCGCGGCCCTCGTGTTCGACGTGCGCACCGAACGCGTTCTCCACGGCGTAGGTCGTCGGGGTCGGCGTAGATCGTCCTTGTAGGCTTATGTAAAATAATTGCATATCACTGCACGAGCGAACCACGCTAGCATATTTGGCTCACCTAGCCGCCAGCCGATCACCAGGGTCAGGCCAGACGTGAAAGCCATCGCGGAAGCGAATAGCGCGAGAACCGTAGTTGTCTTCGTCAAGTTCAACCCGTGCTGTGCCGAAACTCAGACGGCCAAGAATCACGCTGCCTCACGGTAGTAGAATCTCAGCATGCCACCGAGGCGCTCACGACATTGAACGGGCCCCACGGCGTTCTCGTTGGCGGCTGTTGGCACGATGAGCCGGTTGTCCAGCGCCTGGTGGTTTCTCTCCCGGTGGTAATGCTCCATGTATGCGGTGATGATCTTTCGCAGGTGCCCTTCCCCAAGCGGAACGATCCGGCGCAAGCACTCGTCCCGTATGGAACGTACAAACCTCTCGGCGCCTCCGCCATGTTGCCGGTCTCGCTCCGCTCGACCGAACATGGGGCCCTCGTTCAGATTGGGACTTCTAGGGGGAAGCTTCAACGTCTTCACGCCCGTCGAGGCCAGGATGTCGGCGAAGCGCTTCGTGAACACCGGGTCCCGATCGTGGATCAAGCATCGCATGTCCCTGAGAAAGCCGTCCACAGGGTCGGTCAGGTTCCTGGCGACTTGCTCGACCCACTGGCCGTACACTTGGTGAGCGATGCCGGCAACGTGGACCTGACGCGTCTTGAGATCGATCACGAACAACACGAAGTACCGCACAACCCCGGTCATGGTGAGGACCTCAACGGTGAAGAAGTCGGTTGCGCAGATGGCGCCAAGGTGCTCCCTGATGAACGTCTTCCATTGGGTCCGCTTGCCTCGCCCTGGGGCAGGCTTCATGCCCGCATCCTTCAGGATGCGCTTGATCGTGTTGCGTCCGACCTCGTGGCCAAGGTTGGCAAGCGCTCCGCGAATCCTGGTGTAGCCCCAGGTTGGGTTCTCCATGGCCATCCGCACCGCCAGCTCGGCAATGACGGACGCTGTCCGAGGTCGTCCTGGCCTGCGATAGGGCGCCCCGTTGTACTTGGCGGCAACGAGCTTGCGGTACCAGGCCAGCAAGGTGTCGGGCGTGACGACGCAGCTGAAGCCACGCAGGGCAGCTCGGCCAAGACCCTTGGCCCGGATCGCGAGTCGGCGCCGTTGGTCGTCTGTCAGCCGAAGCCGTCGCCTGCCGAGTTGCTCCCGCAAGACGTGGTTCTCCTCGCGGAGATAATCGATGACGTCCTGCTGGCCGCGATGGATCCAACCGGCAACAGTGAAGACGAAGAAGTGCAGCATGAGGGTATTCACAAGACAAGGCTATCGGCGATGCCCCGCCCCGAACACCGGCCGCGTGGACCCCGCAAGAACGCCGCGGGTTCAGCCCGATCCAGGCGCGTCGGGTTTTGGCACAGCGCGGGGTTAATGCCCATGACGAGGAGGGATGCGATGGCCGTCATCATCCAGAAGAGCGGTGGGACCGCGGTCGACCGAAAGTGCACGGCGCTCGTGCCAGACCAAGGCGCCGTCAGTTGCAGGTGCTGTTGAGCTGCGGACGGAGCGCCTCGACGAGCGAGGCGAACGAACCCGAGACGCCGTCGCAATCGTTGAACGCCATGACCCCGGCCGCGATCAGCTCATTGAGCTCAGATGCCGAACTCGTGGACCATGCCTCGGCAGCCGTATTACCGCAGCCGTCGTCGACGAAGATGGGCTTGCCGCTGACGCTGTGGAGGTAGGCGTATGTCGCGGTGGCGCCGTTGTAGGAGCTCGCGTTCACGTCCGCGTTGAAGTAGCCGTTATTGTTGGCAACGCCCGTGGTCCACGCAATGTCGTAGTTCACGCGGGCGTTCATCGCCGCCCAGAAAGCGTCGGTCTCCTCGT
>JAFGIS010000213.1 GCA_016929495.1 Polyangiaceae bacterium | reverse complement strand
TTGCAGCTTCCAGTTCCTCATCTCGGAGCATGCACCAGGATACCCGCATGCCTGCCGAGTTGCCTAGTTAATTCTGACCCGGATCCTGAGCGCGCCTCATCAACGAGCCCGGCCGCGACGGAACCTCGTAGCATCGACGTCGGAATCGGCCCAGACGCCCCCGCTCCCGCGGTTTGCGACCGGCAGGGTGGCACAAACAGGACATCCTTCGAACATCGTGACCCTCGCATTGCGGATGCCTCGGTCGTAGTCATTGCCATGAAGCCTGTGCGGCGTCCGTGAGTCCGTGTCGCCAAAGACGGCCGTCGTTCGAAGGATTTCGAAGGATGATGTCATGGACCAAACGAGCAAGAAGCTGCTGACGCTGGTGGTTGTTGCCTGTGCCTTCTGCGGCTGCGGCGAATCGCGCAACACGGGCGGGGACACGGGCAGAAACGCAAGCGTTGGGGGGACGAGCGCGGGCGTCGGGACCACTGCAGCGGGAGGAGCAACCAATGGAGTTGGCGGAACCACCGTGGCGACGGGAGGCACGCCGGGCGCCGGTGGGATCCAAGGCTCTGGAGGAACGGCGATCGGGGGAAGCACGGCCACCGGCGGAACGGCTACCGGCGGAACGGCCACTGGCGGAACAGCGACCGGCGGAAGGTCGTCCGGGGGCCGCTCTTCTGGCGGCTTCGGCGGAAGGGACTCGGGCGGGGCGGAGACTGGCGGGGCGGAGACTGGCGGAGCGGAGACTGGCGGAGCGGAGACTGGCGGAGCGGAGACCGGTGGCACGCAGACCGGCGGAACGGCTACCGGCGGCACGGATACCGGCGGTGCTCCGAGCGGTGGAACAAGCACCGGCGGCTCGACGGGGGCAGGCGACTCGGGTGACGCGAAGCCGAGCGCAGGATGCGGCAAGGCCCCAACGCTGACGAGCGGCAAGCGCTCGATTCAGACCGGCGGCGGTAGCCGCAACTTCATCCTGAGCATCCCCGACAACTATGACAACAACGACCCGCACCGGTTGATCTTCGCGTTCCACTGGAATGGCGGCACCTCCGAGGACATCGACGGCGGCGGAAGCAGCGGGGCTGTCTGGTCTTACTACGGCCTGCGGGCCCAGGCGAACGACAGTACGATCTTCGTGGCGCCGCAGGGCAACAACAACGGCTGGGCCAACCCCGGCGGTCAAGACCTGGCCTTCGTCGACGACATGGTCCAGCTCATCGAGGAAGATCTCTGTGTCGACACCACGCGGCTCTTCGCCCTGGGTTTCAGCTACGGCGGCGGCATGAGCTACGCGATCGCCTGTGCCCGGCCGACGGTCTTCCGTGCGGTCGCCGTCTACTCCGGCGCGCAGCTCAGCGGCTGCGACGGCGGCAAAGACCCTATCGCGTACCTCGGGATCCATGGCATCAGCGACGGAACGTGCAATATCGCCGGCGGGCGATCGCTGCGCGACACGTTCGTCAAGAACAACGGGTGCACTGCCCAGAACCCGCCCGAGCCGGCGGCTGGCAGCTTGACGCATACGTGCACGAGCTACGAGGGCTGTGATGCCGGGTATCCCGTCGAATGGTGCGCGTTCGACGGTGGCCACACTCCCGGTATGGTCGATGGCGGCGGCGACGATGGTGCAAAGACCTGGACCAAGGAAGAGGTGTGGAAGTTCTTCACGCAGTTCTAGCCCCCCTCTTCGAGCAACATGGCGCGCGCCTCTCATCCCCGGAGATCCATCATGCAATACTCACGACTCGGGTTTGCCCTCCTTCTTGCCCTGGTATGCGCATGTGGCTCATCCGGTGGCGACGGCGACGGCTCGGGAGGCTCGAACGGCTCGGGAGGCGCAACCGCCTCCGGAGGCGCGACGGATGCCGGGGGTGCGAGCAGCAGCGGCGGTGCGACCGCTGAAGGGGGCGCAACGGGGGTCGGCGGTCACACGGGCCCCGGCGGTCGGACGGGGGGCGGCGGCACAGCGGGTTCGGGAGGGCTGTCCAGCGCAGGAGGCGCAACGGCCTCGGGCGGCGTGACCGCCACGGGCGGCGCCACCCGTACGGGCGGCGCAGCGGGTCGCGGTGGTTCCAGCGCCTCGGGCGGCACGACCGATAGGGGTGGCGCGACCGGTTCGGGCGGCGCGACCGGCAGGGGCGGCGCAACTGGCCGGGGTGGTTCGACCGGTTCGGGCGGCACGACTGGCACGGGTGGTTCGACCGACTCCGGCGGCGCGACGGGTACTGGCGGGGGATCCGCTGTAACCGGCGGCGACATCTACGTTGCCCCGGACGGCGACGACACCAATCCGGGCACCCTCGAGCAGCCTCTGAAGACGCTGGCCAAGGCCCGCGATCTGGTGCGAACGAAAAACAGCGCCATGACCGCCGACGTCACGGTCTACGTGCGCGGCGGAACGTATCAACAGACGAGCACGTTGACGTTCGGCAACGCCGACTCGGGCAGCGGCGGGTTCTACGTCAAGTACATGGCGTACCCCGGCGAGCGACCCCTCATTACCGGAGGCAAGCCGATCACGGGCTGGGAGGACGCAGGAAACGGCCTGTACTCGGCGAGCGCGGGCAGCGCGGCCTTTCGTCAGCTCTACGTCAACGGGGTCAAAGCCATCCGGGCGCGCACCCCGGACCTCCGGGCGAACAACGTCGCCAACTTCAACCGGCTTTCCGACTGGGACAAGAACGCGAACAACGTTCAGGTCCCGAGCTCGGCCGTCGCGGAGTGGAAGAACCTGACCAAGGTCGAGATGCACATCAACATCGCTTGGGGGGACAGTACTCTGCGGATCGCGTCGATCACGAACTCGGGTGGCACGGCCTACGTCAAGTTCCAAAGCCCCGAATCGCCCATGGTCTTCATTCGACCCAACCCGCGGATGGACCAAGTTGGTTGGGGAGACGGGCGGGCGTACTACTTCGAGAATGCGCTCGAGTTTCTGGATCAACCCGGCGAGTGGTACCTCGATGAGACGACCAACACCGTTTACTACAAGCCACGGACCGGCGAGGACATGGCGACCGCCACGGTGGTCGCGCCGATGGTGGAGACCATCATGAGCGTGAAAGGAACGAGCACCTCGGACCAAGCCAGCTACTTGTGGTTCGAAGGCCTGACCTTCGCGCACTCGACGTTCATGCGTCCGAGTCAATCCGGGTTTTTGGACGGGCAAGCAGGCCAGTACAACCTGACGGCAGAGGCCAACAACGACCAGACCGTGGGCAGGCCGCCGGCCGGCGTCAGTGTCATGAACGCCCATCACCTCCACTTCGAGAGGAACCTTTTCACCCAGATGGGCGCGACGGGCCTCGACTTCATCTCCGGCACCCAGGACGACATGATCGTCGGCAACGCGGTCACGGACATCGCCGGCAACGGCATCTCGATCGGCAAGTTCACCGCGAGTGAAACCACAGAGTATCACGTTCCCTACAACCCGAGCGACAAGAACGAGATCTGCACGCGTGACACGATCAAGAACAACTACGTCGACAGGGTGACCACTGAGTTCTTCGGCGGCTGCGGCATCGCTGCCGGCTACCCGGCGTACATCGACATCCAGCACAACGAGGTCTCGCACACGAACTACACCGGGATCTCCGTCGGCTATGGCTGGACCAGCTCCCCGACCGCCATGACCAACAACAAGATCAACTACAACAACATCCACCACGTCAATGAGATCATGACCGACGGCGGTGCCATCTACACCCTGTCCAACCAGGGCACGGGCTCCGAGATGCAGTACAACTACGTCCACGACTACGCCTGCAGCCAGTGGGCCGACTACGGCTGCAACGGCCTCTACCTGGACGAGCAAACATCCGGCTATACCGTCGCTCACAACGTCATGGTCAACTGTCCGACCAACGTCGCGCAGAACCGCACTGGGTCGAACACCATTACCGACAACGGCGGCAATCCCCAAGGGGCCCAGAACACGATCGCCACCGCCGGTATCGAGCCGGACTACGCCGACATCAAGGAGCTCACCATCCCCTCCGTCGAGTTCTGAGCCGGGGCGAGGCTCACTCGGCGCGGAAGGTTGCCGGGTCCAGTAGCAGCTGCCACAGGCGAGCACGACCCACGGCGTCACT
>JAFGIS010000212.1 GCA_016929495.1 Polyangiaceae bacterium | reverse complement strand
ACCACGCGGAGCATGGCTTCCTGCCCAGCAGAGCGCGCCTGGCGAACCTCGTCGTAGCTGACCTCGCGCACTGCCCAAGATCCTGACCTGTCGAGCACCCTAGGCCCTCCTCATCATACAGGGGATGATACCGAGGCCCGCGGCCACCCGACAAGGCCGCTCGCGCGGGCAGCCCAGAACGCGGGCCATTCCCGCTCGAGCCCCGCTCGTGCGAGCGACACGGGGCCGACGTGCACCTGGGATGCGAGCTACTCGTCCCACACGACCGGGACGAGCCCTGTCTCGGTAATGGCCTGATCCCCGGAAAGGAGCGGACACTCCGCCGCTCGGGCCGTGGCCACCATCATGGGATCGAAGGGATCCGCTATCGCGGACAGCAGGGAAGACTCGCGAGCCTCGGCCAGTCCGAACGGCGCCAGCACCAGGCCTTCCGATTGTGCGAGCGCAGCCAACGCCTCCGCGACACCCAAGATCTTGCGGCCGCGTTCGCCGAGCAGCGCCAGCTCGACCAATACCGGAGAGGGCACCAGAACACGCGCCTTGCCGCGCTCGGCGTCTCGCAGCAGAGCCATCGCTCGCTTGCCGACGCGCTTCGGCTTGGCCAGGTACCAGACCAGCGCATGCGTGTCGATGACAGCGCGCTTCATCGCACAGTACGCTTGGGTAGCCGACGCGCTCGACGCTCCAGAGCCCGGTCGAGCCACTCCCCGAGGCGGTAGTCTTCCAGATCCTCCGAGACCTCTCGGTGCGCAAACAGCCCCTCTACGGACCGAGTCGACAGCGTGCGCTCGCGAGGCGCCAACTCACGCCGCAGGATATGCACGACCTCTGCCGACACGCTGCGGCCGTCGGAACGGGCCGCGCGCTTGACTTCGTTCAAGAGGTTGCGGTCGATGCGGACCGTCATGACGGTTGTAGTCGGCATGTATTCAGGAATCATTCAGCGACAGGGGCTCGGCAACCAGCGCGCCCAAGCCCGAACAGGATCCGGGGCGACCCGCCGCGTAGCTTCGCCCGGACCACAGTATCGGTCGCGCTGGACAAAACGTCACGTCGAGTCAGTTCGACGCCAAGTTCAATCCGTCACATGCATCGGGCGCCGCGCGAGAATCGTACATCGCGTTCGCCGCCCTGTTCGAATTCGCTTGACGCGTTGCCAGCCGTCCAAGCCTTCCTCGAGGCGCACCGGCTGGGCCGACATGGCGTAGCGCCGTCTGCCGCGCGCCTGGCGAGCGTTTCATCGCGCAGAGGTCTTTCGGAGCGCGCTTTCGTTCAGTGAAGACCTGGCAGGTCTGCTCGAGCGGGCCCTGGATGCGTTGATCGCGAGCGAAGAGAAGCGGCGCTTTGCCATCGGACCGAGCGCGGCTCGAGAAACAGGAGGCATTCGGTCCACACGCCGCACTCCGACGCCGCGTCCGAAGCCGTCCGCTCCATCGGCGCTGCGCCCGGAGCAGGACCCGAAGCGGGCGCGTCCGAGCTCAGCCGAACCAGCGCCGCGCTCCGAGCAGGATCCAGGGCGGCCGTGTCCGACCTCGGCCAATCCGCCGCCGTGCTCTGAACTGGATCCCGGGCGGCTGCGTCCGACCTCCGCCAATCCACCGCCGTGTTCCGAACAGGATCCGGGGCGACCCGTCCCGGCAACCGGTCGAAGTAGGCCCTCCGCGTACACTCCGGCGCACGTGCTGCGCGCGGTGTGGGAGCGCGACCAGGGGCGCTGCACTCACGTGGATCCGGCGACAGGTCGTCGCTGCGATGAGCGGCGCTTCATCGAGCTCGACCACGTCGAGCCGCGCGCGTTCGGAGGGCCTGCGACCGTGGACAATCTCAGGCTGACCTGCAGAGCGCACAACCAGCATGCGGCTCGGCGGGTGCTGGGAGAGCAGTATGTCGAGGCGGCGATCCGGCGCGCGCGAGCAAGGGGCGCGAAGGACTTCGGGTAGCAGCTGTGGGCTCGACCGAGTGACCACAGACCCGGTGCTACGGCTTGGGACCCGCGCCCAGGTTCCGCAGCTTGGCGCTGTCCGTCCCGCGCACCGGGAACACGCGAACCGACGCAAAGCTCGTCCCGCGCACCGGGAACACGCGGACCGACGCAAGGCCCGTCCCAGCGTCCACCCACGACAGAGCCGCTGGAGCCTCCCCCAGCCCCGCCCGACCCTCCACAGAGCCCGATCAGGCTGCTTTCTCGCTGCCGGCGCGTCGCGGGGCACGGCTCGACCGCGGGCGGTGCCCTGATCCGGCTCGGATCGCCCTGTCCGAGCCTCGACGGGCGAAACGTCTCGGAGTGCAGCCGCGTCTGCACGGCCCGCGGCGTCGTGGGCGCCCCACTCGGGCACCAGCCCGAGTAAGGCGGCGCCCGGGCGCGCGCAGCCCGAAGGGTGAGCACGCCCGACCGCACAGCAACGCGCCTCGTGCGGGGCAGCTCACCTGCCCCAGCGTGGCCAACCCCGCGCAACGAGCAGGCCGCTCACGGCCGTAGCATCCGGGCCACGCCCTGGAACGAAAGCCCGCACGCGCAGCCCTGGTCGAGCTCGCGGCCGCGGCGCTCGAGTTCGGCGGCCTGCACGCGCTCTGGGGACAAAGACGAGACGACGACGATGTTGCCCGTGCCGGGCACCGGGAACACGTAGACCGTGCCAAAGCCGGTCCCGAGCGTCTCGATGTCGTTCGGGGTACTCGGCCGTTCGTGGATGTTCGACACGACCAGCCCCCGCGGGCGCAGGCGCTGGCGCACCTTGCTCAGAAACTCGAGCGTCCTGAGCTCCAGGGGGACCCCGGTCGAATCCGTCGTGTCGCTCACCTTGAGGAACGCGTCCAGGTAGACGACGTCGTACAGCTCCCGGCTCTGTGCCATGAAGTCGGTCGCGTCCTGGGTGATGATCCGAACCCGCTCGGAGGCCTCGACCTGGAAGTACTTGGCCGCGACCTCGACGACCAGAGGATCGATTTCGACCACGTCGATGGCCACTTCCGGGAAGAACCGCTCGAGAAATCGCACCATCGAGCCCCCGCCCAGGCCGACGATGAGGCACCGGCTCTGGTTGGGACGCAGCAAGAAGCTAGAGAACATGACGCTTGTGTAGGCCACATCGAGCCGATCGGGCGCATCCAGACGGTACCTGGATTCGACGACCTTCTGGCCGTCGTCGTGGACGAACAGCAGGGTGCGCGTCGAGCCCGCGTCGATGACTTGCAGATGCGAGTACGGGGAGGTGCCGTCGAAGACGATGCGTTCCTCTGCCGTCAGGCGGGCAGGTGCCGCTGTCTCGCGCCGAGTGGCCGACGGCGCGCGCGCTGTCCCCACAGCGGGCTGCTGCGCCACGGTCCGCGGATCGCACGCGAGCGCTGCACTGGCCAGCAGGGCGGCAGACGTCCCGACACGCCTTGCGATGTCCGTTCCTTTAGGCACGCCTCCCCCTTCGGCGCGTCTCCACCGCGGCGCCTCCGTACGCCGAGAGCGCCTCGCGTAGCTCACGCTTGACCGCGTCCACCAGCTCGGGCGGTTCCACGACCCGCGCGCGGGGCCCCCATTCCAGAACCCAGCTCACGACGGGTTTCAGGCTGCCCACCGTCATGGTCAGGCGGAGACCGCCGCCCGCGATACCGGCGAGCTTCTGGGTAGCGTGGACTCTGCGCGTGCGCACGTAGTTTGCGGCGGCTGCGTCGAAGTCGATCACCACCTTGTGACGCTCGGAGCTCCTCCAGATCCCGAGCTCTCCCTGGAAGTAGTCGTCGATCTTGAAGTCACCAGGGACTTGGAAGCGCTCCTGGTAGGAGCACTCGGTGTCGCGCATGCGGTCGAGCAGGAACGTCCGCACTTCGCCGTGGCCCAGATGAAAGCCCACGCAGTAGATCGAGTCGCGGTGCAAAACGAGTGCGTACGGATGAATCGTGATGCGTTCTTCGTGGTCGCTCGTGGCACTCTTGTACGAGAGGGTGAGCGGCCTCAGATCCGAGACCGCTTGAAAGAGATCATCGAGCTCCTCGGTGCGATCGGCGTAGTTGCGCGGAGCAAACGGAAGATACAGGAAGCGGTCTTCGAGCTTGGCGTCGGCAAGCCCCGCGTTCGGCCCGCGGCCGGGGCGTTGAGCAGAGGCGAGCAGCTTGGTGACGGCCATGTCGATCTCGTCGAACAGGGCCGAACCTCGCATCGGCTCGAAAACGCGGCGCGCTGCAAGCAGGGCGTAGGCCTGCGTGCGCCTGAGCTCGACCTTGCGAGCCACCTCGTTGGGCCGAACCCGCCACAAGAGCGCCCCTCCTCCGCGCACGGGCACGCTCTCGAGATCGTACTGGCGCCGGATCTCGTTCAAGTACCGACGCATGGTGCGCAGGCTCACGTCCAGCGCTTCGGCGAGCTGGGCCAGAGACACGCCACGCGGATGGCGCTCCAGGATCTCCCTGAGTCGATCCAGACGCCGGTGCTGAGTGTACCCACCCCTCGGCCGGCCGCGCCGGGCGCCCGTTGGTGGATCCGCTGTCGGGCGAGGCACGATCGGTGGCTTACCAACGGAGATGCCCCGAGGTCAAAGGGGACGTACGCTCGCCCAGCGCCACCTTGCGCCGGACGCCAGCCCCCTTCCGGCCGCCTGGGTCGACCGGCTAGAGTCGTCCCATGACCAAGGCCCGTGTCGCCAACGAACGTTCCGCTCCTGTACCCGATGCCGTGGAGCTCATTGTTCGAAAGCGCGACCAGGGCAGGCTCGAGCCTGCCGAACTGAAGCATCTGGTCGAGGGATACACGGCCGGCAGGGTCGCGGACTACCAGATGAGCGCGTGGCTCATGGCCTCCCTGCTCAATGGGCTCGACGAGTCCGAAACCGTGGCCCTCACGGATGCGATGCTGCACTCGGGCCGCGTTCTCGAGCTGGGGAGCGTCCACCAGCCCAAGGTCGACAAGCATTCGACGGGCGGCGTGGGAGACAAGGTGAGCCTGTGTCTCGGTCCTCTGGTCGCCAGCTGCGGGGTAGCCGTTCCGATGGTGTCCGGACGCGGACTCGGGCACACCGGCGGCACGCTGGACAAGCTCGAGGCCATCGAGGGCTACGACACCCGCCTGGATGCTCGTCGCTTCGAACGCGTCGTGGCGACCGTGGGCGTGTCCATCATCGGTCAGACTTCCGAGCTGGCTCCGGCGGACAAGCGCATCTACGCCCTGCGCGACGTTACGGGCACGGTGGAATCGGTGCCGCTCATCGTCGCCAGCATTCTGAGCAAGAAGCTCGCCGAGGGGATCGACGCGCTCTTGCTCGATGTCAAGGTAGGGCGCGGGGCTTTCATGAAGGATCTCGACTCCGCCAGGCTTCTCGGACGCACGCTCGTACGCGTCGGACGGCGTTTCGGGAAACGCGTCTCCGCCGTGCTGACCGACATGGAGTTCCCTCTGGGACGCACGATCGGCAATGCGCTGGAGGTCGAGGAAGCCATCGACGTGCTCCGCAACGAGGGGCCCGATGACACGCGGGAGCTGACGCTCGATCTCGGGGCGCGCATGCTCGTTCTGGGCGGCGCCGAGTCCGGGCTCGCTGCCGCCCGGCGCCGCGTCGAGCGGACTCTCGCCAGCGGCGAGGCGCTCGAGTGCTTCGCGCGCATGGTGCGCGCCCACGGAGGCAACACACGAGTCATCGAGCATCCGGAAATGCTGCCCAAAGCCCCGGTGCGTGTCGCGGTGCCCGCGCCCCGCTCGGGTTTCCTGGTCCGCTGCGACGCTCTGGAGCTCGGGCTGGTGGCGGTACGGCTCGGCGCTGGCCGGCTCTTGGCCGAAGACGCGGTGGATCCCGCCGCAGGCATCGAGCTGGCCATCAAGCCCGGCGACCGAGTGGCCAAGGGACAACCCATGGCGTGGCTCTGCGTTCGACGACGCGCGGCGGCCACCCCCTGGCTCGCACGCGCGGCCGCCGCCTTCACGCTTGGCCCGCGCCCGCCGCCCGCTCGTCCGCTCGTGCTCGAGAATATCGCTCGATAGCCTGCCTCCCCCGCCCCTTGTACCCCGCCCCGGTTCTCCGGTAGGACATTGTTCCATGAGACGCACGCTGCTCGTTGTTGCATTGGTATTGACGGCTTGCGGTGCAGCCTCCGAGGGCCCTTCACCGAAGGACGCTTCACATCCTCCGGAGCCGGCAGCCATGCCGACAGCTCCGGCCGCGCCTGCCCCGTCGACGGACACGCCAGGTGCGGCGCCTGAGACATCGGCCGAGATCCCCCAGGTGCTGCAGGTCGTGCTCGACGATCCGGAGCTCGAGCCGTATCTGCGTCTGGACAAACCCGAGCGCTTCCCGGTCAAGGTCTCCGGACCAGGGCTGGCGCCAGGCCTCGAGCTGTCCAAGGGCGGCAAGCCCGTGGAGGTCCTGCTCACCTGCTCGGAAAACGAGCCCGTCATCACCTTCACCAAGATCGACGTCAGCGCCGACAAGGCGGCCGTCACGTATCGCTACGACGTCGAGAACCTGCGCGGCTCGTGCAGCCTGGCCAAGCGCGATGGAGTCTGGCAGCTCACGAGGAGCCGACTGGTTCAGCACTAGTCTTCTTCTCGATCAACGCCTCGAGCGCCTCGCGCGTGACACCGAGGCGTTCGGCGGTCTGAGCGGCGAGCGAGGTCGTGGCCACCCCGGGCACGAAGCGGTAGCGCGGCTTCTG
This sequence comes from Polyangiaceae bacterium, assembly GCA_016929495.1. GTDB lineage: Bacteria > Myxococcota_A > Polyangia > Polyangiales > Polyangiaceae > JAFGIS01. The sequence goes on along the minus strand of JAFGIS010000212.1, from coordinate 13,261 downwards.
ATGCGCGTCGAGCTCGACCTGAAGGAACGCCAAGTCCCCGACAGGCGGCTGCTGCTCGAGCCGGGCGGCGAATTGCAGGAAGTGGGTGCAGATGACCGCCTGCGGACGCAGGCGATTCAACAGCGCGATCACGAGCTCGACGATCTCCTCGCCTTCCGACGGATTCGTTCCGGAACACAGCTCGTCGAGCAGCACGACGTTCCCGAAGCCGATGCGCTCGAAAAGCCGCCGAATGCGGATGAGCTCGGTGCCGAGCCGGCCTTCGCGCTGGTCGGCCGAGGACTCGTGCACGAGCGAGACGAACATCCCTGCGCGCCGGCCGAGGCGGGCGTTCTTCGCCGGGACGTAGCAGCCGCTCTGGGCGAGCAGTTGCGTCACGCCGATCGCTTGCATGAGCCGCGTCTTGCCGCCGGAGTTCGGCCCCGTCAGGATCGTGAGCCCCGTCGAGGGCAGCTCGAGATCGCAGGGGACCGGCGGCGTGTCCTCGAGCAACAGAAATGGGTTGAACAGGCGCTCGAGCCGCGTGGGCGCTCGGTCGTCGTCGATGAGCTCGGGCAGAGATACCTGCAGGCCCCGCTCGGCAGCCGACCGCCGCAGGCCCTCGAGCGACAGATACAGCTCGAGCTGGAGCTGCGCCTGGATCAAGCCGACCACAGCGGGCTGGATGCCGTCGAACACGGTCTCGATCAGGCGGCCGATGACCTCGCGTTCGTGCAACGAATAGCCGCGAAAGACGACGAGCAGGCGCTCCCAGAAGCGCCGCCAGGGGCCGCGGTACACGGGATTGCGCGAGTTTTCCCGCATCCGAACGATGTCGAGCGTCCGGATCTCCCCGTCGCGTCCGATCCTCACCGTCAGATCGAGCGTCGCGAGGTTGTCCTCGTAGTCGAGCAGCTGCACCAGGTGCCTGAAACCATCCGTCTGCTGCGCCTGTTCGGCGTAGGACGACAGCCGCAGCAAGGCGGAGTCCGATTCTCCGAAGGCATAGGGCAGCCAGCAGATGATGTCGCGCAGGTGCCGCAGGATCTCGACTCGGCGCGCGATGGCGCCCGAACGCTTGCCGACGTCGGCAGCCTCCAGCACCGTGCGCAGGGCATCGATCTTGCGCCATGTCTCCTCACAAGCCGCGAGCATCGAGGGCTTGGTGCATAGCTCCCGAAACACACCTTGTCGCAGCTCGATGTCGCGCCGCTCGGACGGTGGCTGACTGAGCAGGCTCTTGATGTGGCTACGGTGGAACCCGCGCTGCGCCCCGGGAAGCCGGGTGACCAAGCAGCGCGCCACGAAATCCTCGAGGAACAGGTCGTTCGTGTAGCATTCTGGACTGTAGCCGGACGGGGCCAGCGTGACCTTGGCCAAGGCACGGTCGAACGCGTCCCCCCCTCCCCCGGTCGCGAAGGCGAACGTCAGCGTCTGCTTCAATGCCTGCGCATCGAACCGGAGCTTCGGGGTCGTGTGCAGCAAGTCGAGCGGCGTCAACAAGCGCGCGGCCTACTTTCTCCCGTGCTCGTGGAGCCACGCAGCGACCCACGCGAGTGGCGCGTTCCAGTTGATCGTGATCTCGTTGGCAGACCACGCTTCGATGTGGTCGAGATAGCACTTCTGCGGCGCACAGCCTCTCAGGCCCGCAGCTTGAACGTACGGGTCCTCGAGCCCGGAGTTGGCCCCGCCGGCGACCGCGCCGGGAGGCGCCGAGGGATAGGACGGATTGGCCTGGTGGGCCCAGAACCGATGGTGCGGATTCTCGATCGGACGGGCGCCGTAGCCCGTGACGTAGCACCGGCCCATGGCGTTGCGACCGAGGACGTAGTCCATGCCGAGCTCCACGGTGTCGAGGTACTCCGGTTTGGGATCGAAGTCGTAGGCGAGCCCCACGACCAGGACGTTGGCCAGCACCGAGGAGTTCGAGCCCCACGGGTACTTGCCGTCAGGACCGGGCTTGAGCGGGACACGGTAGCCCTGTTCGCTTGCGATCTTCACGTAGAGGTCCGCCGCTGATTGTACCTGTGCACGGTACCTGTCGAGCTCCGCCTTGCTGAGGGCGCTCGGCACCGTGGCGAGCGAGAGGTGTCCGAGCGAGTCGATGACCTGCCAGGTCATGGCCGACGACGGCCCACCTCCGTCCAAGCCGGCATACGGATTGAACTTGGCGTCGAACGGACTCGACGTGACGTCCTTCTTGTATTCCGCCTTGCCGGTCGTCACGAACATCTCGGCCGCGGCCCAGTACCACTCGTCGCCGACGGACTTGTCGTCGTAGGCACCGCCGCCGTTGCTGTCGGTGATCGGCGCGAGAACGGCCGGGTTCTTCTTGGCAGCAGCCCACGCCGTCTCGGCGGCCTTGAGGCAGCGGGCCGAGAACGCCGGGTCGAGCTTCTTCCAGACGCGGGCCGCCTGGGCCATGTTCGCGATGAAGTTGAGCGTGGCCGCCGTGCTGGGCGGGTGAAGCGACCGCGTCATCTTGTCCTCGTGAGGAGCCGTTCCGAGTGCCGTCCAACCGTCGTCGTGCATCTTGTGGTGCACCATGCCGGCGAGCGGCTGCCCTTGCGGCACCTGCATCTTCAGCTCCCAATCGAGCTCCCAGCGCGCCTCGTCCAGGATGTCGGGGACCCGGTTGCCGCTCTCCGGGATGTTCAGCGTTCCATCGGCGAAGGCGCTCGCGTCGCCATGGAGGTACTGCACGCGCTCGTACCAGTTGAGCAGCGTCCAGACGGTCATACCGGCGCTGACCAGGTACTTGCCGTGGTCGCCGGCGTCGTACCAGCCACCGGTCACGTCGAGCGTGTAGCTGCAGCCGGAGCCCTGCATGCAGGGTGCCTTGTCGTTCGGATGCCCTGCGGGACGCGCCCATTGCTCGCCACCGGCATAGGGCATCTTGATCTCGATGCCGCTGCGATTGTGATAGAAGTAGCGTAGCGCGTCGATCTTCAGCTTGTCGTAGACGTTGCGCTCGATCGCGAACGGATCGCTCTGGGCGTCGCCCACTTTGAGCACGTAGCCGTGGCCCGGGTTCTTGAACGACGAGAAGTCGACCAGGTGCACCCGGTCGCCGGAGGTGGCGTCCAGGCCATAGGGGGTCGTCTTGCCGCTCGCGACGACCTTGCCGGCGGCATCGAGCAACTGCCAGTCCTGGGCGTCCGTGGCGTCGCTGAGCAGGGTCGCGATCTTGATCGGCTTGGGCAGGTAGCCGACCTGGTTCACGCGGATCTTCGGGAGCGGTACGACGGGTGGTGGCGGCGGCGGCGTGAAAGCCGGGTCGGAGAGGATCACGTCGTCGAAACAGAGATCCACGGGCCCGGCACCCTGAACCATGTGCCCGCCGGCGTGAAACGCGAGCTCGGCCGTAGCGTCGTCGGGCCCGCTCATCGTGAACGCGTACCCGAACTGCTGAGGCGTCGTGGTCAGGTCCACGCCCTTGGTGGAGTAGTCGGTGTACGGCGGTCCAGACATGCCCACTTTGTAGGTGAACTTGGTCGGGCGTGACGCCCAAGCCTTGAAGCTCAGGACATAGCTGTGTCCCTTCTGAATGGTCATCTCACGATGACGGATCTGCGCGTCCCAGCGATTCTGGCCGGGAACGTCGATGTGCAGACACAACGCGCCGTTCTTGACCTCGGCGCTGCCCGTCGCGGGCGCCGAGAAACTCGTCATCCAGGGCAGCATGACGCCGTCCTCGAAGGTGCTGGCCTTGAGCAGGTTGTGGGCCGGATCGCCGACCGCCTCTGGCGCCGACGCACTGGCTGCGGCGGCGCCCGCGCCGCCCTTGGGCGTGCACCCGAGCACGCCGCCCGCGGCGATGAGAACGAAAAGCACCGGCAAGTGATTCGAATGACGCATCGCTGAACTTCTCCGAGTCGCTGCCTTGAGCGACGCCCGAGCGGCAAACGGCTGAGCCGCTTGTCGCGACCAGACTAGCAACCGGGCCCTTCATAGCCCAGCGCTCGCCGACAGATCAACGCCCCGCGGCGGCCCGTGCGAGCCCGCAACTTCCGCCCGGCCCCGGAAGCGTGCATGAGGCTGGATCACACCCGTACCAGCGACGAACCCCAGCGCCGGACGGGCCGGTGGTCTGCGGAGCTACTTGGCCTTTGCGTCCGGCGCCTCGTCGGGACAGCCGTCCTCGTCTTCGAAGCCGTTCTGGGTCTCCGGCTCGAGGTAGCACTCGTCCCGGTCGTCGGGGACGCCGTCCTGGTCGTTGTCCAGATCGGCGCAGCCGTCGTCGTCCTGGAAACCGTCCATGTCCTCGGCTTCGTTCGGGCACTTGTCGCGTGCGTCGGGAATACCGTCGCCGTCGGTGTCCACCTCATCGGGGCAGCCGTCCTTGTCCTTGAAGCCGTTCTTGGTCTCGGGCTTGTTCGGACACGCGTCGTGGTCATCCGGGATGCCATCCTTGTCGTTGTCGAGGTCGGGACACCCGTCCGTATCCTGGAAGCCGTCCGGGTCTTCGGCCTCGTCGGGACACTTGTCCTGCTTGTCCGGGAGCAGATCTCCATCGTTGTCGTTGTCCGGACACCCGTCGTCGTCTTCGTACCCATCGCGGTCTTCGGCGATGGCGGGACACTGGTCGACGTCGTCCAGGACCCCGTCCTCGTCACGGTCCCGAGCCTCGGAAACGTAGGAGACTCCGAGGAAGCCCCGCGCCGTCGGTGCGCCCACGCCCTTGAGCAAGCCGGTGCCGCCACCGGCCATGAAAACGAACGGCATGGTGACCGGCGTGAGCTTCACGCCGAGCAGAGCTTCGGCCACGTTCGTGCCATCGTCCTTGGTATTGAGGCGACTGGTCGCATAGAGCTCCGCCATCGGCAACAGCAGCGGAGTGACCTGATAGCCGACGCCCACACCGACGCGGGCCTCGGGTCCCATGTCCGCCGATCCGACGCTCCCCGCCTTGCGCCATGCGCCTCCGAGATTGACCGCGGCGAGCACGGAGCTGGCCGAGACATCGACGATGGCACGCAAACCCGCCGAGAGACTCTCGTCGCCGATGTAGCTGTTCTCGGCCGTGACCCGTCCTGTCGGGGCAGTGGCAAAGGCCGCGGCACCGAGGACCAGCGTATCGTCCGGCTCGCCGAAAAACCGGGCCTTGGCTTCGAGCTCGATGTCACCGAGCCCGCCTGCCTTCAGCCCGCCCTCCGCGGCCAGACCCGCTTCGTTGATCCCATCGCCGCTCACCCACGTCACCGGAACCCGCAGACCGATCTGGAGCATGGGGATGGGAGTGAACGAGCCCAGGACGTCGGCCGTCGCCAGGCTCTTGACGACATCGATGTCGTGTCGCAGGGGACTCGACTCGTCGCAGTTGGTCGCCGACTCGCAGCTCACGACACTGAACGGCTGGTACGCGTAGGACGCGACCAGGCCCGCGGAGAAGGCCATCTCGCCGCTCACGCGAGCGCCGCGCGTCGTCACGAAGTTGTGCGGACCGGGCGCGGGCATGAAGCGCTGCACACTGAAGTCGCCGTCGATGGACGGTTGCGCGTAGCCGACGGCGGGTAGCGACACGAGGGCGACCGCGCACAGTGCTCCTGAGCCGAGCGGAGCAGCTTGCTGTAGTGCTCGGAGGCTCGTAGGACGAGTGTGAACGCGATCGCACGCGCGCTCAGTGCGACGCTCATGGGGGTGGCTCGTTCGAGGTGCTTTGTTGGCAGTTGCTCTGTTCATTGGGACTTCGGCCCTCTAGCACGGGCAAGGGGCGTCAGTCTTTCACACGTCCCGACGGCGCATCAACACGTGCATGCGTTCTCTGAGTCACGAGCCGCCGAAAGGCCGGACCCGTCCGGGCATCTTCGGCCACTCGCCTGACGGGCCGGCGATGTGCCAGCGCGTACCCAGACAGCTATCCGCATCCGTGGTTCTAGTATGACTGTAATCAGAGCTCCTGCCGCACGTCCCCGAACAGAGCCACGTTGGCGTATGCTGGCGCGTGGCCGTCTGCGCGCGGTGTCGAAGCGTCGTCGAGGAACGAGGAGCACGCTACTGCCCCCACTGCGGCGATGCTCTGCCCACGGTCGTGCCGCAGGTCGTTCGCGGCGACACGCTCGACTTCGGTTGGGGACGCGCAGTGCTCGGCGAGATCATCGGCGAGGGGGGAATGGGCATCGTGCATCGAGGGTGGCTGTACTACAACCCGGCCGGCCCGAAGCGCGACAGAGCCCCGCACCCGGTCGCAATCAAACTGCTGAGCCCGCTGCTGCAGGGCAGCGAGCGCGCCCACCGTCTATTTCTGCGCGAGGCTGCCGCGCTCGAGCGGCTGCACCACCCGAACATCGTGCGTTTCTACGGGCTGTCGCAGGAGCGCCGTCAGCTTGCGCTGGTCATGGAGCTCGTCGAGGGCGAACCGCTCGACCGCATCATCGCCCGCACGCGCGAGCAGAGCCTCCCGGGCGGTTTGCCTTGCATGCCCATGGTTCCGGCCTGGCACCACTTGTCCCAGCTCCTCGGCGCGCTTGCCGCCACGCATGCCCTGGGTATCGTGCATCGGGACGTCAAGCCGAGCAACGTCGTCTGCCGCTCGGACGGCATCGCGAAGCTGACGGACTTTGGAATCGCCAGAGTCCCGGCGGACGAGGCGCGACAGACCGGCGGCCTGGCGCCTGGGACCGGCGCCTATATGGCGCCCGAGCAGGTCATGGGGGAGGACCCCGATCCTCGCACCGATCTCTACTCGGCAGCGATAGTGGCGTTCGAAATGCTCACCGGTGCAACGCCCTTCGACCGCCCCGGGCGCAACGAGATCGCGGTACGCACCGCGCAGGTCGAGGAAAGCCCGCCTCCTTTGACGCAACTGGTGCCGCAGGCGCCCCAGGTCGCGGACGTGCTCTTTGCCCGGGCCCTGGCCAAGGATCGTGTGCACCGGTTCCCCACGGCTCTGCAAATGGGAGAGGCGTTCCGTGCGGCCCTGGGACTGCCCGACACGCCGGGTTGGAGCGCACAGCAGCGGCTCGCTCGCAATGCGAGAGCTGTCTCCCAAGCAGGTCGCCGGCACACCCAGAGCACGCCGGCAGTCACCCGCGACGAGGCGGCACGGCTGCGAACCGACGTGATGAGCGGGTATCGCGGCTAGCTCTTCTGTGTGCCCTGTCTTGGAGACAGGCCACTGACGGAACGGTGCGCGCGACCGCTCAGCCGACCTGAGTAGTGCAGGGGGTCGTCGTTGACGGTTTCACCCGGCCGTGCGAAACCAGCGCCGCCCCTGCCGATCGCCTCAATGCGACGGCCAGCGATGACCATGCAATCAGCATCCAACGCTCTGCTCCTCGCGGCGGGTGTGGTGCTTCTCGGTTCTGCCGCGGCACAGGCGCAAACTCAGCCCGCCCCGGAAAAGAAGGCGCCGCCTGCCCGAGCCGAGCTGCCCGCCCCTCCGCCCGTACGCACCCAAGAACGCGCCCCTGCTGCCGAGCCCGTCCCAGCAGAGCCCGCTGAGCCAGCAGGCGGTCCGGAGCCGAGTATGCCGGCGGGCGAAGCTCGTGCCGATACAGAGACGCCCGAGCCCAGCGCCGAGCCCGAACCTGAAGAGCAGCCGCCCGCGGAGCTGCCGCCCACGCCGCCCGCCGAGCAGGCGTCACCTGCGGTTCGAGGCCTGCCCCTTCTGCCTCAGGCGAGCATGGGAGCCGCCGCCGAGCAGGGCGCACCGCGCTCGAGCTCGACGCAGGGCCGAACCGAAGCGCCTGCAGACCGCGTCTATGCCGAGCAGTGGTGGACGCACGCGCGGCCCACGCTCGAGCTGCACGGCTACTTCCGCCTGCGTGCCGAGCTGTTCCACAAGTTTGCCCTCGACCGCCGCGACGCCCCGGGCAGCTCACTCTGGCCGCAACCGGTCGACAATACCTACACGGGCGTCAACGACTCCTACGGAGCTGGCAGGCTGTGCACACCGGACGAGGCGGGCACCGGAGATGCCGACGACCCGACAGGCAAACTCGTCAACTGCCGCAACAACACTCAGGCCGGCGCGAACGTTCGCTTCCGCATCAATCCGGAGCTTCACATCTCCGACAACCTGCGCGTCATGAGCCAGGTCGACTTGCTCGACAACCTGGTTCTCGGCTCCACGCCGGCCGGGTACAAGAATGCACCCGCCGGCGGGACGGGGGGCTACCAAGTGGTGCCGCGCTCGGGCTATGTCCCGTTCGGCTACTACGACGACACGCAAGAGGTCCCGAGCGCTGGCATCAACAGCATGCAAGACAGCATCCGGGTCAAGCGCGTGTGGGCCGAGTACGAAACCCCGCTCGGCCAGCTGCGCTTCGGACGCATGCCGGATCAGTGGGGACTCGGCATCCTGCACAACGGCGGCGACGACTACGACGCGGACTACCAGTCCACCGTCGACCGCGTCATGTTCACGACGAGCCTCAAGCCGCTGTCGCTCTATTTCTCCGGCGCCTGGGATTTTCCGAACGAGGGGCTGACGAGTGGACACCTCTCCCTGCCGCAAGGGCAAGCATACGACCTCGGCCAGCTCGACGATGTCGACCAATACTCGGTCATCATCGCGCGCAAGCTCGATAGTGAGCTCACCGAGCTCGCGCTCGCCAAGGGCAAGCTCGTGGTCAACGGTGGAATTTACCTCACCTACCGCAAGCAGCTCCTCGCCAATGACGCCGCCGGCATGTGCGCTCCGACCGGAGCGGATGCGCTCGGATGCACCCTGGGAGACCTGAACAACGGCTACGTCCGCCGCGGAGCGCAGGCCTGGATCCCGGACGTTTGGCTGCAGGTCCTGTACAAGAAATTCCGGTTCGAAGCCGAGGCCGTCACGGTGCAGGGCACGATCGAAGGGATCGACACGGACCCCGGGGGCTCCAACTACGAAGGCTGGCGCATCTCCCAGTGGGGCGTCGCGGGCGAGCTATCGCAGAAGCTCGTCGAAGACCGCCTGAAGCTCAGCCTTCACTCCGGCTGGGCCTCGGGTGATCCGGACGCTTCGCAGGAGGGCGGGGGGATCGGTCTGAGCCCGGGCCTCAATGGCCTCCAGCCGCAGCTCGGAGACGACACGTTCTCGACGTTCCGCTTCAATCCAAACTATCGGGTGGATCTGATCCTGCACCGCAACTTGCTCACCCGCGTGCAGGGGACCTACTACTTCCGTCCCGGCGTGGAGTACGACTTCCTCCGCAACCCAGAGGGGCAGCGGCTGGGCGGCGCGTTCGCCGCCATCTGGTCGCGCGCCAGCCAGTTCGTGCAGACGCCGGGCCACAAACGTGACCTCGGCATCGAGCTCAACGGCACCGTCTACTTCCAGGGCAAGGACGGCGCGCTCAACGACGACGTGGAGCAGATGGGCGGCTTCTACACCATGCTGCAGTACGGCGTCTTGTTCCCGCTCGGCGGTCTCGAATACCAGCCCGGGGAAGTGGAGATCCTCTCCCGGAACCTGGGCAGCCAGGACATCGACACCGGCATCGCCCACGTCTTCCGCTGGTACCTCGGGGTCCTGTTCTAGGCCCGAGCCCGCCCCGAGGCGTTCGCCGCTCGCCCTGCTCTGGCCGCTCGCTCGGCCGACGCGCCTGGCACAGGAGCCCGCCTGGCGGCCGTCGCTACGCCCCAAAAGCCCGCGACGATCGTGTCCCCTCGCTGGCGCTTCTGCTGAAACAGGATTGTGTCCACCTGGCCTGCGCACGGTCGCGCACATGATCTCGGCGCCATGCGGGTGCGTCACCGCGTACGCGACAGACCGAAATAGTGGTGACAGCCTGCTCGGACCGCAGTAGAAAAGCAACCCTGGTAGGCCGAGGAGCGATGAGCCGGGAGAGCCCAGGTTCGAAAAAGCCACACTGGGCATGCATGGACGGGGCGCCCGCTCCGTCCAAGACACGCATGCTTATGGACCGTGGCCAGGACGAGCTTGGGGCACTCTGCCGGTCTCGTTCTGGCCGTACGGGATGCTGGTCGAAAACAACGGAGTCTGCGCGCAGAGCGCGAAACCGGATCGCTCGCCACCGGACGGAGCAGCTAGCATCTGCCTCGCCCCACTGGTCGATGGGTCCCATCCAGTAACGGCGTGGGGCCAACGGGCTCTGCGGATCACAATCAAGGAGCGCTGAGAGAACATGAGAAAGGCAACGTTTGGGCTGGCGGCTCTGGTCGCCCCGGTAATGATCGGTGCACTGCTCGCGGGTGGCTGCGAGAAAGTCAAGGACGCGGCTGACAGCACCGGCGAGGACCTCTGCGGACCGTGTGGCGTGGTCGCAGAGGGCGATATCGGCATTTCGGGCAACGCCAAGCTCGACGGCTTCTTCAAGGCCGTTGCCGACTTGAACAGCGCTGCCCTCAAGGTGCAGGCCAACTTCGCCGCGGATCTCGCTGCGCTCGAATTGGCGTTCGGCCTGCCGAAAGCAGAGGCCGGCGCCAAGCTCAGCGCGCGCGTCGATGACCTCATCGCCCAGATCGAGGCCGAGATCGATGCCAATGTCGACGGTGGCCTCATGATCAAGTACGCGCCGCCCAAGTGCTCGGCCAACCTCTCGGTGGCCGTCGACGCACAGGCCAAGTGCGAAGCCAAGGCCGGCTGCGACGTAGAAGTCGATCCGGGCAGCGTCAAGGTCAAGTGCGAGGGCAAGTGCTCCGGCGAGTGCTCCGGCGAGTGCTCCGGCGAGTTCTCGTGCAAGGTCCAGGCGCCGAGCATCGAGTGCGAAGGCCAGTGCGAAGGCACGTGCGAGCTTGAGGCCGCGGCCGAATGCAAAGGCACCTGCCACGGCGAGTGCGACGGCACCTGCTCCGCCGAGGTGGAGAACGCCGACGGCGAGATGGAGTGCAGCGGCGAGTGTGACGGCAAGTGCTCCGGTACCTGCGAGCTGAGCGCCGCGGCCAAGTGCGAAGGCAAGTGCTCCGGCAGCTGCCTGGTCGACCAGGGCTCGGCGCAATGCAAGGGCAACGTCGAGTGCCAAGGCGAGTGCAAGGCCGAGTGCTCCGGCGGCTGTGAAGGCGAGGCAACGCCTCCGTCAGCGTCGGCCAAATGCAGTGCGAAAGCAGACTGCCAGGCCCAGGCCAGCGCTCAGGCCAGCGCCAACGTCGAATGCAAGCCGCCGTCACTCGACATCGGCTTCGACTTCAAGGCCGACGTCGAGGCATCCGCCCAGGCGCAGTTCAAGGCCGAAATCGAGGCTCTGAAGGTGCACGGCATCGCCATGCTCCAGGGCGTTGCCCAGTACCAGGCCCTGTTCACCGGCAAGGTCGACGGCAAGGTCGTGTTCGAGACAGCGCCGATCAAAGGGGTGCAGGTTGCTCTGCAAGGCGTCATCGATGACGGCATCGACGGCAAGCTGACCGCCGACATCCCGGTCTTCCGGCTCAACTGCGCCTTCGATGCACTCTCGGCGTCCGTCAAGATGCTCAAGAAACTCGGCGGGGATGCCGAGGCCAACTTCGAGGCCCAGGCCAAGTTCGCAGGAAAGCTGACGAGCGGCTTCAGCAGCTAGCTCCGGAACCGTTCAGCGGTAACCTCGGCGCATGGGACTGTCCCGGCGCATCGATCAACGGCTGCCAGCCCTGCTGGCGGCCGTTGGTCTTCTGACCTCCCTCGTTCTCGAGGGCATCCACCTGCGCGCCTATCTCGCTCCGGCCGCTTCGAGCGTGTGCACGGTGGGCGCGCGGATCGATTGCTTGAGCGTGACGCTCTCGCGGTATGCGGTCCTCTTCGGTCTGCCGCTTCCGATCTGGGGGGCGCTCGGGTTCCTGGCGCTGTTCGTGGCTGCCTGGCGGCGCTCGATCTGGCTGGTGCCCCTGTCGGCCGTGGCCGCGCTCGCCTCGGTCGGCCTGCTCGCCATCGAGCTGTTTGCCATCGGCGCGGTCTGCCTGTTCTGCGAGATCGTCCACGTCACCAGCTGGGTGCTCTTGGGGGTGGCGCTTCGGCGGCGCACGGAGCTCGTCCGCGACGGGTGGCAGGCCTCGACGTGGAGCTACGTGTTCGCGCCCGTCGTGGGACTCGGGGCGGCGCTGATGCTGCTTCTGCCTCGCTACTGGGGCGCCTTCACCTTTCGCGGTGACGTTCCCTTCGCGTCGGGCGTGACGCCCAAGGGCTACCCGTGGCTCGGCGCCGCGCACCCGAAGCTCGAGGTGCAGGAGTTCAGCGACTACCTCTGCCCCCACTGTCGTGTCCTATCGAGCCGCATTCTGGCCGAGCTGGCGCGTCACCCCGACCAGATCCGATTGGTGCGTCGTCAGAACCCGCGCATGCGCTGCCACGTCGGGGGCGAGTTCTCCTGCGTCCAGGCTCGCGCTGCCTACTGCGCGCAAGAACAAGGCCGATTCTGGCAGATGGACCGCTGGCTGTTCGCGCACGCTTCCAACCTGAGGCTCGATTGGGCCCGGGCAGCCGCGGACGTGAAGCTCGATGAAGGTCGGCTCAAGCGATGCATGGCCCGGCCCGACGTGTTCGCCCGCATCGACGACGAAGTCCGCGAGGCGCGCAAGCTCAAGCTGGCTGGGACCCCGGGCTATACGCTCAACGGCAGGCGCGTCGCCCTGACCGACCTCGAGCGACGCTTGGCCGAGCTCGAGTGAACCCGGGAAGAGTCGCCCAGGCCAAGTCCAGTGGGCGAGAAGAAGACAGCTCCCCACACCGGCCTCTGCTGTTCGCACGGGCCAACTTCCCGGCAGAGACGCGGGCGCCCCGTCTTAACGCGCCAACTGGCCGGGCCGTCATGGAGGCGGAACTCTGGGTCCGACCCGGCAAGGTCCGCCCGCTGCCCGCGGACGCGCGCCCATCCATGACGACCAAACCCACGGCCCTGGAGGATCAGGTTGAGCGACAGGCCACAACGAGAGATACCCGCACGGGGCTACCCGGCCATCTTCCCCGCGCGCCCGGCGTCCCTCGAACCCGAGGCGTGGCCCAACGCCGAGTCCGGGTTCCGACGCGCTGACCTGTTGATCGCCTCGGAGCCGAGACTCGTTTCCGATGACCAGCTGCGCGACCCGCGGATCCCCAGGGCCCCCTCGGTTCCGCGAGTGCACGTGCCCGGACCGCGGCCGACCACTTCGGAGCAGCGGCGCCCGACTGCTGCCACGCCTGCGACGGCGGTCGAGGCGCACCAGAAGCAGGCCACGCCCCCGACGCCTGCGGCCGTAGCCCTGGGCACGGCCATGCCCACGCGGGGGCAGCGGTGGGAGTTGTCCGTCGTGATCGCATGCGTCGTGGGGTTCGTTGCTGCCACCCTGGCGCTGGTTGCCGGGCTTCTCTGAGCACTCGCCACCGCATCACGCCGGCGGGGCCTGTCTCGGCAGGAGGTCGACCTGGGCGACCTGGGCCCTCGCGTTT